>NZ_KV791986.1:173873-251415 GCF_001808035.1 Proteus sp. HMSC14B05 | reverse complement strand
AAAGCCAACCCACTGGGTTGGCTTTTTTGCGTTTGATATTTTTTATTCTCAATTTTATCCTTTAACTAAGGAAAAGAGTTATTTCAATTGCTGATAGAGTAAACTGCCAGCCGCGGCTCCTGCCACATCATAAGCAAAATCATGCCAGCTCCATCCTGTACCTTGTGGTCGACTATCATAAAGCTCTTTAGCGACGCCTAAACTTATTGAAAAAGATAAGCCAATAACTAATCCTTCTCGATAAGAATAGTTCTGATGATCTGCGTAAGCATTAGCTCCTGCGGAGGCTACCATAGAAAATAAAAAATGCTGTGCTTTATCTTTTCCTTGCCAATTATCATTGGCAACATGAAAGGATTGACAACCATTTAACGTGACGAGTGAAAGTAAAACTATCAGATAGAAGCTATTACGCTTTAGTTTCATATAATATCCACGCCTTATTACTATATCTTGATCGTTAGATATTTGAGCTTAAATCTTAATAAGTTGAAGTATAGTGGATTATAGCGACAAAAAAGCCTTACTTATTTTAAGTAAGGCTTATAAATAGTGCTTAGCAGTATATTTAAATTAGAGTATACGACTAATTAGTCTATCAACACGGATACGCCGTAAACGTTTAATTAATTTTTTCACTTTTAGAGGGTAAAATTTAATACTCTCTAATTGTTGATAGCTTTTAACAATCAGTGTTTTTTCTCTGATACAAGCTAACTCTTTATGGCGTTGTTCATGTAATTCATGATGTGGATCGTGAATTAAGATGGCATTTTCAAGATCTAATCCCCAAGCTCGAGGGTTTAGATTATTACCTGTAATTAATTGCCACTCATCATCAACCCACATGCCTTTTAAATGATAGGTATTATCACCGTCTTTCCAAAGCCTTACTGTTAATTGGTCATTATCAATAAAACGTTGAAAACGTTGGGTGAATTTACGAAGATTAATCTCATACAAATAAGGCAAAGCACCTATTATTTTAAAGGGCTCTTCTGGCGGAATATAAAAGTCATTTGCCGTTTTATCACCAATAATAATCTCAACCTGTTTACCATTTCTCAGTAAATGACTAATTTGGCGCACCAAAATAGCAGGTAAATTAAAATAAGGTGTACAAATAACCAACTTTTCTTCAGTCACGGCCATGAGGTGGGAAATAGTCTTATTCAAGATATTTTTCTTGCCTAAGCCGACCAATGGAGTCACTGTTAACTGATTATTTGAGGCATTTCCTTTAATATCGTAACCATCATGTGTGCGTAAATTAAAGCGGAATTGACGGATACAATTTTTAATTTCTGCACAACGCACTCTCTCTTCTGAATCAAGACGTTGAATAGCATCTGATTGCAAAAGGCTATCGACAATGAATTGCTTCATTGTGTTTGCGAGTTCAGCATTATGAATGATGTGATATCTGTCATAACGGTATTTATCAAGTTTATGCAAATAGACGTTATTAATACTTGCACCACTGTAAATAACCGTATCATCAAAGATAAACCCTTTTAGATGTAATACGCCTAATGCTTCACGTGTATTAACAGGAATACCATAAATAGGGACGTCAACATCAGGATGCTGTTGTGCAACTTTATGATACCAATCTGCATTTGTTGCATCAGCAGAGACACCTATACGACCGCGTTGAGCACGATGCCAATCAACAATAACGGTGATGGAAAGTTCAGGACGTTGTTGTTTTGCGGTATAAAGTGCTTCAAGGATCTCCTCGCCCGCTTCATCATGTTCTAGATAGAGTGCGGTAATAAAAATCTCTTTTTGAGCTTGCGCGATATATTTCAATAAGGTGCTGCGAAACGCGGATGTCTGATAAAGCGTTTCAACATCAGCAACTGACTGAGCTAATTTAGGCAGTTGTGCAAGGTGTTGTTGATGCTTAGCAAGTTTTAGTTTAGACAACATCACAGTGCTTATTTCTCTTGTTTATGATGACTAAAAGAGTCATCTTCTATGTAAAAAATTCTGTAACCGATCTTCTGATCATAACATTAGTTATATAGGATGTACGCATAAAATCATCTTATAGAGTGAATTTCTCTTAGGATGTGTGAATAATCACATTCAGAAATTTTCTATTCGCGATTTTATCACTATACATCACTGAGAGGATCAAGAAGCAAGTTGAGATTGACTATTCCTTCATCAAACTGTACTTCCACAGAAAACCCTAATTTTTTAGCTAGACTTATCATATTACGATTTTCAGGCATGGTAATGGCAGTTAACCGTTTGATGCCATGCGCCTTAGTATAGTTGATTAATTTCATCATTAATTGGTGACCCAGTGTATTACCTTTTAAATCAGAGCGTACCAAGATAGCAAATTCAGCCTGTTGATTATCAGGATCTGCCATAGCTCGAGCAACACCAATAATTTCTGGATCATCGTGAGGGTGGCGAATGGCGACAAAAGCCATCTCACGATCGTAATCAATTTGTGTCATATTAGCGAGATCGTCATGGGTAAATTCGCTGATCTCACTAAAATAGCGATAATAGAGATCTTCTTTGGTCACTTGATTAATAAAGGTTTTTAGTAGAGGTTCATCTTCAGGCAAAATAGGTCGAATAAAACAAGGTTTGCTATCTCTTAAAAAGAAAGTTTCTTCTAATTCATTGGGATACGGGCGAATAGAAAGTTTTTGATGAGGATCGCCTTCGATTGGTGACAGCTCCATAGCCACGTCTAACAAAGTGAAATCATTACCCGATACTAACAACGGATGTATGTCGAGCCTGACAATTTGTGGACAATCTAATAGTAAGTGTGAAACTTGCACCAAAAAATGGCTTAAGCTTAGGATATTCAGTGGTTGTAATGCACTTCTAGGTTGGAGCTTGCCACTTTTTATTGCATTAATAACCAGATAACGAGCTAGCGCCATATTAAGTGGTGGCAAAGCAACGGCAGCTTTTGTTTCGATTTGCCACTCAACGCCTCCTTCTCCTAATAGAATTAGGGGGCCAAAGATGGGGTCTTGTTCAATCGCAACACGTAGCTCTTGGGAGCCTGCACGGTTTGCCATACTTTGTACTAATAGTCCTTGAATTTTCGCTTGTGGGTAAAGCTCGCTTACCCGCTCGATAATGGCATGTGCAGCCGATTCAACTTCATTGCTGTCTCTTAAATATAACATAACCCCCTGAACTTCCGATTTATGAGGTATATCAGGGGAGCGTAATTTCAGCGCGACCGGATAACCTATTTTTTCTGCAATACTGACCGCTTCTTGTGCATTATGAGCAATCCAAGTCGGTAAAGTATTAAAGCCATAGGCTTCCATAATGGGCTGGACTTGGTGTGTATCAAGGCGATACTGTTTTTTGTCGAGAGCGTCTTCAATACAGCGATGGGCTTGCTGGGTGTTCATTTTTATTTCTAAAGGTAATGCCGGCGTTTCCTTTAGTTGTTTTTGGTTTCGGCGGTACTCCACCATATGCATAAAAGCGGTAATTGCGCCTTCAGGAGTGCGATAAGTGGGAATACCCGCTTCACTAAATAATTTACGTGATTGTTGAGATGAATATTCGCCTCCCCAATTAGTAAATAGAGTGAGCCATTTTCTTCTGGGGTGCTTATTAATTGCTTCAATAACTTTTTGTGCTGTTTCAATACTTGGTGCAATAGCACTTGGTGTATGAATTAAGAGTAATGCATCATGATCATGGCTATCTAATAGACAATTCACTGCCCTAATATAGCGCTCTACCGTGGTATCATCACCTAAATTAAGCGGATTACGAATAGCAGATGTGTCTTGCACAATGGCTTGCAATTGTTGCTGAGTATCAGCAGATAATTGTGCTAATTTGCCTGACTGTAAAAATAATTCATCTACGGCCATTGCCGCAGGAGCTGAACCATTGCTGATGATCATCAGTTTCTCGCCTTTTAATGGCGTCATATAACTGAGGGTTTCAACCGCTGAAAACATCTCATGAGTATCTTGTACGCGTAACAGTCCTGCGCGTTGGAAGGCTGCATCATAAGCTACATCATAACTTGGCGTATCGCCTAAGAGTAATTGGGCTTTTTGTGTTCGACCACTTTTTATAACTAGTATTGGCTTATTGCGTGATGCACTACGTGAGGCAGACATAAAGCGCCTTGCATCATGAATATGCTCTAAATGCAGTAATATTGCACTGGTTTTACTATCTCTTGCTAGAAAATCCAGTAAATCATCAACTTGGATATCTTGGTTATCACCTAATGCAATAAAATAGGAAAAGCCAATATTGCGGTAATACGCCCAATCTAGGATGGTGTTAGCTACTGCTGCTGATTGTGAGATAAATGCCAATTTGCCTTTTTTTACAGGAAGGGGTGAAAAGCTGGCATTTAAGCCTTGCCAAGGGGCTAATAAACCTAAACTATTTGGACCTAACAAGCGAATATGGTATTGCTGGCAGAGTGTCTTAATAGCTTGAAATTGTTCTGATTGTGCTGAAAGAACAATCACGGCTTTACAGCCTGATTGACCTAATTGCTCAAGAAGTTCAAGATTGCGGCGATGATGAGTACAGATAATTGCCAAGTCTGGTACTTGGGGGAGTTTATCAATAGAAGGATAAGTAAAAACACCAGAAACAGAATTGCGAGTCGGATTGACTGGAAAGACTGGCCCATTAAACCCACCACTGAGTAAGTTTTTCATCATTGTGGTTCCTGCTCTGCCTACTTTGTCAGAGGCGCCAATCACCGCAATTGATTTAGGACGTAATAGTGCTTCAAGGCCTCGCTGGCTCATATCAACTCCTAAGTTTATGATAAACTGTATTCAATGTAGCTGATTTACTCTTCTTTTGCCTGACGTCTGTCTGGTTTTCCAATTAAATATTGTTGACGAAAGTAACTAAAATGAGAAAAAAGCTGTTGTGACGCTAAATCATCGCCGACATTGGCTAAAATAGAAGCGGCAACTTCAGCGGTACAATGTTGCTCTTCTCTTGCTGCTTGACGGAGCATGTAGTCACATTTACTGGCTTCATTAATTGAAAACAGTGGTAATGCATCAAGGTAGGGGCTTTTACGAAACATTTTTCTCGCCTCTGTCCAAGTGCCGTCTAGTAAGATAAATAGCGGTGGCTTACTGTTTGCAGGTAACTGGTGATAAACTTTTCGCGAAGGAGAAGCATAGCTGTCTGGGAAGACGACATAAGCTTGTCGATGCGGATCATTAATTGCATCAAGTAAGGCTTTTTCAGGCTCGGTACGTGACCATAAAAAGGCAAGTGTATCGGGTAAAACATCGGCAATTAATTTTCCTGTATTACTTGGTTTCATCACTTCTGTATCGTACATCATTAAACAAAAACGGCTTTTCGCGGTTTGATGAATGATGGTGTCACACAGACACTGTTTTTCAGGTAATAAACAAAAAGTGCATCGTTTAACACGAAAGCCTCTGGCTTTATATGGGCGTGTAGAGATAGAAACTCGATATTGACGAAGTCGAGAAACCGCATTGTCATGCATAACAGAAAGACCACAATCATAAATAAAGGAATGAATATTACCATGATCCCCAAAGGTCTACTATCAGTTGTTTTTTATGAAAGTTTATTTACCGTATAGTGGTAGGATTATTATTATTTAATAAATTTTGGTGACTTATGAAGGTAACACAAATCCTTTTTTGTAATAATGAAAATAGTATTACAGATAATGAAATAAAAAACCTATTTAATATCTTTGATACTCAGGTCATTAATAATAGTAGAGTGGATGTTAATCTTGAGACTGCCAAAAATCAAATAAATAAACTCGCTAATGCAGTTAGGAATGGAAGCTCAAAAGATTTGGATTATTTAGTAAATATCATGTTTCATGATGATATAAAAATAAGCTTATATGCAACTAATCAGCTCTACTTAATTTATCCAAAATTAAACAACTCGATAAGAGAAGATATTAAAGAATTAGTCAAATTACTCTATGAAATAAAAATAAAAGAGGATCAAGAGTATTTTAAAGAACGACCTTTATTAAGTGCAATGGCTTGTGAGGAAGCGATTGCTAGACAAAAGGGAAAAGGGGAGAATGTTTTTATCTCAGCGGTTGATAATTATTTAAATATAAAATGTAATGATAGCGTATTGGCCAATAGTAATGAAAGCGTAAGTAATAATAATCGATATATATCTTCATCTGAATTAGAGTCTTGGGCGTCATTTCAACCCTATCAGTGTGATATTTGTTCCTATGAATCAATACTTAAAAAAATAGAAAATAGCAAAGGATCCGCGGAGTTAAAAAATTATGTGGTTTTAGTCAATAATAACCATTGGGTTGCGTTATTGACTTATAAAGATAGCTGTTTTTTATGTGATTCATTGCCCTCAAGCAAAAAAGATGAACGTCATAACTTATTAATTGAACTAGAAAAAAAAGGATTTAATACTATCAATATAGAATATAATCTACAAGAAAATGTACCTAATGGATGTGGTCTTTTGGCGCTTAATTATATTGATAGTTTACATAATGAATGGAATAAATTTAATCATGAAAAAGAAGATGATTTAATATCCACAATAGAAACAGTATTACAAAAAACAGGAAAAGACTTTCTAAACCTAAGTTGTGGTGAGCAAACCACATTTAATCATGATGTTAGGAAAAAATTGATTATGGATACACTTTTTTGTATTGTTAAATCTAATGATGAATGGCTATCTTAGTTATTGATATAAAAGCTATTTTTTATTAATAAAAAGCTAAATCTAATTTTATTTTTAAAGAGAGTGTTTTTTGATATAGGTTTATCTCTTACTCTGCGTGATTCTCTCGGTGACAGTTGCTAAACTATCATGTAATCTGCGCCCCTATTGCAGTTGGAGAGACTAATGAACGATTCTTATGAAGGTAAAAACGGCAAAGTAAAAGTGATGTATGTCCGCAGTGAGGACAGTGCCGATAATAAACCTAAAAAACCATCCCGCCGCCCTAATAATGCTCGTGGTGATACTGACCGTAGTCATCGTCGTGATGATAAACGCGGTGATAACAAATTTTCTCGTCGTGATGAACGTGGTGCAGGTAAGTCTTCAGGACGTAATCCATCACGCAGTGGATCAAGCTCCTCACGTGATAACAATAGTGAAGGTGGTAATTATTCTCCATGGAAAACGATTTCTCGTCCGGGAGATGAGCCATTAAAAGAGCATGATGGAATTACTGGTAAAAGCCAAATAGATCCCGAACAGCTTCGCCGTCAGCGTTTAGAAGAGACGCGTATCTATGGTGAAAATGCTTGTCAGGCTATGTTTAAAAACCGTCCAGAAGCCATTGTTCGAGCTTGGTTCTTACAAGAAGTAACACCTCGTTTTCGTGAAGCGTTAAAATGGATGGCGGCAAATCGTAAAGCTTACCATGTTGTTGAAGAAGAAGAGATGGTTAAAGCGGCGCGTACGGATCATCATGGTGGCGTTTGTTTCTTAATCAAAAAACGTGTTGGCCATGATGCACAAACCTATTTAAAAGATGCACCAACAAAAGATTGTGTCTTAGCGCTTGAAGATGTGGGTAATCCACATAATGTCGGTGCTATTATGCGTAGCTGTGCTCATTTTGGTGTGAAAGGCGTCATTTCTCCCGACTCATCAGTGCTAGAATCTGGTGCAGCAGTACGTACCGCAGAAGGTGGTGCCGAGTATATTCAAGGAATTGATGCTGATAATTTTGCTCAGACATTAGAGCAGTTTAAACAGGCTGGCTATACCTTAGTGACAACCTCAAGTCACAAAGGAAGTGTGCCACTAGCAAAAGCTCAATTACCTGAAAAAATGGTATTAATCTTAGGTCAAGAGAAGGATGGCTTAAGTGATAGCACGTTAAAACATGGGGATATGAGCATTTACATTGGTGGTACAGGCCATATTGAAAGCTTAAATGTCTCTGTGGCTTCTGGCGTGTTATTGGCTGAATGGTGGCGTCAACATCACGGCTAATTATTTAATTGTTAGATGATTTAAAAATCCCGCTGAATAATGAACTGCAGTCAGTTCACCATGTTCAGCGGGATTTTTCTTTAATTAACTAATCAATTCATTAATGGTTATTTACCCGGTGAGAATGGCGGTTTAGCAAACCAAACAACCACCAGCATTAAAATGAATATTCCTGCCGCTAGCCAGAAAATTTCATTCGCTGAAATAATCAGACCTTGTTCAGTGATTGTTTTAGCTAAATAAGCCGAGGTTTGTTCATCAGAAAGCCCCAATTCTCTCATCTGTTGAAAAGCCAATTGTGCATCGGGATCGAGTGGATTAATTTTTTCAACAAAGGTTTCATGATGTAATGACTCCCTTTGTGTCCAAATGGTTGTCGTTAATGACGCGCCAATTGCACCCGCTAAGGTTCTTAAAAAATTAGATAAACTGGATGCCGAGGCCATTTTCTCCGGAGGTAATCCCGATAAGGTCATCGTGGTTAATGGCATAAAGAAACATGCTACACCTAAACCTTGCCAGAATTGTGGCCAAGCAACTGTGGCAAAATCCATTCCGGGTTCAAAAGTATAAGCTCGCCAATAAAAACATACCGCAAACATAATAAAGCTAAAGCTAATGATATAGCGTAAGTCGACTTTTCCACCAAATTTTCCGATGATTGGTGTAATGATCAGCGGTAATAAACCAACAGAGGCTGCAGCTAAACCCGCCCATGTTGCGGTATAACCAAAGACTTCTTGCAACAGGAGAGGGAGCAACACAATAGTACCGAAATAGATCATATAAGCGAGACTAAGGGTTAAACAGCCAATAGTGAAATTGCGACTTTTAAACAGAGAAAGATCAATAACAGGGTGTTCGTCAGTTAACTCCCACACAATTAAGAAACTTAACGCCACTACAGCAATAATAGTAAGTACAATAATTTCAGTTGAATTAAACCAATCCAGCTCTTTACCTTGATCAAGCATGATCTGTAGTGCACCAACACCAACCACCAATAGTACGAGACCAATGGTATCTATTGGTTTAATTTCCGTTTTGGTTTCGCGACCCGCTAATGTATTTGAGATGCACATAATAATTAACACACCAAAAGGTACGTTAATAAAGAAGATCCATCCCCAATGGTAATTATCACTGATATAGCCACCTAAAATAGGGCCTAAAATAGGTGCAACGACAATGGTAACCGACCATAACGCTAATGCCATATTGCGTTTTGCTGGTGGATAGTTATTCAATAGCAAACTTTGTGATAACGGAATTAAGGGGCCTGCGACTAAACCTTGAAGTACACGGAAAAAGATCAGCATTTCTAAACTTTGAGAAATACCACACAGCCATGATGTTAAGGCAAATAGTGCTGTTGACCACATAAAGAGGCGTACTTCACCAATACGTTTTGCCAGCCAGCCAGTAATAGGAATTGAGATAGCATTTGCAACACCAAATGAGGTAATAACCCAAGTGCCTTGAGAATTTGATGCACCTAAGTTACCCGCTATTGTCGGGATGGCTACGTTAGCGATTGTTGAATCGAGAACTTGCATAAAAGTGGCCAGCGCAAGTGCGATGGTCATTATAGCAAGTTTTCCTCCTTGTAAGGGTTCTTTAATCACCTTTACACCTCGCTTTATCATCCTGCATTTTGTTCAATGATTTCATTAATCAATGAATTGATTTCTGACATATCAATAGTGAGTGCATCAGTATGATAAGCCGGTGCTTGACGTTCGCTCTGTGATAATACTTTTCCATCAAGATTAACGGTATCCACAGTCACTTCAGTGGATAAACCGATACGTAGCGGTTTTTCTGCAACTTCTTTTTCATCAAGGGAAATACGTACCGGCAAGCGCTGAACTACTTTTATCCAGTTACCACTGGCATTTTGTGCCGGTAATAGTGAGAATGCACTGCCTGTTCCCATATCTAATCCCTGTACACGACCATGGTAAATAACTTTTTTACCATAAAAATCAGTGGTTATTTTCGCGGGCTGTCCGATACGCATATTGGCCAGTTGCGTCTCTTTAAAGTTAGCGTCTATCCACATACCTGTGACAGGTACGACGGCCATTAACGGTTTACCCGGTGCAACTTGTGCACCAACTTGAACGCTACGACGTGAGACATAACCTTCAGCAGGACTTAGTATTTTTGTTCGTTGTAAAGCTAGCCATGCATTACGCACTTCTGTTGCAGCTTGTAATACAGAAGGTTGTTGTGCAATAGGCGTGGTTAAGATAATGGCTTGATTAGCATTATATTGCTCTTTTGCTACATCTAATGCCGCTTTTGCCGTGGCAACAGCTTCTCTTGCATGTTGGAGTTCTTCTTTTCCAATGACATTTCGCTCGCCTAATACTTCTCTACGACGCAGATCATTTTGCAATTTTGCCAATTCAGTTTCACGTAAAACAATATTCGCTTTTAATTGACGACCATTGATGATTTGCTGATGCATTTGACGGACACTATTTGCTAAAGCGGTTTTTGCTTTATCTAATGCAAGTATTTCATCACTATCATCTAATTGGACTAGAGGTTCACCTGCTTTTACGTAGTCTGTATTGTCCACATAGACAGTCGTTACCGAGCCTGAAATTTGTGGCATAACCATAATTTGATTGCCTGTTACGTAGGCATTATCTGTGGTTTCATGATGTCTAAGAACCATAAACCAGTAAGCGGTATAAGCGAGCCCCGCGAGAATAAAGATAAAAGTCAGTAGCAATAAAACATTTCGGCGAGTTCGTTTTTTATTGCGAATGGGAGCCTGAGGTGGATTTTTTTCCTCATTTACACTCATTTAGAAGATCTCCATAAACCAGAAAAAAGCATTATATATGTTTCCAGAATAAAATCCGGAAACATATATATTGGGCTTATATTAGAATAATAATTAGCACGAAAGGCCAAT
Organism: Proteus sp. HMSC14B05; assembly: GCF_001808035.1. Lineage (NCBI taxonomy): Bacteria > Pseudomonadati > Pseudomonadota > Gammaproteobacteria > Enterobacterales > Morganellaceae > Proteus > Proteus sp. HMSC14B05. The sequence continues at coordinate 240,503 of NZ_KV791986.1, read as the reverse complement.
TATAAATGTGAATGAATATATTTGTTTATCAATTCATGTTGTAAATGAGGTTGGCGGTATTTGGTCAGGATATCGCAATGCCTCTTGCTCTTAGGCTACGTTTACTAGATGTAATGGTATCTAGTAAACGGAGTCTACTTTCGCACAAATGAGTGGCGAGTAGTTCTACGGCTTTGTCCGTATCTCTCGAACGAAGTGCGACAAATATTTCACGATGCTCATCCCACGCTGGATTAGACGGCGCTCTATCAAGCCATCGTGCTCGCGAAAGCCTACGTAGGGCATCATTTATTCCTTCAATAATAAATGCGTTATTACAAAGGCTTGCCAACTCTCTATGGAATCGTGTTCCAGCATTTTCCATGCTCTCTTCTGGTGAATCTACCGTGGTTTCTTTAAGCAGGCGTTCCAAATTGTTCAACTGTTCTTCGGTGATCTGGCTGACTGAAAGTTTTAATGCTGCTACCTCCAGTATTTCTCGGTAAATACATAATTGTTCGATTTCATCGGCATCGATTGGTGCCACTAACCAACGTATACCATCACGACATATAAGTCCCTCTGATTCCAACTTTTGTAATGCGGCTCGAACGGGAGTTCTCGATGCGTTAAATTTCGCTTCAGCCCAGCGTTCAGTTAACCGTTCTCCTGGGCCTAGTTCCATGTTGAGTATCAGTTTTCTTAATTGTTTTTCAACCTCTAACACTTGGCTCATAACGGCAATACTCTCCTAAAAATTGACAGTAAAATAAATTATCTATATGGTATACCAACTTGGTATACCAGAAAAGAATATTTCTATGACTCAATTATATAACAGCTTTTGGCGTCGAAATCTGCTCGTTTGCTTTATTGGTTCTTTTTCAACTGTTTTTGCAATGACCTTGATGTTACCGTTCCTCCCCCTATATGTTGAAGAGCTTGGTGTTCAAGGTCACGCCGCCATTGTCCAATGGTCTGGCGTGGCATTCAGTGCAACGTTTATCACTGCTGGCTTAATTGCTCCAGTATGGGGAAAGCTCGGTGACAAATATGGACGTAAATCGATGCTCGTAAGAGCCAGTCTTGGTATGGCGGTGACCGTCTCACTTATGGGAATGGTAACAAATATTTGGCAACTTGTCGGTCTAAGGCTATTAGTTGGTTTGGCGGGAGGATACTCATCTGGAGCAACTATTCTTATTGCAGTACAAGCTCCAAGAGAGCGTGTTGCTTGGGCGTTGGGCATTGTTTCATGTGGTGTAATGGCGGGTAATCTTATTGGCCCTCTAGCTGGAGGGTGGTTACCTGACTTGTTCGGTATTCGAAACACGTTTTTCTGTGCCGGTGCACTGATCTTTTTATCTTTTATCATGACCCTTACGCTTATCCGTGAAGATACGCCGAAATACATAAATACTACGACAAAAATGCAAGTGAGTTGGTCGCAGTTACCTGCACGATTTGTGATAGTTAGCATGCTTTGCACGGGGTTGTTGCTGATGCTGGCCAATATGTCGATAGAACCTATTATTACAGTCTATGTGCGTACACTCGTTAATGATCCTGCTCAGATAACTAGGGTTGCAGGTTATGTCATGGCCACTGCTGCCTTAGGTAGTATTATTTCAGCCTCTTGGCTTGGGAAATTAGCAGATAGGATAGGGCATTTGCGTATTATCACGCTGGCACTAGCTATAGCCGGTTTATTGCTGATCCCTCAGGCCTTTGTTACCTCTGGTTGGCAACTTATTATTTTACGTTTTCTTATGGGATTAGCATTGGGGGGATTGTTGCCTTGTATTGCGGCAGTAATACGTCATCACGTTCCAGAAGGAATGATAGGCAGTATCCTTGGCTATTCGGTCGCAGCCCAGTTTGCAGGTCAGTTCATCGGCCCGTTAATAGGTGGCGTTATTGGTGGTCATATAGGTATGCGCGCAGTTTTTCTGGCAACTAGTGTTGTCTTATTGTTGGGAGCCGCTTGGAATTTTAAATTACATCGTAATTCAGTTATACGCTGATGAACTTCGTTCTTCTTCACCTGTATATTTCGGAGATTTTATGACAACACAATTCAACAATAACAATAATAATATCGATAAAAATAGTGCTCTGCTGGTAATGGATTTTCAGACGACCATTCTTAATAATTTTCTTCCACAAGATCGTGCTGAAGATGTTATTCGTAATACATCATCATTAATTTCCGCTACGCGTGCAGCAGGCATACCGATTATCTATGTTAGTGTTGAGTTTCGTGAGGGGTATCCTGAGGTTAGTCAAAACAATATAATTTTCTCATCGATTAAAGACAATGGAATATTAATCACCAATAGTGAAAGTTCCGCTATTCATGATGATATTTTTCCGCAGGAAAATGAAATCGTTATTATTAAACGTAGAGTAGGGGCTTTTTCATTTACTGAGCTTGAGATGGTTCTTCGTACACAAGGTATTGAAACCTTGATCCTTGCAGGAGTCACGACCAGTGGCGTGATTTTATCTACAGTTAGTCAGGCATTTGACCTAGATTATCGTCTAGTGATTGCAAGTGATTGTTGTGCTGATCCTGATCATGACACACATGTTTTTTTACTCGAGAAAATCTTGTCTCAACATGCTGTTGTAACCAGTTCATCTGAAATATCAAAATATTGGGTATAAATAGCCTAAGTAGCCAATGTTACATAGAGCTTGTCGGTAGTATGATAGATTAAATATCAGACATGATTGAGTGCAAGGGCTGGGGAATGTTGGCTTTTGGCACAGAGCGACCTGTCAGATTTATGTTAGCTCTGTGCCATAGCTAGTCAGGTCAAATCTGAGCTAATACAGATTAGATCAATAAGTTTATTGATGGTGATGGTTATTCCTGCTGATTATCCGCTAATGTATCAAGTTGTAATAATAATTTACGCATTAGGGTTTCTAGCTGTTTTTGTTCACCTTCATCTAATACCGACCAAATTTTCTTTAAACATTCGTGCTGTGGTGGTAATAAGCTATTTAAAAACTCTTCTCCAGCATCAGTTAAATGAAGATGTAGACAGCGACGGTCATTATGACTTTCACGACGCTCAATCCATCCTTGTTTTTCTAATTCATCTGCAATACGAGTGGCATTTGTTCTTGATGAGCCTAACGCCGCACTCAATTCTGATGGTTGAATACTACGATTTTCCGTTGTATCTAAAATCATAAGTGCCATAAATAATGTCTCGTTAATGCCCTGAGACTTTAACATATTATTACGACTTTCAAGAAGTTTGCTCTGGACGTGCATAGACAGGCGAGTTAACAAAATTTCTTGGTAAGGAATATCTTTGTTAAGCGATTTCTGTTGTGTAGCGCGAGTGTTTAGTAGTTCTTCTGTTGGCGTAAATGAGCTTTCCATTTTTAGACACCTTGTTAGTTTCGATAATTAGGATAACGTTGTTATCAACATGTTAAATGGTATATTAAACACACAATTTAGCAATTTTTATTATTTATAGTCACTATGTTTTTTTGATTATGCTACCTGATTCATAAATTTTTTGAATGATAACATAAAAAAATCACTAGGTGCTTATCTATTTACAATAAGTTATAAAAATCAATTTATCCCTTATTTACTTATGAATAATAGTCTATTTAGGAAAAAATGGATCGATTTCTACGATAAAACACGTAATAAATTTATTTTACACTATAATGATTCTATTGTTAATAATACCACTTAGAAACTATGCCGTTTATGCTATATTGATATAATTGATATGTATTTCTTAATAAAGAATGAGATGATGATATACATAAATAGTAATCACGCTGTTAAAACATTTACGTTTTGTTCTGTTTAGAGGGGTATTGCTGACATAAAATACCCCTTTTGAGATAAGTTTTATGATTCAGATTGGATCACTGGATCATTTTTATAACCAAATAACCAAACCAGTAAACCTAATAAGCCAATGATTGCACCGGCGCTGGAAACACCAATCCAGCCATATTGGTGATAAGCGTAACCCGATAATAAAGAGCCTAGGGCGCCCCCGATAAAATAGCTAGTCATATAAGCGGCAGTAAGCCGATTTCGGGCATCAGGTAAAATACGGTAGATAGTGCTTTGGTTAGTGACATGAACACCTTGAACGGCTAAATCTAATAAAACCACACCAATAATAAAACTAATCAGTCCAATCCATTGATAATAAGGGGCGATAACAATAAGTCCCCAACAAATGAAGAGAAGAATTAAACCTGAAGTAGTCGTTTTTTTACCTTTGCCTTTATCAACCCATACACCCGCTTTACCTGCCATTAGTGCTCCCGCAGCACCGACAAGTCCAAACAAGCCAATAACTGCATCGGAATAATTAAAGGGATCAGAAGCGAGTAAAAAAGCCATTGATGTCCACAGTAAACCAAAGTGGGCAAAGATAAGTGCACCAATCAGTGAGCGGGTACGTAATACTGGGGTCGTGGCAAACAATTTAAAAATAGAACCGAGCAGTTGAAAATAATTTAAATTTGTTTGGCTTTTATAGGTAGGTAAACAGCGCCATAGTGTAATAGCTAAAATAGCTAGAAAAACACTTGCTAGCCAGAAAATGCCCTGCCAATTAGTAAAGGAAGCCATCAGCCCTGACGCTGTTCTTGCCAGTAAAATACCAAGTAAAAGCCCACTCATAATAGTACCTACCGCTTTTCCTCGTTGATGAGGTGCAGCAAGTGTAGCGGCAAAAGGAACCAGAATTTGGGCGACGACCGAGAACATACCTGATAGGGCAGTACCAATTAACATAAGCCAAATATTAGGTGCCATTGCCGTAATTAATAAGCCGCTCGCTGAAATCAGCGTCATGATAACAATCAGTGAACGACGTTCAAAAATATCGCCAAGAGGAACCAATAGCATTAAACCTAAGGCATAACTTAATTGTGCTGTAGTGACAATAAAGCCAGCTAAAGTGGCAGAGATATGAAAATAATTTGCAATTGAATCAAGTAGCGGTTGTGCATAATAGTTACTTGCGACAACCATGCCAGTGGCAACGGCCATAAGTAAAATAAGGCCTTTACTAAGAGAGGTTTGTGGTGCTGTGTTTTCCATAATACTGATCACAAATTATTTGTAAGGTAAATGATAGTAACATGAGTCATTTTTTTGCGGAAAGAATTACTGTGATAGCAATGTTCAATCAATCGGGCATGAAAGTTTTTAATCTATTTTTATAATAGATTAATATTAAAAGTAAAATGTGATTTATTCTCAGCAGATAACCGCATATTTGCATCATTTATTATGCTAAATAGATAAATAGCCCCATTCCCTCACTGTTCTGATTAGACAAGTATTAATCCATATAGTAACCAATGTTATTAGTTAATTATATCATTAATATTAAATTATTTAGTTATTCTGTTTTAAATATAGCTCGTTTTTAGTTTAGTTAACTTTTTTATGGTTTGGATCAAAAAAAGCTATGTAATGATAATAATTATCATTAACATGATTGTGTTGTTAAATGTATTTTTAGCTATTTATTTGCGTATTAATAACCATATAAAAGATACTATTATGAACTTTTTGTTAATTAAGCATGAGCCTCATTTTCAGGGAATGGGGGCCGTTTCATTTTCATCTCATGCGATTTTTTTATTACTCACTACACTTGCTTCGTTTAATAGCGTTGCTTCACAAAGCACAGAAAAAACATCACAAACTCAACAATCTGAAACTGTGGTGCTTGATCCTATTTATGTTTCCGGAAAATTAAATTCGAGTGTTGAAGCAGGAAGCACGGCTTTGACATTAAAAGATATCAATAGAATTCAGCCAAATAATATCGCTGAATTGGTAGATAAATTACCAGGGATTTCTTCATCTGGCTCACCAAGACCTGGCGGGCAAACTTTAAATATTTGGGGAATGGGCAATCCGGAAGATGTGAAAATCACTCTTGATGGTACACCGAAGACGTTTGAAAAATATCGTCAAGGTTCCATATTTATCGATCCTGAATTAATTAAACGCCTTGATGTCGATAAAGGGCCACATAATATCACCCAAGGAAATGGAGGATTTGGTGGCTCCGTACGGATTGAAACGAAAGATCCGGATGACTTACTGTTACCTGATCAGCATATTGGTATGTTTTTAAAATATGGACATCATACTAATGATAGGCAAAATCGTTATAGTGGTGCGATATATGGCAAGCTAATGGATGGAACGGCTGACGGTCTATTTTATTTTAATCGTCGTAAAAGTGATGATTTACGTCGTCCTGATGGCACTAAATTTGGTTATTCACAATCAGATCAAGATTCGTTTTTAATTAAAACCAATGTCTATTTAACAGACGCACAAACATTAACTTTATCAGCATCAAGATCTGTCAGTGATGGCTGGACGCCTTGGGCTGCGAAGCGAGATGAACTGGCAAAACCGAGTCAATATGATGTTGATAAATATGGTTTTGATGGAGCGATGAAACGTAAGTTAGTTTATCGTGACCAAAAAGATGACACTGTGAGTGTGAAATGGAATATTCAGCCAATTGATTCTGACCTGATTAATTTCACATTGACTTATGGTTATTCAAATACCAAACAGAATGATAAACGCCCTGATAATGCGAGTTCTTATCTAAGTAGTAGTATGGGTAACCAAAGTTGGGTCAACTATAAAAATCATCAAATTGAAGTGAAAAATGAAAGTACCGTGATGCAAGGAGCTACCGAACATGTGATTTTAGTAGGAGCGCGTTGGCACCGTAATGATCGTAATGTGTTAATGTTTACGCGGGATAAAGCGAAAAATCCAAATTATAATTATGGCTATTATGCACCACCTTATATGCCAGAAGGGACGCAAACAACCACGAGTTTTTATCTTCAAGATTCAATTAGTTATCGAACACTAACCCTCACGCCTGGTGTGCGTTATGATATAGTGAAAAATCAAGGAGTAGGGAGTCGAGCGAAGGTTTATCAAGATCCTAATCCCTATTACGGTCATGATTATAGTGATGTAACTTATCGTGGCATTACACCTCATTTGGGTATTTTATGGAAAGCGAGCCCCAATATTAGATTTTTTGGTGATATAACTCATACATGGCGTGCGCCGTTAATTGATGAACAATATGAAGTGCAAGCCAGTATCTCTAGTTTGACAGGCACGAGTCGCCATTTAGATAAAGAGACCGTTACCGCAACACGGATTGGCGCCATTGTTGATTTTGAAAATGTTTTCCAACAAGAAGATCAGCTGCAACTTCGAAGTACATTTTTTGATACCCGTGGGAAAGATGAGATATTCCGTCGTCGCGGTGTCTATTGTGAAAGCGGAAAAGTAACCGGAAACAATGGAAGTTGTCCTCCTTCCCTTGGAAATTATCGCAATTTACCTGGCTACCATATTCAAGGTATGGAAATAGAGGCATTTTATGACAGTGCTAATCTCTTTGGTCGCTTAGCGTATTCGACAATGAAAGGTAAACGCGATCAATCTCCTCGTGATCCGTGGTTTGGACAAAAAACATGGATTGCAGAAATTCAACCGGATGCATTACATGCCACCCTTGGAATGAAAATCCCACAAATAAATATGGTTGCTGGGTGGACAGGGGACTTTATTGGCGCTCAACGTCGTTCACCGATGGATGCTGATCCGGCTGCTACTTATTGGTCATTACCAAAAAGTAAAGGCTATGCCATTCATGGACTATTCGCTAATTGGAAACCTGCTTTTATCGATAATACCGAGATACGTTTTACTGTCGCCAATTTATTTAACCGTGATTATTACCCTTATTTAGGTGAGTCGGTATCTGGTACTGGGCGAGATTATCGCTTTACTGTGGTTAAAAGTTTTTAGTTAGACAACAGGACAACAGCCATAAGATAAAAAAAGCAGAGCATATTAATAATGCTCTGCTTTGACGTTATTTAAGGATTATCACTATTAATTAGCCGCTTTACGCGCTTCTTCTACCCAGCCATCAAAGGTTTTTTGATGTGCTTTGATCCACGCGTTAGCATGACGTTCAATATCTGCTTGTGATTTTTGACCATTATGCATACGTAAGTTTTGGGCGTTGATATCAGCCACTGAAACTTTCATTATTTCAAATAACTTAGCAGCAGCAGGGTTGGCTTCGGCCCATTTTTTATTTGCTGCGATATGCATTGTACTCGGTGGGAAACCGTAGTTTTTACCGTTTGGTAAGGTTGTATCGGTTTTGTCATCTCCCGGTAATGAAGAGAAGGGAACTTGTAGCCAAACGACATCTTTACCCGGCTTTAATACATCACTTATCCAGTACGGTGTCCAAGTATAATAGAAGATAGGTTTACCTTCTTTGTAACGAGTAATGGTATCTGCCATCATTGCCGCATAGTTACCCTGATTATGGGTGACTGATTTCTCTAAATCATAGGCTTTTAAGTGATTATTAATAGCTTCTTCACAACCCCAGCCAGGGTTACAACCGGTTAAATCTGCTTTTCCATCACCATTGGCATCAAATAATTTGGCAATTTTCGGATCTTTAAATTGCTCTATATTAGTGATGTTATATTTTTCAGCCGTTTTTTTATCGATTAAGTAACCTTGGGCTGCATTAACCACATAATCACCTTTACGATAAAATGTGTTATCGCCACCTGCGGCTTCATATTGTGAGTTATGCAAAGGTACCCAACTAACCGCCATAAAAGTGGCATCACCATTAGCAATAGAAGAATAAGCTACGTTGTAGTCAACTTCTTTAATGGGTTGCACTGTGTAGCCGAGTTTTTCGAGTGCTTTATTGACAATGAGTGTCTGAAAAGTTTCTTCAGAAATAGTACTTTGTACCGGTTGAACCGAAACCCCTTTACCGGGTAAATCAGCAGCGGATAACTGAGTGCTTATCAGTGTGGCGGACAATACTGTTGCCCAGAGAACTGGATTACGCATAGTTTTTCCTTCTGTTGTGATGGGTAAGAGATAATAGTCGCTGTGTCGTGCTACTGTTATCTCTTATATTAATTGAATAAATATGTTTGATTGTTAGTTAATCTTATTGCCAGTATGAGTTATGCGGCTTTTTTACCAAACAGGCGGCAGATCAAACCAATCGGGCCTGTCATATACCAGCGTCTATTACCTTTCAGGCGACTATTTTGGCCTAAAGATTGAGTTAAGCGGTCAAGAATAATCGCGAGGATCACAATACCAGCACCACCTACAGCCGCTAATCCCATATCTAGGCGACCAATACCACGTAATACCATTTGACCTAAACCACCAACGGCTATCATTGATGCGATAACAACCATTGACAGTGCTAACATTAAGGTTTGGTTTACCCCTGCCATAATTGTTGGCATTGCCAGCGGTAATTGTACTTTAAACAACATTTGTCGAGGATTTGCCCCAAATGATTGAGCCGCTTCAATGAGATCTTCCGGTACTTGTTTGATACCTAAAATAGTTAATCGCACTATCGGTGGTAAGGCGAAAATAATCGTGACAACTACACCGGGTACGTTACCAATCCCGAATAACATCACGATAGGTACTAAGTAAACGAAAGCGGGTGTTGTTTGCATGGCATCTAAAAGTGGTCTGACAATTTTTGATGCTCTGTCACTATGTGCAAGCCATATCCCTAAGGGGAGACCAATAATCAGGCAGAATAGTAATGAGGTCAGCACTAATGCAAGGGTTATCATCGCTTCAGACCATGCACCAATAGCACCGATTAAGATCAGTGAAATAAAAGCGCTTATTCCCATCACCTTACCTGAAAGTTGCCATGCAATCAGTGAAAATAAAATAATCGCAACAGGTGCAGGCATTGAGGTAAGAAAGTTTTCAAAGCCACCTAATACTAAATCGACTGGAACGCGTATCCCTTGGAAAATAGGACGAAAATGCAGCACAATCCAGTCAATACCATCCGTTACCCAAGAATCTAGTGGGATCAGCGTATGATTAAATGGATCCATAATATTAAAGTGATCAGGTGTACTTTCTGTTGGCATGGCATCTAGCCAATCAGTACCAGAAGAGAGATCACTGCCGTCAGTGCCACTCCCTGTACCCCAAGGATCAGCATCAGCTCCACCGGTATCACCGCCAGCGCTACTACTCCAAGGGTCGGTATCAGTAGTGTTGCTATCCGTGGTTGCCCAAGGATCATTGTCTGTATCTGTGTTGTTATGCGTTTCTTGCGCTGAATTTTGTGTTGTATTGGCGTTTTCTGTTGCCGCTTCTTGAGTGTCCGTTTCCCAAGGATTGGCTTGGTTATTTGTCTTACTCATTTGGTGTCTCCTTATCCAGTGCTTGTAACAACATTCCTTTCGAAATTAAACCGATATAACGGTTTTTTTCATCAATAACAGGGATCGCACAGGGAGATTGCGCAACAGTAGAAATCAGTTCATTTAATGGTGTATCACCATTAATCGCACAAGGTTCAGTTAAAATAGCGGATCCAATAGGTTGCTTCGCTTTTAATGCTTCTTCAAGAGAAGTGACAGAAACAATACCTGCAAATTTCCGTCCTCGCTCAATTAAATAACCAAAGTTTCTATCTTCATCTTCCAGTACTTTTAATGCTGAACGGGGACCAAAACCTGGCGCAATATGCAGTAGTGTTTCTGGGCGACGTTTAGCAATATCTTTAGCGCTAAATACATGACTGATATCAACGCCACGGAAGAAGGTACGTACATAATCATTGGCTGGATTATTAAGAATTTCATCAGGGGTACCTATTTGTACCACCACACCACCTTGCATAATCGCGATACGATCGCCAATACGCATGGCTTCATCCAGATCATGAGAAATAAATACAATGGTGCGTTGTTTATCACCCTGTAAGCTTAATAACTCATCTTGCATTTCTGTTCGGATTAATGGGTCAAGTGCGGAGAATGCCTCATCCATTAATAAGATATCAGGATCATTGGCCAGTGCACGAGCAAGCCCAATACGTTGTCGCATCCCACCGGATAACTCATCCGGCCAAGATTGAGCATGAGAGCTTAAGTTAACTTGCTCTAATGCTGCCATGGCTTTTTCATAGCGCTCTTCTTTGCTAATGCCTGCAAGCTCCATACCAAATGCTGTATTATCGAGTACATTCATATGAGGCATTAAAGCGAATGATTGAAACACCATACTGATTTTTTTACGTCGAACTTGTCGTAAATCTTTATCAGACATGGTGGTGATGTTTTCACCATCAATAAGGACTTCGCCTTTAGTGGGATCTATCAGACGATTGAGAAGGCGCACTAATGTAGATTTACCAGAGCCTGATAATCCCATGATGACAAATATTTCGCCTTCTTCAATGGCCAGATTGGCATTTTGCACACCAACGGTTAACCCTGTTTTATCAAAGATTTGGTCTTTGTTCATACCAGATTCTAATAATTCAAAGGCACGTTTAGGGTGCTCACCAAATATTTTATATAGGTTTTTTACTTCGAGTTTAATTGCCATGCAATATCTATTTTCCTATTTAAATATGAAAGGAATAAATTAAATGTTAATAAATTAGTTTGTTGTTTTTCCTAAATTGAGATTTTTAGTAGGGGAATTACCCTATCATAATGAACAAGCCTGACAACCCTATGTTAATTATAATTAAACAAATAATTTTGTGATTTTTTTAGGTTTTTTTTGATAATTAATATTTAAATAAAGTAAAATTATAGAAAAGAAAGAAGTCAAAAAAACCATACTAACTGTATGAAATAACATTATTTTTATTCAGATGTTAATTTTAATTATCATCACAATAGAAATAACAACAAAATAAAAAAATGTAAAAAGATACTAATAAAATAAAAATAGAAAAAAATGCATTAACATTAAAAAATCTTATGATTTTTAAGGGGTGATCTTAAGTTATCGATAACTAGTCATAAAAATCATTCGTAAAAAATTGATAATTCTGGTTAATGGGACGGTAAAAATCACACAATCAGGTTGTTTTTCAAGCAAATAAAAAGGCACTAAAAAATAAGTTTTATTTTTCAGTGCATTATATTAATCGATTAATTCATAATTAATATGAATGTATTCTGTTTTTTTACTATAGAGGGTTAGCTAGAAATCCCAGTCATCATCTTCGGTATTGATCGTTTTACCGATAACATAAGAAGAGCCTGAGCCAGAAAAGAAATCATGATTTTCATTTGCATCTGGCGATAGTGATGAAAGTATTGCTGGACTAACATTAGTTATTTCATCTGGAAATAGTGCTTCATAACCTAAATTCATCAGCGCTTTATTCGCATTATAATGAAGGAATTTTTTTACATCTTCTGTCCAACCGACAGAGTCGTAGAGATCTTCTGTATATTTAACTTCATTATCATATAAATCTAATAATAATGAGAAAGCAAAGTCTTTAATATCTTGTTTCTCTAATGATGATTTATTTAATAACTGATTTTGGAATTTATAGCCAATATAATAACCATGCACAGCTTCGTCACGAATAATTAAACGAATTAAGTCGGCTGTATTGGTTAATTTCCCTCGACTTGACCAATACATTGGTAAATAAAATCCAGAATAGAATAAAAAAGACTCTAAAAATACACTGGCAATTTTTTTCTTTAATGGATCACTATCTTGATAATAACGCAGAATAATATCTGATTTCTTTTGCAAATAGGTATTTTCTTCACTCCAACGATAAGCATCATCAACATCTGTTGTTAAGCAGAGTGTCGAAAATATCGAGCTATAAGAGCGAGCATGTACCGCTTCCATAAAACAGATATTCGATAATACCGCCTCTTCATGAGGAGTCTGAGCATCAGGCATTAAGGTTGGTGCCCCGACCGTATTTTGTATCGTATCGAGCAGTGTAAGCCCTGTAAATACACGGATAGTCAACTGTTTTTCAGCTTGGGTTAAGGTATTCCATGAAGGTATATCATTAGAAAGTGGAATTTTTTCGGGTAACCAAAAATTCATGGTTAAACGGTTCCAAACTTCTAAATCTTTTTCGTCTTCAATACGATTCCAATTTATCGCATTAACACGACTTAAATAAGATGCAGACATAGTAACACTTTCCTTATCATTATTATTAAAGGGCGCATGAAACACAGCCTTTTATTTCTGTGCCGGCTAATGCTGTTTGTCTAATACGAATGTAATACAAGGTCTTTATACCTTTACGCCATGCATAAATTTGTGCTTTATTAACATCCCTTGTGGTTGCTTCATCAGAAAAGAATAATGTTAGCGACAATCCTTGGTCGATATGTTGTGATGCTTGGGCATAGGTATCGATAATTTTTTCTGCGCCAATTTCATAAGCATCTTGATAAAAATGACGGTTTTCATTGGTCATAAAAGGGGCGGGGTAATAAACCCGACCGATTTTACCTTCTTTTCTTATTTCAATCGGTGCCACAATGGGGTGAATACTCGATGTAGAGTGATTGATATAAGAGATTGATCCTGTTGGTGGTATTGCTTGTAAGTTTTGATTATAAATACCGTGAGTCATAATCGAGAGCTTAAGTTTTTGCCAATCTTCTTGGGTTGGAATATGAATATTGGATTGGCTAAATAGCTGGTGGACTTTTTGGGTTTTAGGTAACCACTGTTTTGATAAATATTTATCAAAATACTCCCCAGTGGCATATTTTGACTGTTCAAACCCTTTAAAGCGCTGTTTAGTCTCTATCGCTAATTGGTTAGAGGCTAAAAGGGCATAGTATGTTACGGTATAGAAATAGATATTGGTAAAATCAAGTCCTTCTTCTGAACCATAATAAATCCCTTCACGGGCTAAATAACCATGTAAGTTCATTTGCCCTAAGCCAATGGCATGAGATGCTTGGTTGCCTTTTTCAATAGAAGGTACAGATTCTATTTTAGTCATTTGTGCCACACTCGTCAGTGCTCTGATGGCAACATTTACGGTATGTGCAAAATCTGGTGAGTCCATCGCCATGGCGATATTCATTGATCCGAGATTACAGCTAATATCATGACCAATTTGTCGATAACTTAAATCAGGATTGTATTCACTGGCACTATTTACTTGTAAGATTTCTGAGCATAAATTGCTCATATTAATTCGGCCCGCAATCGGATTTGCGCGATTGACGGTATCTTCAAACATAATATAGGGATAACCTGATTCAAATTGAATTTCAGCTAAAGTTTGAAAAAATGCCCGTGCTTTAATTTTTTTCTTACGTATCTCTGCATTGTTGACCATTTCAGTATATTTTTCGCTAATACTGATTTCTGACATAGGAACGCCATATACTCGTTCTACATCATAAGGTGAAAATAGATACATATCTTCGTTGCGTTTAGCTAATTCAAAGGTGATGTCGGGAATAACGACACCTAATGAAAGCGTCTTAATACGTATTTTTTCATCAGCATTTTCTCGTTTTGTATCTAGAAAATGATAGATATCAGGATGATGAGCATGGAGATAAACCGCTCCAGCACCTTGTCTTGCGCCTAATTGATTGGCATATGAGAAGGCATCTTCAAGCATTTTCATTACCGGTACTACGCCAGACGATTGGTTTTCAATGCGTTTTATGGGGGCTCCTGCTTCTCGTAAATTAGTCAGTAAGAAAGCAACACCTCCGCCACGTTTCGACAATTGCAACGCAGAATTGACTGCTCGGCCAATGGACTCCATGTTGTCTTCGATACGTAATAAAAAACAAGAGACCAATTCGCCACGCTGTTTTTTTCCACAATTTAAGAAAGTAGGGGTTGCAGGCTGGAAACGGCCACTAATTATCTCATCGACAAGGTGAGTGGCGAGTTTGGTATTCCCCTGTGCTAGGGTTAAGGCAACCATACAAACACGATCTTCATAGCGTTCGAGATAACGCTCACCATCAAAGGTTTTTAAGGTGTAACTGGTGTAGTATTTAAATGCACCTAGGAACGATTGAAAGCGAAATTTTTTGCTATAGGCATGCTTAAAAAGCTGTTTGATAAACGGGAAATCGTACTGCTCTAATACTTGTGCTTCGTAGTAGTGTTGTTGCACCAGAAAATCGAGCTTTTCTTTTAGATCATGAAAAAACACCGTATTTTGATTAACGTGTTGACGAAAAAAATGGTGGGTGGCTAATTTGTCTTTATCAAACTGGATATTGCCTTGCTCATCATAGAGATTGAGCATGGCATTTAAGGCGTGATAATCGAGTTGTTCTATAGAATGGGTCATGTTTTTTATCTCATTCACTTTTTAGTCATTATTTGCTTGCTGACCAAAATGTGCTTAATCCGGTTTTTACACGTTTAACATCTTCAGGCGTACCAAGTAACTCAAAACGATAGAGAAAAGGGACTTGGCATTTTTGTGCAATAATGTCACCTGCTAAGCCGTAAGCAGAGCCAAAATTGGTATTTCCTGAAGCAATAACACCGCGTATTAATTGGCGATTTTCAGGGATATTTAAAAACTGGATCACCGCTTTAGGCACTGCGCCTTTAACGCCACCGCCACCATAAGTTGGGCAGAGCAACACAAAAGGTTGTGTGGCTTGTAGTGGTTCATCCTCTTTTATCCTTGTCGCTTGTAGATTAAGTTTTTGTACGAAGCGGTGACAATTTTCTGAGCGACTAGAGAAATAAATTAAAGGGGCAGTCGATTGCATAAGTTGCTCCTTTAGCGCGCTATTTGACGAATTTTATCTGGGCAAAAGCCAGACCAATGTTCGTCACCATTAACGACAACCGGTACTTGGCGATATCCCATAGAAACTATTTTTGCTAATGCTTGAGTGTCTTGGGTGAGATCAACCGCAGTGAAAGGAATTTTTTGTTGTTGTAATGCGCGCTCGGTTGCACTGCATTGAACACAATTTGGTTTGGTATAGAGGATCACAGACATAGAATAACCCTTATAAAAATGTGAATGTGTCTGCTCACAGTCACAATGAAAAGTGCTTAAATACTATATATAGGTTTATTCTTTTTCAACCACACTAGATATGGTGTTTTTTATTCTTGATAATGATTATTATTAAAATTAAGCAGTTAGCAGATTTATTTTATTTTCTTATCGCTCATTTGAGCAATTTTTATTAGGTATAGTAGAAAATTAGATGATTGATTTACTTACAAAGCATGTTTTAATCTTGATGATACAGACAAATCAATAGAGAACACATTATGTACCAAGATTATCTCAATACGCCGAAAGGTTTTCCAAAGCCTTATATATCCATTACCGCAGATGATGATGGCATCACCAGCCTTAACTTTGTTAGTGAAAAAGAGGCGTTAGTTAATTCAAATGCCATAATTGACCTGTGTATAAAACAGTTAAAAGAGTATTTTTCGGGTAAACGAACCCTATTTTCAGTGCCACTAGCGCCAAAAGGAACCGAATTTCAAATACGCGTTTGGCAGACTTTACAGTCTATTCCTTATGGTGAAATTTGGAGTTATAAAAAGTTGGCACTTACATTAGGTTCCGTCAACTATTGCAGAGCGGTAGGAATGGCAAATTCACGTAACCCAATCTCGTTAATTATTCCTTGCCATCGCGTCATTGGTCATAATGGTAAGTTAGTAGGCTATACTGGGGGACTTGATATCAAACGTTGGCTATTACACTATGAAAAAGTGGATATTGATGAATAGTTCATATTGTAAGTATTAAGCACTATTTCTTAAGTGATTAATGGCTTAAGTTATGGGATTTGTCTGAATAATAATCGTTTAACAGAAAAAAAATACGCGTTTCGTGATCTAGACTGTGGACAGCGAATCATCATTTTTGTTTTACTATAGCCAACGCAAAACGCTTGCGTTTATTTTCTATTTTAAAGGTAAACTTGATGTCTAAATTAAAAGGTAACGTTAAGTGGTTTAACGAAACTAAAGGTTTTGGTTTTATCACTCCAGAAGATGGCAGTAAAGATGTGTTCGTCCACTTTTCCGCTATTGTTTCAGAAGGTTTTAAAACACTTGCTGAAGGTCAAAAGGTAGAGTTTGAAGTTACTGACGGCGCGAAAGGGCCATCTGCTGCAAACGTTGTCGCTATCTAATTAACGACTTCTCCAAAAGTAAAAAACGTTTTTGAAATGACCCCCAATAGTTGGACAACCAATTATTGGGGGTCTTTTTATGTCAAATACAGGGGGGATTTAAACATCATCATTGCCAATCAATGGTCAGCGGATGAAGCATTTCAGACACTTTCTGAACAGTATTTATTAAAATAAATTAAAACTATTTTACTAAAAGCTGACTATCTTGTTCTGCCTTCTTTTTAGCCTGCTGAAAACGAAGAAGTAACTCATTTTTCTGGACTTTAATAGCGTTATAGTCAACATTGTCGTTTTTCTTTTTAGATATTTGTTTGTATAACAAAATAAGCCTCCTCAACGTAAACATTTAAATTTTTCGATTCAGCGTACTTATTAATTAATCGAATATAAACTCTTCTGAGCTCTTCACTGTATGCTTGGAAAGTCAAAATATCTATTTTTTCAGTTTGTGCTATCAAAAGAATAATGTCAATGAGTGTTATGTAAAGATACCGAGTTTCTGATGATGTCAAATTAATTGAATCTGGCGGTTTATCAAACATATCACAATTTTGATAGTTTTCAGTCTCTATATTATAAAAACTAACAACACTAATAGTTAAATTTTTTATATTTTCGGCATATAACTTATTAATTAATGAATGATAATTTTCATCTCGGCAAAAAATAAGCCTGTAAATAACACTCCTTTTCCTATTATTGGAAAAAATAAATTTAATATCTATATATTTAAAGATATCAAAACCAATAAGCTCATCATGTAAAATGTAATGTGAATGGTGAGGCATTTAATTTCTCATTATTATAAAAATAATTGAATTAATTTAATAACAATTAAATCATCAAGATACCAACAAAAAATTTCATTTATTAGATATAAAACCCTCATCAAAAACAATAATAAAAAACCTAAAAATAACAAAAATTGAAAATAGATAATAATAAATTAAACTGTTTTCTTAAAAATACTATTTGAAATACTCTAATAGTTGGACAACCCATTATTGGGGGTCTTTTTATGTCAAATACAGGGGGGATTTAAACATCATCATTGCTACTTAGGGTGACAATGCTTGCCACACTGCATAACTCTCGCTCGTTTTGATGATGAAAAAAGACTTGAGAAATTTAAAGAGGAGCTTGCGTATTTAGCTGCGGGATAAATACCGTGGTTGAAAGTTTTTTAAATTATTAAAATCAAGAATACATCATAGCTATCATTTTAAAATATCAATGAATGTATTGATAAAATTGGCTAATTTATTGAGTAATACCACCGGGAACAAAATCAAATTAAAAGGCCTGACATTGGTTGAATATTAAGTTCAGGCCTTATAAATCGCTTAACTAAAAGAGTACAACTTTATGATTAACGGTTTTTATCTTGTTAAAGAGACTACATTTCACGGAGTAGCCAGAATGCGAATGCCGTCATCAGAAACGAGCCCGCTAAGTTTGCCCCCATGGTGCCTAATGCCCAGCCTATTCGTCCTTCATTAAATAAGGCGACCACCTCAACAGAAAAAGTAGAAAAGGTGGTTAAGCCACCACAAAAACCTGTGGTAAGCATGATTTTCCAAATAGGGTCAATATTGGGAGCTTTACTAAACCAAGCAATGCCAAAGGCGATAATAAAGGCACCAATACAGTTAGCGACCAAGGTCCCCGTTGCAAAATGGGGAAAAAGAGAATTAAGGCGGTAGCTAATTAGCCAGCGTAGTACGCTACCTAAACCACCGCCGATAAATACAGCTATTGCAATGTTAAGCATAAGAGAGATTAATCGTTATTTAACCTCAATCCCTTGAGCTTGAAGATCAGCATGATAAGACGAACGAACAAATGGTCCACAAGCGGCGTGGGTAAAGCCCATTGCTAATGCTTGCTCTTTCATATATTCAAACTCGTCAGGACTGACGTAGCGTTGAACAGGAAGATGGTGACGACTGGGTTGTAAATATTGCCCTAATGTCAGCATCGTTACACCATGTTTACGCAGATCGCGCATCACGTCAATAATTTCTTCATTTGTTTCACCTAAACCGACCATTAACCCCGATTTAGTTGGAATATTTGGGTGGGCTTGTTTAAAGCGTTCTAGTAACGTTAGAGACCATTGATAGTTCGCACCAGGACGCACTTGACGATAAACACGAGGTACGTTTTCTAAATTGTGGTTAAAGACGTCTGGTGGTGTGTCAGTGAGGATCTCTAATGCTTTATCCATACGACCACGGAAATCAGGGACTAAAGTTTCGATGCGAATATTAGGATTTTTTTCACGGATAGCGGTAATACAATCGGCAAAATGTTGTGCACCACCATCGCGTAGGTCATCGCGATCTACTGAGGTGATAACAACATAACGTAATCCCATATCTTTTATCGTTTGGGCTAATTTAATTGGCTCTTGGGGATCGGGTGCGTTAGGACGACCATGAGCAACGTCGCAAAATGGGCAACGACGCGTACAGATTGCCCCTAAGATCATAAAGGTTGCGGTACCGTGGTTAAAACATTCTGCAAGATTAGGGCATGAAGCCTCTTCACAAACAGAATGCAGGCCATTTTTACGCATGGCCGCTTTAATACCTTGAATTTTACTTGAATCTGCGGGCAACTTTATTTTCATCCACTCAGGTTTGCGTAGCAGTTCTTCACGTTCTGTAACGATTGTTTTAACAGGAATAAGTGCCATTTTATCGGCGTCACGATATTTTACGCCGCGTTCCATCTGAATAGGTTTACTCATAATTGTGCCAGTTCCAGTTATCTAGGGTGATTAACACGATGTGACTGAGGTAATCAAGGTTTTAAAAAAAAATGATAAATGTTAAAAAAATTATAGCATTTTTATTGCTGTGGTTGGAATCCCAGTTGTGTACAAAAATGGTTGATTAATAATGATGCCACTTGTTCCGATGTTGCATTCGGCGCCAAATCAACCAGTTGTGTCATTTTTAGATCAGGATAACCACAAGGATTTATTCGCGTAAAAGGAGATAAGTCCATATCAACATTAAGTGCTAGACCGTGAAAAGAGCAACCTTTGCGTATACGTAATCCCAAAGAGCAAATTTTATCACCATTAACATACACGCCCGGTGCATCTGCACGAGCATATGCGTCTACATTAAATTCTGCGAGTGTGTTGATCACAGTATTCTCTAAAACAGTGACTAATTGGCGAACGCCAATATGGTTACGTTTTAGATCAAGCAAAACATACATCACTTGTTGGCCAGGGCCGTGGTAGGTTACTTGTCCACCGCGGTCAGATTGGATCACCGGTATAGAGCCTGTGTTTAAAAGGTGTTCTGCTTTACCCGCTTGACCTTGGGTAAAAACCTGTTCATGTTGAACCAGCCAAATTTCATCAGGTGTATGACTTTCCCGTTTTTCCGTAAACTGATGCATAGAATCAGAAACCGGTAAATAGGGTTTCATACCCAATTGGCGAATAATGATTGTTTTATCTTGCACCGTGAAAATCTTCATTTGTAGCGTAATTGTGAAAGGCAGTATAACGCTCCAACAAATGAACTACCAGAATGAGATGAGATTATTGCTTCAGTTTGTGTTTGATAAAGGAATATTGATAAAAAAACGACGTAGTGAGAAGGGGGATAGATGTGATTAACCAAGAAGAGCTTAATTGGCGATTAACCCCAATTAGGCTTTTATTTTAGTGAGACTTGCTAAAACTAGGTGACAAATCAATAACGAAATAATAAGAATTAATATAAGAAGTAAGGTGAAAGAGAAAGAGAAAGATAAAGAGAAGATACTGCGTAATATTGCTTCTTAAGTACGTCTAATGCCCCCTAATAGGGTAAGGGGGCAAATAGAAAAAAATTATAACACCATGCGAACAAGCTCTAATTCACCTAACTCTTTATAGAGGGTTTCTACTTGTTCAATATGCGTTGCGTTGATAGTCACAGAGACTGAGTGATAGTTACCTTTGCTACTTGGTTTTACTGAAGGTGTATAATCACCGGGTGCATGACGCTGGATCACTTCAACGACTTGGTCAACTAATTCAGGTTTAGCATGTCCCATGACTTTGTAAGTAAATGAGCAAGGGAACTCTAATAGTTCGTTTAATTTTGTTTTCATCATAATGTAATCCTTAAGACAACAGGCGATGTTGTTTTAATAATCTCTTTTACACCTCATCAGCACAAATAAAAAGCGCATTCCTCCTATAATGAGGAATGCGATACTGATAGTTAGGGTAAATATAGAATGGGTAAATGTGTTTATTCCAATATCGATATAATCTTTATATATGGACACATTTATCCTTTTCAAGCCTTAACCAAACCAACGTGAAAATAATAATTTGATGTAATCAATCAAGCGGCTGAAAATGCCACCTTCTTTCACTTCATTCATAACAACAAGTGGACGTTGTTCAATGACTTGCCCATCAAGTTGGAAATTAATGGTGCCAACCACTTGGTTTTTACTGACTGGGGCATGTAATTCAACATTATCTAATACATAGCTGGCCTTTAGATCTTTGAGTCGGCCACGGGGGATCGTGAGATAAACATCTTTATCAACCCCTAATTGCACTTTATCAGTATCACCATACCAGATAGGTTCAGCAGCAAATTCTTTACCCACTTGCAGTGGTTTTACCGTTTCAAAGAAGCGAAAACCCCAAGTAAGTAGTTTTTTACTTTCAGCATCACGGCCTTTAGATGAGTGTCCCCCCATCACGGCAGAAATCAAGCGCATATTTCCTTCTGTTGCAGAGGCAACAAGATTATAACCTGCAGCTTCAGTATGACCCGTTTTAATACCATCAACATTGAGGCTAGTATCCCAAAGTAAACCATTACGGTTAGTTTGACGGATATTATTGTAGGTAAACTCTTTTTCTTTATAAATGGCATATTCTTCTGGAACATCACGAATTAATGCGGCGCCAATCAATGCCATATCTCGTGCACTACTGTATTGCCCAGGTGCATCTAAACCATGTACAGTTTGAAATTGTGTGTTTTGTAAACCTAGACGCTTAACATAGTCATTCATCATAGTGACAAAGGTATCTTGGCTTCCCGCAACATAAGAGGCCATTGCTACACAGGCATCATTACCTGATTGTAGATTGATACCGCGTGTTAATTGTGAAACGGTGACTTTATCACCGGGTTTTAAAAACATTAATGATGAGCCGCGAAATACAGGGTTGCCCGTTGCCCATGCTTCTTCACCAATAGGAACAATATCGTTGTTCGATATTTTTCCTGCACGAATGGCTTGACCTATAACATAACTGGTCATCATTTTGGTTAAACTGGCTGGATCACGACGGACATCTGCATTTTTTTCCGCAAGGACTTTCCCAGAATTATAGTCGATAAGAATATAGGATTCGGCTTCGATATTAGGAACAGCGGGTATCATTGTTTTTAATGTGTCATCAGCAATAGCATGATGGCTAATAGCTAATAATATAAAGGTTGCACTAAATAGACGTGTTCTTAGTAATTTCACTGGGCGTGTCTGTTTCATTCTGTTTGTCTGTTCCGGAAATTCAGGGAAAATAAATAAAAGTTGATAAGAAAAATATCAGCAAACTCAGGTGATTCTATGCCTGAATTTGCTTTTAGAAAAAGAGTTTTTACGAATTATTACCCTTTATTGGCTAACAATAAACCCATCGATATTTTTACTTTGTTTCAAAGCACTTTTTATTGTTTCGGCTTGCGTTTTTGATGAGTAGGGGCCTAATTGCACTTTATGTAGTCCATCAGTTGTATTAATGACACCTTGGGTATTTAAAGCATTGGTTAATTCAGTTAACCATGTTTGTGCATTAGTTTGATTACTTAAAGCACCTACTTGTACATAGTAGCCTTGCGCTATTGCACTAGATGAAGATACTGGCTGTGGAGCTGGAGCTGGAGCTGGAGCTGGAGCTGGAGCTGGTTGAGTCACTGTTATGGGAGACGGTGCTGTTACAGAGGGTTGGGGAGCCATTGTCGATGGCTGAGTATTAAAGTTAGGACGCTCAGGTAATGTAGTGGCTCTTTTCTCTATTTGTGCACCTTGAGTACCAATACCACTTATTTGGCCATTTTGATCAACGACAATACCTTCAATTTGAATAGGGGTTGTTGGCATTAACTGCAAACTGTTATAAACAGCAGGTGTAACCTGTATTTGTTTGCCTTCAACGTAAGGGCCACGATCGTTAATTCGCACAATCATTGTGCGTCCATTGATTAAGTTTGTTATTTTCGCATAACTTGGAATAGGCAATGTTGGGTGTGCCGCAGCAAACTCATAAGGGTTGACTCGTTCACCTATGGTTGTTAAGCGACTCATTGCTAAGCTGTCGTAAACAATCGCTTGTCCTCGTTCACTAAAGTTCGCCGGATCTTTGACTATGCGATAAATTACCCCATTTTTACGATAATCTTGATTCGCAGTCGGGTGATAAGGCTCATAACGAGGCTCTATACCTAATACGGGTTGTGTAGGTACATTTGGCAACCTTGTGGTTGGCTGATTATTATTCACAGGTTTATCAGCAACACATCCTGCAAGTAGCAATGCACTGACACCCATCAAAACCCATTGCAAACGCATAGAAACCTCATTATAAACTTTTTGATAATAGTTTTCGGTGTGTATGAATTGACATAACAATGCCAAATCCTGCCATTAGTACAATTAATGCCGATCCCCCATAGCTTACCAGTGGTAATGGCACGCCGACTACTGGGAGGATCCCACTCACCATACCAATATTGACGAAAACATAAACAAAGAAGATCAGCATTAATCCACCAATCATGACTCTGCCAAATGTATTTTGTGCTTTTGTCGCGAGATAAAGACCTCGAGCAATTAAGAGTATATAGAGCGTTAGTAGGATTAAAACACCAATCAGTCCTAATTCTTCTGCGAGTACGGCAAAAATAAAGTCGGTATGGCGCTCTGGTAAAAATTCAAGTTGAGACTGAGTCCCTTGTAACCAACCTTTGCCATGTAATCCACCAGAACCGATAGCAATTTTAGATTGGATAATGTGATATCCGGCTCCTAAGGGGTCAATTTCAGGATCAAGTAACATCATGACCCGTGTTCGTTGGTAATCATGCATCAAGAAAAACCAGAGTATCGGAATAAATCCAGCAATTAATAGTGTTGCGACAGTAATCAAACGCCAACTCATACCGGCAAGGAAGATAACAAAAATTCCTGAAGCAGCAATTAAAATAGAGGTACCCAAATCAGGTTGTGCTGCCACTAAAAGGGTGGGGACGAAGATCAACACTAAGGCTATTGCTGTGTTACGTAATGTTGGCGGACAAACATCACGGTTCATAAAGCGAGCTACCATTAGAGGAACGGCAATTTTGGCAATTTCAGAAGGCTGAAAACGTATGATACCTAAATCAAGCCAGCGTTGTGCACCTTTACTAATTTGCCCAAAGACATCAACAAAAATAAGTAATACAACACAAAATACGTAAAGGTGAGGAGCCCAGTTTTCATACACCCGAGGAGGGATCTGCGCCATGATAATCATAACGATAAAACCCGTAGCAATTTGTCCCAGCTTGCGTTCCATCATATCGGGATCTTGCCCACTTGCTGTCCACATAATAAATGCGCTGTAGCATAATAAGGCAATAATGCAGAGCATAAAGAATGGATCGATATGTAAACGCGTCCAGAGTGATTTTTTCTTGTTATTTTCTGTCATTGGGTTATTCCTCTGAGCCACGCGGTGAAGGCGGGGAAATAGGCAACTCGGTGTTGTTGTCTCCAAGTATAATATGATCAAGTATTTGGCGAGTAATATCCCCAACAGATGGGCCAGCACCACCATTTTCTAAAATTATAGAGACGGCAACGGTAGGGTTTTCATAAGGCGCAAAAGCAATCATTAATTTATGATCACGAAGATGTTCTGCTAATTGGCTAGCATTATAGGTTTCATAACTAAATACCTGTGCTGTACCTGATTTTGCGGCAATCTTATAAGGAGCATCAGCAAAGCTACGTCGCCCTGTACCATTGGGTAGATTGGCGACACCATACATACCGTACTTCGCTAACTCCCAATAACCGGAGTTGATATCGCCAATTTGGCGTGTCTCTTTATCCACGTAAGGTAGCATTTCATTACCTAACTTGGTGCCGTAAAGTAAGTGAGGGGTTTTAACCTGACCATCGTTAATTAAGGTCATTAACGCTTTTGACATTTGGATTGGGGTCGCCGTCCAGTAACCCTGACCTATACCAACAGGGATGGTATCCCCTTGATACCAAGGTTTTTTATATCGTTGTTGTTTCCATTCTCGGGTTGGCATAATGCCATTACGCTCTTCAGAAAGGTCAATCCCCGTGTATTCACCATAGCCAAAGCGGGACATCCATGTGGAAATACGATCAATACCCATATCATAGGCAACTTGATAGAAGAAAGTATCTGCTGACTCAATAATGGATTTAGTAACATTGAGTTTTCCATGACCCCAACGTTTCCAGTCACGATAGCGTTTTTCAGAGCCGGGCAGTTGCCACCAGCCCGGATCATGGATAGTTGTGTTAGGAGTAATAACCCCTTCACTTAGGGCTGCAACAGACATAAAGGGTTTAACCGTTGATGCCGGAGGATAGAGCCCTTGGGTTGCCCGGTTTATTAATGGTCTATCGGGATTATTAAGTAGGCCTTGATAGTCTGTATTAGATATTCCCCCAACAAATAGGTTAGGGTCATAACTTGGATTAGAAACCAGTGCTAATATCTCGCCGTTACGAGGATCTGTGACGACCACAGCCGCTCGGCTGGTGGTTAATAGCGTTTCAATATAGGTTTGTAATTCCAGATCGATAGTTAGGTAGATATCTTTACCGGCTTGTGGTGGTTGCTCATGCAATTGGCGGATCACACGGCCACGGCTATTAACTTCGACCTCTTCATAACCGGTTTTACCATGCAAAACAGATTCATAATAGCGTTCAATACCTAATTTACCGATATCTCGGGTTGCTGCGTAATTAGGATAGAGCCCTTCTTTTTCAAGACGTTCTACATCTTTATCGTTAATTTTTGCAACATAACCAATAACATGAGTAAGAGCTGAACCATAAGGGTAATAGCGACGTTGATAGCCTTTGATTTCTAATCCGGGATAGCGATATTGATTAATGGCAAAACGTGCCACTTGCACTTGGTCAAGTGACGTTTTAAGCGGAATAGAACTAAAACGACGAGAGCGTTTTCGCTCTTTTTCAAATGCAGCAATATCGTCGTCAGTTAAATCAACGACCTCTCGTAAACTCTCCAATGTTTCTTGGATATTAGCCACTTTCTCCGGTACGATTTCTAATTGATAGATAGTACGATTTAGGGCAAGTGGAACCCCATTACGATCGTAAATAATGCCTCGGCTCGGTGGGATGGGAACTAATTTGATCCGGTTATCATTCGAGCGAGTTTGATAATCATCATGGCGAGCGACTTGTAAGTGATACAAGTTAAAAACTAAGATGCCCGTTAAAACTAAGATCCCTGAAAATGCGACAATAACACGGCGGATAAAGAGTTTTGACTCCGCTGTATAATCTCGAAACGGGGTGCGTTTTCTTTTCTTCATCCCATTAGTTGATTTCACTTACTTACCCGCCAATTTATTATTCCCGATGATAAGGATGGTTTGTGGTAATACTCCATGCACGGTAAAGGCTTTCTGCTACCACTACACGTACTAGCGGATGTGGCATAGTTAATGGAGATAAAGACCAACTTTGTTCTGCAGCTGCTTTACAAGCGGGGGCTAAACCTTCAGGGCCACCAATTAATAAGCTGACATTTCTTCCATCTAACTTCCAGCGATCGAGTTGCTCGGCAAGTTTTGGGGTATCCCAACGGGCGCCAGGAATATCAAGGGTGACGATACGATTTCCTTTACCTACCGCTGCTAACATCTGTTCGCCTTCTTTTTCGAGAATACGCTTAATATCAGCATTTTTCCCTCGTTTACCCGCGGGGATCTCGATGAGTTCTAAGGGCATATCTTTGGGAAAGCGGTTAAGATAATCCATAAAGCCGGTCTGGATCCAGTCCGGCATTTTTGTACCAACGGCGATGAGCTGTAATTTCAAACTCAGCTCCAGAGTTTTTCGAGTTCGTACATACGGCGACTGTCTTCTTGCATTACGTGTACCATGGCTTCACCAAGGTCAACAACAATCCAATCAGAAACGCCTTGTCCTTCGATGCCTAAAGGTTGTAATCCTGCTTCACGACAGTCATCAACCAGATTATCGGCGACAGACATTAAGTGTCTGTTTGAAGTTCCCGTACAGATGATCATGTAATCAGTGACACTTGATTTTCCACGAACATCTAATGCGATAATGTCTTGAGCTTTAGAATCCTCAAGTTTATCAATAATAAATTGCTGTAATTCTGAGCCTTGCAAAAGGGTCACCTTTTTCTATTTAGTTAACTCAATCGAGAAAATAACAAAGCGCTATTTTAAAGGAATTTATACCAATAAATCTATTTTACTCGATGATTTATTCCAGTTGTCGATAGCAAAAACATCTATCAAGTATGGTTGCTATTCGACGCTTGATTTAGAAAAATTCATATATGCCTATTTATTGCGCCATAATAAATAATAAAAGCCGGCAGATAAGAACTTTCCAATTAGACGACAGTTTTACTCCACAGTTCCCTTAATAGGAACCGAGGGTGAGAATAACAGTAAAACAATGTCTGTCAATGCTCGTGAAATACCTGATAACGGTATCATCACGTCAATGATTGTATCATTATACGGTGTAATGTTGAGATAGTGACTAAGAGAAACAGACGAATGAAAGAAAATTATTATTATTTGGAGCAAACTTCAGAAATAGCGAGTAACAAAAACGCATTGTTACAGGCAGATTGGCAACGATTTTGTCAATTGTTATGCCATGAAGGTATTGAAATTAAACAAAATAATGATGAAAAACGACAAAATAAGGCGGTGATTTGTCGGGTTAAAATGAAAGGGGACTATTCATCAACCTTATTCACGCAGATTTTAGGGGGAGGAGAGTTACAATTAACCCTTGAACAATTTTCTCAACCTAGTGGATTGGAACATTTTCTGACACAGTTTTTTGCCTTAATTGATTATCAACAGCAGGTAAATACTAAGTTGAGCAAAAAAGCACTGATCCAATTTCATAGTCGATATAAATATTTGTTAATGGCTTATTCTCAAGTCGCTTATCGAGAATTGGGGCGTTATATGGCCAATATCCCTAATTCGCTACCGCTGTTACAATTTGCCGAGCAGTATCAAAAGGCCTTAATGAAAGCACTGTCAATACCAGCAACTCGAGAAGGGCATACCAATGCATTAATGCATATGGCGGGATATTTTAAGCGAGCACTTAGCGCAGAGCAAAAACAGTTGTTAACACAAGAGATTTTATCTTATCGGCAAGGAAAAACGAGTCTTTCGGCTCCTTTGTCACGGTTGAAAAACTACTTGGCGTTTTATCCTGATAATTATCTACTTTCTCAACGCTATTTTTCACCTTATCCAGCGGTATTTGATGACTTAAGAGCGCAATTTTAATCTCTAAGATCTGTTATCGATACAACTGATGCTGTTTGATATAGTTTTCAACAGACTCAGGCAGAAGATCATGACAATCTAATCCTGCTTTATGTCTAGCCCTAATATCGGTCGCTGAAATATTGTATAAAGGAGTATCAGCAAGAAAAATTTTCCCGGCGGGTAAACAGTGAATATCTGCTTGCTGTTTGGTTTGATGTTGTTCAAGCCAGGTTTGCATTTGTGGTGATGTAAATGTGGTTTGGTAACCCGGGCGAGCGCAAACCAATAAGTGACACACATCTAACAACTCTTCCCATTTATGCCAAGTATCAATTGAAAGTAATGAATCTTGTCCAATAATAAAGGCTAATGGCTGTTTCTCACCAATTTCTTGTCTAAACGCTTTTAATGTCTCAATGGTATAAGAGGGAGTCGGTTTCTCTAACTCTCGAGTGTCGACTTTGAAAGCACTAAAAGGTTGTAATGCGAGCCGCACCATGGCTAATCGCTGTTGTGAAGAGGCTTCTGGTTGGGGGCGATGAGGGGGAATATTATTAGGCAACCAAATCACTTCTTTTAGCCCTATCAAGCCAGAAAGGGCTTCTACAGGACGTAAATGCCCATAATGGATCGGATCAAAAGTACCACCATATAGAGCAATGGCTTGATGAATTAAAGGGGGGTTATTATTGGTGCTAGCCATGGCGAATAAATCCTTCCGGTAATGCTTTTCCACATAATAATAAGCCAAGGGCATGAAGTTCAGGCCAAACGTTTTGTCCGTGATCCTGTTTAAGGGTTATTTCAATCTGGGTAAGTAATCGCATGGCAGTGAGTAATTGATGCTCTGACAAACGTTGTAACGCGGCGGTAAATATCGGACGTCGGTTTTGCCATATCCGATGTTGATCGAAAACGGATTTTAAGGAGGCCGTTTTAGCGCTACGATGTAAGGTAATTAATTGCATTAATTCGCGTTGCAATGTTCTAAGCAGAATAACGGGTTCAATATCCTCTCTTTTTAGTTGCTGCAAGATATGCCATGCCCGTTGGGTTTTACCTGCTAATAATGCATCAATCCAATGATAAGCAGTAAAATGAGAGGCATCATTGACAGCCGCTTCAACTCTTGGCAGGGTTAATTTACCATCAGGATAGAGCAAACAGAGGCGTTCAATTGCTTGAGCTAAAGCGAGTAAATTTCCTTCATAGCAGTAACACAGTAATTGATTACCTTGTTCATCAAGCTCAAGGCCTTTTTGCTTGGCGCGTCTCGCTACCCAATTTGGTAATTTATCTAACTCAGGAGTTAAGCAAGTCACATAAATACCTTGCTGGCTGAGTGCTTTAAACCATTCACTATTTTCCTGTGCCTTGGTTAATTTATGTCCACGTAAAATTAACAAGAGATCTTCATGCAATTCGTGAGATAAGCGTAAGAGCTTTTCTGACATTGCTGCATTAGGACCATTTTCAGGAAGATGGAGTAAGATAGATTGCTTTTGTGAAAAAAGACTCAGTGACTGACAGAGTGAATATATTTCATTCCAATCAGTGCTGTTATCAAGGGTAAATTGATAATGTTCCGTAAAGCCTTGTGATTTTGCCACCGTTTGAATGGCATCTTGAGATTCTTGGAGTAATAGCGGTTCATTACCCCAAAGTAGGTAACTTTGGCGCAACCCCTCTTGGAGTTGCGCATTAAGTTGTTCTGGATAAAGGCGGATCATTTGGCTGGTGAGATTATCTGTTTCGCTTTAGCTGCCTCTGACGCTTTTTGGCGTTCAGCATTGTGAACCACCAATAATTTACGTACTAAGATAGCGGTAGCCTGTTCACGCATTTCCTGTTTGATAATATCATTTTCGGCATCTTTAGCTAATGCTTCTAATGGGTTATCAAAGAATGGACGTGAAACCTGTGATGAAATAGGGTAGATGGTTCCATCAGGCATAATCACTTGTGCATCTAGGACAAAAGTGAGCTGACGTTCAGCCGATTTACCGTCTTGATACACAGAGACAGTCTCTTTATTTTCTGAAGATCCAACAATTTTGAGAACAGGAATATCTGCTTTTGGCGTTTCAACCAGTTGAACTCCACTTAATCTCAATTGTTGACGCATTACACGAGACAGTGGCCCGTATGGGTCACCAGAGCTTAGGTAAAGCGTTTTTAATTCAGCTGGAACTTGGGTTTTACCTTGTAGGTGAAAACCGCAGCCAGCGGTGACCAACACCGCTAACGCAAAAAACAGCGAAAATAGATATCGCACTAAGCCTCCTTATCAGCCAACAACGATGTTCAGTAATTTGCCCGGTACATAAATCACTTTACGTACGGTGACATTTTCTAAATATTTAGCAACACTGTACTCTTTTGTTGCCATTTCCTGAACATAATCTTTTTCTGAATTAGCAGGAACAGTGATACGACCACGTACTTTACCATTAACTTGAACAATAATAAGTTTCGTGTCATCGATCATCGCTTCTTCATCAGCAACAGGCCATGGTGCAACATCAATATCCTCTTTACCACCTAACGCTTGCCACATGACAAAACAAGCATGTGGAATGATAGGAGAAAGCATACGTACCACTGCTTCTAATGCTTCTTGCATTAAAGCACGATCTTGCTCAGTCTCTTGTGGTGCACGTGTTAATTTATTCATTAACTCCATAATCGCAGCAATAGCCGTATTGAATGCTAAGCGGCGACCTACATCATCAGAAACTTTGGCGATAGTTTTGTGTAAATCGCGACGTAAGTCTTTCTGCTCTGTGGTTAATGTTGCCAAATCAAGTGATTGAGTCGTTCCTTTTTCGGTATGCTCATGAACTAAACGCCATAAACGACGTAAGAAACGGTTCGCACCTTCAACACTTGATTCTTGCCACTCAAGTGTTAATTCTGGTGGTGCAGCAAACATCATAAATAGACGTACGGTATCAGCACCATAACGCTCAACCATGGTTTGTGGGTCGATGCCGTTATTTTTTGATTTAGACATTTTGCTCATACCAGCGTAAGTCAGTTCATGGCCTGCACTGTCAGTTGCTTTGATGATGCGATTTTTTTCATCACGTTCAACAATCGCTTCTGCAGGAGAGACCCAATGGCGAGCGCCATCTTCACCGGTATAATAAAATGCATCTGCTAATACCATGCCTTGGCACAGTAAGCGTTTAGCAGGTTCATCAGAATTAACTAAACCAGCATCACGCATCAATTTATGGAAGAAACGGAAATACATCAGGTGCATGATAGCGTGTTCAATACCACCAATGTACCAGTCAACCGGTAACCAATAGTTAGCAGCTTTTGGATCTAACATTCCCTTGTCGTAATCAGGGCAGGTATAACGTGCGTAATACCAAGAAGATTCCATAAAGGTATCAAAAGTATCTGTTTCACGTAGCGCTGGTTGACCATTAATCGTTGTTTTAGCCCACTCAGGATCCGCTTTAATTGGACTGGTAATGCCGTCCATTTTCACATCTTCTGGTAAAATAACCGGTAATTGGTCATCAGGAACAGGAACAACGCTACCATCTTCTAAGGTTGCCATTGGAATTGGCGCACCCCAATAACGCTGACGAGAAACCCCCCAGTCACGTAAACGGTAATTCACTTTACGTTCACCCACACCCATTGCAGTAAGTTTATCTGCAATAGCATTAAAACCAGCTTGGTTATCAAGTCCTGAGAATTCACCCGAGTTAATCAGGCTATTTTTCTCAGTCAGAGCGCCTGTTGATAAGTCAGGTTGGTTACCTTCTGCATCAGCAATAACCGCTTTAATCGGCAAACCATATTTAGTGGCAAATTCCCAGTCGCGTTCATCGTGACCTGGAACGGCCATAACCGCACCTGTACCGTATTCCATTAAGACAAAGTTAGCTACCCAAATAGCGACTTTCTCTTGGGTTAATGGATGAATAGCATACAGACCTGTAGCAATACCTTTTTTCTCCATGGTTGCCATTTCAGCTTCTGCCATCTTCATGTTACGGCATTCATCAATGAAGTGCTGAATTTCAGGATTATTTTGAGCGGCTTTTTGAGCTAATGGATGACCGGCGGCCACAGCAACATAAGTGACCCCCATAAAGGTATCTGGACGTGTGGTATATACGGTCATGGTATCGTCGCTATCTGCGACATCAAAGGTAATTTCTACACCTTCAGACCGGCCAATCCAGTTACGTTGCATGGTTTTAACTTGTTCTGGCCATTCATCTAACGTATCTAAGTCGTTTAACAGCTCTTCAGCATAATCGGTGATTTTAATAAACCACTGTGGAATTTCTTTGCGCTCGACAGGGGTGTCGCAACGCCAGCAACAACCATCGATGACTTGTTCGTTAGCCAGTACGGTTAAGTCGTGTGGGCACCAGTTTACAGCAGAGGTTTTTTTATACACTAAACCTTTTTCATACAGCTTAGTGAAAAACCACTGTTCCCAACGATAATATTCTGGTGTACAGGTGGTGACTTCACGATCCCAATCATAACCAAAGCCCAGTTTTTTTAACTGGCCTTTCATATAATTGATATTTTCATAAGTCCACGGTGCAGGTGCGGTGTTATTTTTTACGGCAGCACCTTCTGCAGGTAAACCAAACGCATCCCAACCAATAGGTTGTAAGACGTTTTTACCCAACATACGTTGATAACGGGAAATCACGTCACCAATGGTGTAGTTACGGACGTGTCCCATGTGTAGTCGACCAGAAGGATAAGGTAGCATTGACAGGCAGTAATATTTTTCTTTGTTATTATCTTCTGTCACTTTAAATGTATTGTTCTTTTCCCAGTGTTCCTGGATAGTTTGCTCTATATCTTCGGGACGATATTGTTCTTGCATGGCACCGATAATCCTATGGTGAATTAATGGCTACCGAAGGGTAACCGCTATGATGAATTAAGACTTGCATAGCATAGCTGATTTTGTCTAATAGCCACAACTATTGATCTCAAGGAAAGCCATTGTTTGCATAACTTTTTTGCCACAATGGCGAGATAGCGCGAAAACAGCATTTTTTTGTTAATGATAAATGCGAGATTTTCAACCGCTTAGCCTAATTATTGCAAGAAAAATGAATTAATTGCTACTGTGTTGCGTCATCAAAGGTTGATGATTATTTTTAGCGATATTTTGCTGGCATGTAATAATTCATGCCAGCAAAGGGGAAAAGTGAGTGGGATAAAAAAGAAAATTGAAGATTAATGTAAGATTTTAGCTAGGAAATCTTTAGCCCTTTCTGATTTAGGATTATCAAAGAAGTCATTTTTCGGGCTATCTTCGACAATACGACCTTCATCCATAAAAATAATACGGTCAGCAACTTTTTTAGCAAAGCCCATTTCGTGTGTAACCACCATCATGGTCATGCCTTCATTCGCCAGCTCAACCATAACATCAAGAACTTCATTAATCATTTCAGGATCAAGTGCGGAGGTGGGTTCATCAAATAGCATCGCAATAGGATCCATACATAAAGCACGAGCAATAGCAACGCGTTGTTGTTGACCACCAGAAAGTTGAGCAGGGTATTTATTAGCGTGGTTGGCTAAGCCTACGCGTTCTAATAATTTTAGCCCTTTCTCTTTTGCTGCACCTTTCTCTCTATTAAGGACTTTCACTTGCGCTAGTGTAAGATTTTCAATAATGGAAAGGTGAGGAAATAATTCAAAGTGTTGAAACACCATACCAACTTTGGCTCGTAACTTAGCTAAATCAGTTCGTTTATCATTGACTTTTATATCATTTACTAGGATTTCACCTTGTTGTATAGGCTCTAAACCATTAACGGTTTTGATAAGCGTCGATTTACCTGAGCCTGAAGGTCCACAGACAACAACAACTTCCCCCTTTTTCACTTCAGTGGAACAATCTGTCAGCACTTGAAACTGACCATACCATTTGGATACATCTTTTAGGGAAATCATCTAAGTAGTCCTTTTTTTAAGAAAGTTCACTAACATTGAAGCGGAGAAACTAATTATAAAGTAGACAAAACCAGCAAAAAGGATCATTTCAACCTGTGTGCCATCACGCTCACCAATATTTGCCGCTGTTCGGAAAAAGTCGGTCAGACTTAATACATACACGAGTGAGGTATCTTGAAATAAAACGATACCTTGTGTGAGCAATAAAGGGATCATGGCACGAAATGCTTGAGGTAAAATCACTAAACGCATCGTTTGTGATTTTGTCATTCCTAAAGCTAAGGATGCTGAAAACTGGCCTTTACTGATACTTTGTATACCTGCTCTGATGATTTCAGAGTAATAAGCAGCTTCAAATAGAGAGAACGCTACCATTGCTGAAATTAAACGGATATCACTTTTTGGTGAAAGGCCTAGAACATTTTGTAATATGTTAGGCACAATTAAATAGAACCACAGTAATACCATCACTAAAGGAATAGAACGAAAGGTATTAACGTAAGCGGCTGCAAACCAACTGATGGGCTTAAAAGTAGATAAGCGCATCACTGCAAGTATTGTTCCCCATAAAATACCGATAACAATTGCTGTTATGGTAATTTTTAAGGTAATGACCATGCCATCCATTAAAAAAGGTAGGCTAGGAACAACAGAACTCCAGTCAAACTCGTACATTATTGACCTCCTGCTGTGCCAGGTAAACGCACCCGTTTTTCTAACCAGTGCATAATCAACATAATAATGACGTTAATAAAGACATAGGCTAGCGTGATAGCGGTAAAGGATTCATAAGCTTTAGCTGAATAATCTAATAATTTATTCGCTTGCGCAGCCATATCAATCAGGCCAATCGTTGAGGCGATTGCAGAGTTTTTGACTAAGTTCAGCATTTCAGAGGTCATTGGCGGAATAATG
Organism: Proteus sp. HMSC14B05; assembly: GCF_001808035.1. Classification (NCBI taxonomy): domain Bacteria; kingdom Pseudomonadati; phylum Pseudomonadota; class Gammaproteobacteria; order Enterobacterales; family Morganellaceae; genus Proteus; species Proteus sp. HMSC14B05. Next base: position 204,999 of record NZ_KV791986.1, on the reverse strand, counting down.
ACGCGATAAGCATTAGGTAATAAAACATAGCGGTAGGTTTGTGGCAGTGTTAAGCCTAGTGCTAAGCCTGCTGCTTTTTGTCCTCTTGGTAATGAATTGATTGCCGCCCGCACCTGTTCACACATGCGCGCTGCGGTAAACAAACCTAAACAGAGTGCTGAAGAGACAAAGAATTGGATATTCGGCGTTAAGTCCATTTTGAACCAATCACCAATAGCTTGTGGTAAGAGTTCAGGGATCACTAAATACCATGTGAAGAATTGTACAATCAGGGGGACGTTACGAAATAGTTCAACATAGATAGCCCCTAAACTAGAGAGCAAGCGATTAGGTACGGTTCGTAAAATACCAAAAAAAGAGCCGACAATAAAAGCGATGATCCAAGCACAAAGAGATAAAGCGACAGTAACTTGAAAGCCTGAAATAAGCCAACCTAAGTAAGTGGTATTTCCAAAAGGGGCTTCTTGGAAGAATATCCCCCAATCCCAATCAATCGACATGATTTCACCTCCGGTGAAAAAAATGGGGCAGGGAACGGCTGCCCCAAACTTCACTGATCTGTCTGTCCAACAGATACTTTATAATTATTAATTTTGCATCAATTAATTATATGCATTGTTAGTTCAATGCTTTATCATTTGGTGATGCAAACAGTGCTTTCATTTCATCCGAGATAGTGAATTCTAAATTGAGGTTTTTCGGTGGAATTGGGGCATTAAACCAACGATTGAACGATTTTTCTGCTGCGCCAGATTTTTGCGCATTAGCAATGGTTTCATCAATTAACGACTTAAATTGTGTATCACCTTTGCGTAACATACAGCCATAAGCTTCTTCCGATTGAGGTGTTCCCACAATCTCCCATAACGCAGGTTTTTTCGCTTTAGCACGTTCACCCGCTAATAAGGCGTCATCCATCATAAAAGCAACGGCACGCCCTGATTCAAGTGTACGGAATGAGTCGCCATGATCTTTTGCGCTAATAATGCGCATATTCATTTTTTTCTCATCATTGAGCTTGTTGAGTAACATTTCAGATGTGGTGCCTGACGTAACAACCACATTTTTGCCCGCAAGATCAGCAAAATCTTTAATTCCACTGTCTTTTTTCGCAAGTAAACGTGTACCAACAATAAAAATAGTATTCGAGAAATCAGCTTGTTGTTGGCGAGCGAGATTATTGGTCGTTGAGCCACACTCAAAGTCAAATGTACCATTTTGTAATAGTGGAATTCGATTCTGAGAAGTGATAGGGATAAGGCGAACTTGTAGGTTAGGTTTGCCTAATTTTTCTTTTACTGCCTCAACAATTAGGTTGGAATAGTCTTGAGAATATCCGACCACTTTTTGTTGATTATCGTAGTATGAAAAAGGAACAGAGGATTCACGATGACCAACAATAATAATATCGTTATCGTTGATTTTTTTTAAGGTACCAGTGAGTTCTTCTGCTTGCACAGCTCCTGCAGCCCCTAAAATCATTAATGATAATGCTAGTTTACGCATGCGCATAATAACTCCTGTCGTGGTGATATTGATGTGTTGCTTTGTGTTACTTTTTTGTTTTAATTTGTTTTGATAATGTTAATAAATAGAACAAATAACATACGGTTGGGAAGTGCCATATTCCAAATACGAGAGCTATCTCTCAATAAAAGGATGAAATAAAAAATTGTTCAATGTTTTTTGGAAGTGATTTTCAATATTTAAAATTATTATAGTAATAACCATGAGAAGTTAAAGGTTAAAAAGAACAAAGAAGAAAAAGGCGTTAATCTAAAAAAGAAAAGAATTTGTAAAGTTTATCTTAAGGAGTTGTTTGTCTGTAGATTACCGTTAAGATAGCAGGTCAACAAATGAGGAAATCTATGCATAATTGGCGGTCAGGTCGCTGGCTAGTGTTGATAACAGTATTGCTGATCTTGTGTTGTATTGTTCAGCGCTCTATGGGGGCTCATGTGATTAGTGAGCGCTTAGCATCTGCTGTTTCGCAAACACAGTCCTCATTCTCGACGCCAATTGCAGAGCAACAAAATGCAAGTGAAGGGAAATATTCACTTTCAACCTGCGAATTAAGTGCTAAATCACTCTTATCGATTCCTCCTTTAGCGATTGAACCGCTTTTTTATACTTGGGCGGTATTACTTTTATTTGGTATGGCTGCCATTTATGTTTCTCGTCAACGTAGCCAGAAAAAACAACATCACCCACCTCCACGAATAAGGCTTCACCTTCATTACTGTATTCTAAGGGATTAGTAGCGCTTTAACTCAATAATACGTCTTATATTGAGGCGTTGTTTTATGTGTAGCGTTAGAGGATTTTTTAGGGAGTTGCTATGGTTCGTTCTTTTTTAATAGCATTGATGTTGATGCTATTTTCATTATCTTCATTAGCCGCCGATACAGGTTGGCTAACTATGCCAGACAATGATCATGCTCAGGTTAGGGCTACGGCTGACAAGTCATCGACAGGCGATGTTAAAATATTGCTTGAGGTGCAATTAGCGCCGGGCTGGAAAACATATTGGCGCTCTCCCGGAGAAGGTGGCGTAGCACCTGAAATTAATTGGACGCAATCTGTGTCTGATATGATATGGCATTGGCCATCACCTTCCGCTTTTGATGTCGCAGGTATTCATACCCAAGGTTACGATAAAGAAGTCGTCTTCCCCATTGAACTAAAATCTGTCGATAGCGATAACTTAAATGGGGTATTAACACTTTCAACCTGTAGTAATGTCTGTATTTTAACTGATTACTCATTAAATCTGGATTTAAACGAGCCTGCTCCCGCTGACTTTGAATGGCAATATAATCAAGCCATGGCCAAAGTACCAGTGACAAGTGGATTAATTTCTGCTGTTTCATCTGATTATCGAAATAGTCAATTAACCCTCTCATTACAACGAGAACAAGGTGATTGGCATCAACCTAATATTTATCTCGATCCACCACAAGGAATGCTATATGGCATTCCACAGTTAACAGCAAAAGGTGATCATTTATCTGTTACTGTCGATGTAACCGATGATTGGGGAGACGCTGCGGGTGACATTACAGGAAAACCACTCTCCTTTGTTGTGACTGACGATGGCTATTCACGTCAAGTCAATGACACTATAGGCCAAGGCGATAGCGTATCTCTGCCTACTGCTGACTCGGGGGTAGGATTATGGAGTATTTTAGCCTTTGCGCTGTTAGGGGGCTTAATTCTTAATTTAATGCCTTGTGTGTTACCTGTTTTGGCAATGAAATTGGGCTCAATTCTTCATATCGAAAAACGTGATACAGGGGCTATTCGTAAACAGTTTTCTGTTTCTGTTGTGGGAATTTTAGTGTCATTTTGGGCCTTAGCGCTGTTTATGACCGTATTACGCTACAGTCAAGAAGCAATAGGTTGGGGCATACAGTTTCAAAGCCCTTGGTTTATCGGCTTTATGGTGCTGATCACGGCTATTTTTACCGCTAATTTATTTGGCCTATTTGAATTACGTTTATCAAGTAATATGAATACCAAAATAGCGACAGCAGGAGGCCAAGGTTATAGTCGACATTTCTGGGAAGGGGCTTTTGCTACATTGCTTGCCACACCGTGTTCTGCCCCATTCTTGGGGACTGCGGTTGCTTATGCATTGATAGCACCATTAAGTGAGTTATGGTTAATTTTCACCGCATTAGGTCTTGGAATGAGTTTACCATGGATCATGGTTGCTATGTTTCCATCAATTGCCAAAGTATTGCCAAAACCCGGTAAATGGATGAATCGCCTAAGAGTTGTTTTAGGCTTTATGATGTTGCTATCTTGTATTTGGCTGATCACTTTATTGATCCCCCATTTTGGTATTGGCATTGTTGCGGCTATTTTTGTGGCTATCGCCCTGATCTTGCTTTTTGCTATTGCTAAACATTACGGCAAAAAAACGCTATTTGCTTCAATGGTGATCACCCTTATTTTGGGTGGTACAAGCTATCTATTTATTGCTCAGCCTGATACTCAGACCTTGGCGGGGCAAGATCATGTAAATTGGCAACCACTCTCAGAAGAGGCTATTCATCAAGCGTTAGCTGAAAATAAACGGGTGTTTATTGATGTTACAGCAGATTGGTGTGTTACCTGCAAAGCAAATAAATACAATGTATTATTACGCGATGATGTGCAAAAGGCACTTTCAGAGCCTGATGTTGTCGCATTAAGAGGGGATTGGACGAAACCGTCAGAACAGATCACCCAATTTTTAAAACAGCGCGGTCAAGTCGCCGTGCCGTTTAACCAGATTTATGGACCATGTAACAAGGAGGGGGAGATCCTACCGACTCTTTTAAATAAAGATCTAATGTTAACTATTCTTTCAGAGGCTAAAGGAGCCCAATAATGAAAAAAACACTTTCTGTACTGGTTATCTCTTCGTTACTTTTTGGTGCAAATGTTCAAGCTGCTGCCTTGAATGCAGCTCAAGAAAAAGAAGTACGTGCATTAGTTCGTGATACTTTAGTGAGTAATCCTGAGATTTTGGAAGAAGCTATCATGGCATTGCAAACTAAGAAGGCAGATGAGCAACAAGCACAGTTCCGTCAAGCATTGGCCTCTGAACATGATGCATTATACAACGATGCGGCAAGTCCACGTATTGGCGCTAAAGATGCTAAGTTAGTGTTAGTGTCGTTCACTGATTATAACTGCCCGTATTGCAAACGCTTTGACCCATTATTAGAAAAGATCACCGAACAATACCCTGATGTGGCGGTTATCATTAAACCATTGCCATTTAAAGGCGAAAGCTCTGCTAAAGCCTCTCAGGCGGTGCTTTCTGTCTGGAAAGAAGATCCAAAAGCATTCTTAGCACTTCATCAACGTTTGATGCAGAAGAAAACGATGCTAGATAATGCAAGTATTGAAGATGCAATGAAGAGCACTAATACTAGCAAAATTAAGTTAACTGATGACAGCTTAAAAACGTTGCAAAATAACTTAGAGCTTTCTCGTAAACTGGGTATTCAAGGTACGCCAGCGACGGTAATTGGTGATACTATTTTACCGGGTGCTGTTGATTATGATCAGTTAGAAATTATTGTGAAAGAACAACTGGCGAAAGTGAAAAAATAATGGCAAATCGTTTACGAAAATGGGGTAAAGAATTAGTTATTCTCGCCCTTATTTTTGTGGCTATTTCATTTGCTATGGACTGGTGGCGTCAACCAACGCCACCAGAACTTACTGATTTATCTACGCTTTATACAGTCGATGATAAACCAGTCTCATTGATTGCCCTTAGCCAAGAGAAACCATTACTGATCTATTTTTGGGCGAGTTGGTGTGGCATTTGTAAGTTAACTACACCGACGGTAAATGATTTAGCACAACAGGGTTATAATGTTACGTCTGTAGTTATCCGCTCTGGTGATGATGCCAAAATAATACGTGGCATTAACTCCAAACAACTGGTTTTTCCGGTTATTAATGATGATAGAGGGGCTATTTCTCAACGTTGGGGGATAAGTGCTACACCTTCTTTTGTTATTCTCTATAAAGGTGAAATGGTGCACTTTACAAGTGGCTGGACATCCTCTTGGGGATTAAAACTTAGGTTATGGTGGGCTTCAATTTAACTTGTTTATCAGAATTTAAATGAAGAAAAAATAATACCAGGTAAGCTGACAATAAAATCGATTATCTCATAGACAAGTTTTTTACGTCTGCGTTTTATTTTTGCTTCTTGGCTACCTTGAACAATTAATTCCTTTTCATTGTAAGTGCGTTTTGAGGTATTAATATGTATTGGTACAATATTAATAGGAATAACGATTTGATTATTCTTATTGGCTGGTGTTAATTGAGCTAATGTCCAACCATATTGATGTTGTTTATCTCCAAACGCATTTTTCTGGATAATACGACCGTAATAATCTTTACGAAAACCTTTTTCTTCATTATCGCTGGAAATCTGATGGGCATGTTGCCAATAAGGTAAAACATCTATTGGTGATAGAATGAGTCGCGATAGTGCTGGTGGGTCAAGTGGGATCATATTGAGACGTTTAGAGCTTGCTTCTTGTTTTTGCTCATAGGCTCTCGCTGTTTGCCAATGTAAAGGCACAATTGTTTCATCTTCAATAAGTTGATGAATCGAACGGGGTTGTTTTGATAATACCCAGCCAAATTCATTTTGTTGATTAAACATTTGGCGCTTGATCCATTTAGTTTCTTTATCTTTACGAAATCCTTTTGTTTCATTATCGGCAGATATTTTTTTCGCTCTTTGCCAAATAATATCAAGAATATATTCAGGGTAATGGATCATTGAAAAGTCCTTTTATTAGAAAAGCCCTTACTTAATTAATTGTTTTAAGATTAATTGAGCAGGGCTTTATTTAACATTAAGAACGACGCTTAATAAAAGCAAGAATTAAAAATACCCCTGCTAAAATCCACACTGGATAACTCCCCATTTTATAATAAGGTGTTGATCCTGTCGTGGGCGTCATTTTTTCAGCTAATGCACCGGCTTCAAATTGTGGAAGCTGGGCAATAACATCACCATTAGCAGCAATAAAGGCGGTAATGCCGTTATTAGTTGAACGTAATAATGGGCGTCCTAACTCTAATGAACGCATTCTAGCCATTTGAAAATGTTGCCATGGACCAATTGAATTACCAAACCAAGCATCATTTGAAATAGTTAATAAGAAACGTGTATCCGGCTTAAAGTTAGCACGAACTTGTTCTCCAAGAATAATTTCATAACAGATGGCGGCGGTTATTTTGGCATCATTTACCGTCAGTTGAGGTTGTATATATTCACCTTGGCTTAATGATGACATAGGTAAATTAAAAAATGGCGCTAATGGGCGCAATAAGGACTCTAAAGGGACATACTCACCGAAAGGCACAAGATGATGTTTGTTATAGCGATCTGTTGCCGGATATTGGTAAGCATAGTGCTCACCTAATGTAATAACACTATTATAAAAACGATAGCCTTCTAAGGTAGGACGCGCATCAATAATTCCTGTCATTAGATGCGTGTCTTGTGCTCTTAATTGTTTATCCAATTGCACTAAAAAGCCTTGTTGCTGAATTTCAACATCAGGGATAGCTGACTCAGGCCAAATAATTAAGTTTGCTTTACCCATAAAAGGGCGACTTAAAGTGAGATAGGTGTTTAACGTACTTTCTAAAGTACCGGGTTGCCATTTTAATGATTGCGCGATATTGCCTTGAACTAAGGCAATTTCTTGTGTTTCATCAGTTAAAGGTTGATACCATTGATAAGATTTAAAGCTGATAGGTAAGAGTAATAATATTGCTCCGATCACCGCACTATATAGTGATTTACGATAGATAGCGACAGCAATAAGTCCACTAATTATGGTCAGCAAAAAGGTTATCATGGTGACACCAAAAATAGGTGCAATACCTTTTAATGGGCCATCAATTTGGCTATAACCAAATTGTAACCACGGAAACCCTGATAACACCCAGCCCCTTAAAAATTCAGTGAGTTGCCATACAGCGGGAGCCGCAAAGACAAAACGCCAAAAGGTAGGTTTAGGGAAGAACTTGTTTAATAATCCGGCAAATAGGGCGGTATAAAGCGATAGGTAAAGGGCTAACAATATGACTAAGAAAATATTGATAGCAAATGGCATTCCCCCAAAATCAGCAATGCTGACATATACCCAGTTTACACCACTACCAAATAATCCAAATCCCCAGGCAAAACCAAGCCATGCCCCTTGTCGTGTGGTTCGTTGCGTTATTATCAGTAGCAAACCTGATAAAGAAATTAACGCTGCAGGCCAGAAATCAAAGGGAGAAAACGCGAGTGTGCCACTGGCACCGAAAAAAACCGCCAGTAGGGTGCGAACCCACTGGCGGTTTAATAAAGAGAAATTATTCATTAATATCCTACACATCATTACCTAGTTCAGGTACAGGCGCATCGTCAGGAATGTGCACATAAACCTGAATAATTTTACGGCTATCAGCCATAACAACTTTAAATTGGTAATTATCAATGGTAATAGTTTCACCTCTAGCAGGAAGATGACCGAAGGCTTGCATAACTAAACCACCAATCGTATCGACTTCTTCATCACTAAAGTGAGTACCAAATGCCTCATTAAAATCTTCTATTTGGGTTAATGCTCTCACTGAGTAGGTATGGCGACTTAATGGACGAATATCAATATCATCCTCATCATCATACTCATCTTCAATTTCGCCGACGATAAGTTCAAGAATATCTTCAATCGTGACCAAACCAGAAACACCACCAAATTCATCAATGACAATAGCCATATGATAGCGTTGCGAACGGAACTCTTTTAGTAAGCGGTCAACGCGTTTACTTTCTGGTACAACGACAGCAGAACGTAAAACTTTGTCTATACTAAATGGCTCAGCACCAGTACGCATAAATGGCAATAAATCTTTTGCCATTAATAAGCCTTCAATATGATCTTTGTCTTCACTGATGACAGGAAAGCGAGAGTGCGCTGAATCAATAATCACATCAAGGCACTCATCAAGGGTTTGATTGCGTTTTAATGTGACGATTTGCGAGCGGGGGATCATAATATCCCGTACACGCTGTTCAGCGATATCCATTACCCCCTCTAACATATCACGGGTATCAGGATCGATTAATTCTTTCTGTTCAGAATCGCGGATAAGCTCCATCAGATCATCACGATTTTTAGGTTCACCGTGGAATAACTGATTAAGCAATGTGAGAAACCCCTTTTTAGGACCAGGGTTATCGTTACTCGAAGATTGGTCGTCGCTCATGGCGTTTTAACTATTTTTCCTCATTGAATGGTTATTAGATATAGTATTTATCATAAAATAAAGAGAACTGTTACTCTTTTTCAATCAAATAGGGATCTTCATAACCTAATTTTTGTAAGATTTCTGTCTCTAAACCTTCCATTTCTTCAGCTTCATCATCTTCAATATGATCATAGCCTAAAAGGTGCAGACAACCATGGATAACCATGTGTGCCCAGTGCTCTTCAACAGTTTTATTTTGCTCATCGGCTTCTTTTTCAACGACCTGACGACAGATAATTAAATCACCCAGTAAAGGTAATTCCACTTCAGGCGGTGCTTCAAAAGGAAAAGAAAGTACATTAGTTGGTCTATCTTTTCCACGATAAGTTAGGTTTAACTCATGGCTTTCCGCTTCATCAACGATACGGATAGTCACTTCACTAATAGGCTGAAATTGCGGTAGTACGGCTTCCAGCCAAGTGATAAATTGGGCTTCACTCGGAAGCCCTTGTGTATTTTCAGTGGCAACTTGTAAATCAAGAATCACTTCACTCATGATTTTCTCTCTGCAGTCTCTCTTTTTCTGCTTTAATTGCTTGGCGGCGTTTTTGATCTTCAACTTCCCAAGCTTCATATGCGACAACAATCTTAGCAACCACAGGATGGCGAACCACGTCTTCACTATGGAAGAAGTTAAAGCTTAAATCATCGACATTAGATAGCACTTCTATGGCATGACGCAATCCGGATTTATGACCTCGAGGAAGGTCGATTTGCGTGATATCACCTGTGATGACCGCTTTAGAGTTAAAACCGATACGCGTTAAAAACATCTTCATCTGTTCGATTGTGGTGTTTTGACTTTCATCGAGAATAATAAATGCGTCATTGAGTGTACGACCTCGCATATAAGCTAAAGGGGCCACTTCAATCACATTACGCTCTATCAGTTTCTCAACTTTTTCAAAACCTAACATCTCGAATAACGCATCATAAAGTGGTCGTAAATACGGATCGACTTTTTGGCTTAAATCGCCGGGTAAAAAACCGAGCTTTTCACCCGCCTCTACCGCAGGGCGAGTCAGTAAAATACGGCGTACTTCTTGACGCTCAAGGGCATCGACAGCGGCAGCAACAGCCAGATAGGTTTTCCCTGTACCTGCAGGCCCGATACCAAAAGTAATATCGTGAGTTTGGATATTGGCAATATATTGCGCTTGGTTAGGCGTACGTGGTTTTATCACGCCGCGTTTAGTGCGAATATTGGTCGATTTCCCAAATTCAGGCACATGCTCATCACTTTGCTCAAGCACTCGGCTCTCTTTGATGGCAAGGTGAATTTGCTCAGGGTCGATGTCGGGTATCACACCTTTAATAGGTGAGGTTTCCACATACAGATGTCGCAAAATTCCTGCAGCTGCATTCACATTCAGTGATTTACCCGTTAGTTTAAAACGGTTATCACGGTGATTGATCTCGATACCTAAACGGCGTTCAAGTTGCTTAATATTGTCGTCAAATGGGCCACATAAACTCATTAAACGGTCATTATCTGCGGGCTCTAAGAAAATCTCTTGGGTCGCTACCTGTGTATGGGCTATTACTGTCACTGAGTATCCTTTTGTTAAGTCTGATCAATTAAGGTTGGTAAACACCTACACCTAATTCATCTTCTTTACGAGTACGGGCAATAACGGATTCTGGTGATTCATGGATACGTAAATCCATTTGATCTTCCGTTCTGACCACTTTACCACGCAATGAGTTAGCGTAAACGTCAACAATTTCGACATCAACGAATTTACCAATCATATCCGGTGTACCTTCGAAGTTAACCACGCGGTTATTTTCGGTACGACCTGAAAGTTCCATCACATTTTTACGTGAAGGGCCTTCCACAAGAATACGTTGTACGCTGTTAAGCATGGCACGGCTGTAGTTCATTGCTTGCTGATTAATGCGCTGTTGTAACAGATATAAACGCTGTTTCTTCTCTTCTTCGCTCACATCATCAGGTAAATCAGCCGCAGGGGTTCCTGGACGGGCTGAATAGATAAAGCTAAAGCTCATATCAAAGTTTACATCCGCAATTAATTTCATGGTTTTTTCGAAATCATCTTGCGTTTCACCTGGGAAACCAATGATAAAGTCTGAGCTTATCAGAATATCAGGGCGTGCTTTGCGTAATTTACGAATAATGCTCTTATATTCAAGAGCTGTATGATTACGCTTCATTAAGGTTAAAATACGATCTGATCCGCTTTGTACTGGTAAGTGTAAGAAGCTAACCAATTCAGGGGTATCTTCATAAACCGCAATAATATCGTCAGTAAACTCAATAGGGTGGCTGGTAGTAAAACGAATACGATCAATACCATCAATCGCTGCCACTAGGCGCAGTAATTCTGCAAAGCTACAGATTTGCCCGTCAAAGGTTTCACCACGATAAGCATTGACGTTTTGACCTAATAGATTAACTTCGCGTACCCCTTGAGCGGCCAGTTGTGCGATTTCAAATAGAATATCATCACAAGGGCGGCTGACTTCTTCACCACGCGTATAAGGCACTACACAAAATGAGCAGTATTTATTACAGCCTTCCATGATAGAAACAAATGCAGAAGGGCCTTCAGCACGAGGTTCAGGTAGACGGTCAAATTTTTCAATTTCAGGGAAACTGATATCGACCACTGGGCTTTTGGTGCCTTTTACCTGATTAATCATTTCTGGTAAGCGGTGTAAGGTTTGTGGTCCGAAGATAATATCGACACACTGCGCACGTTGACGAATGTATTCACCTTCTTGAGAGGCAACACAACCACCAACGCCGATGATAATATCAGGTTTATTATCTTTAAAATTTTTCCAACGTCCTAACTGATGAAAGACTTTTTCTTGTGCTTTCTCACGGATAGAACAGGTATTTAGCAGTAGAATGTCCGCATCTTCGGCGACATCGGTTAACTGATAACCGTGGGTGCTTTCGAGTAGGTCTGCCATTTTAGATGAATCGTACTCATTCATCTGGCAGCCCCAAGTTTTAATGTACAGTTTTTTTATCGTCGACATTGTATAAATCCGGTATTTACAGTGAGATAATAGCTAATCACTGAAAAACGTTGCGTGTAATAAGCCAATAAGGCGGTTATTGTAGTCATTTGTGTGGTCAGTGACTAGAGTCAGTCGGCGCTAATTCTTTCTGGCGTTCAGTTTTGCTTATTTCTAATAAACTGATATAGCGCTTACCTATTATTTTTAAAGCAATGAGTTATGGCATAACAATGATGAGAAATGTAAAAAACGATTTTGATGCAGTCATTGCCGGTGGTGGCATGATTGGCGCAGCCGTTGCCATTGGGCTAGCGCAAGAAGGGTTGCGTGTTGCAATGGTAGAACGGCAATCTCCAGCACCTTTTGATGCCTCATCTCATCCTGATATTCGTATTTCTGCGATCAGCTGCGCGTCCGTTAGTTTATTAAAACAGCTAGGTGCATGGCAACATGTTTTAGCGATGCGCAGTGCGCCATACCTAACCCTCGAAACATGGGAAGAAGATAATGCCCATGTTATTTTTGATGCGAAAAGTCTTGGTTTACCTGAATTAGGTTATATGGTTGAAAATCGCATTTTGCAATTGGCATTGTGGCAAGAAGCAGAACGTTATAGCAATATCACTTTATTATGCCCAAATAGTCTAAGTAACATGAAATACTTAGATAATAAATGGCAAGTCACGCTTGCTGATGGTCAGGAAATCACCACTCAGTTAGTTGTAGGGGCCGATGGGGCTAATTCGCAAGTACGTCAAATGGCAGGGATTGGCAGTAATGGTTGGCAGTATCGTCAATCCTGTATGTTAATCACCGTGAAAACGCAATTGCCACCAGAAAAGGGTACATGGCAACGCTTTTACCCTTCAGGGCCACGGGCTTATTTGCCTTTGTTTGATAATTGGGCTTGCTTAGTTTGGTATGATTCTCCGCAGAGAATTAGAAAGCTACAAACGATGCCAATGGCACAGTTAGAAAAAGAAATCGAACATGCTTTCCCTGAACGCTTAGGCAAAGTGACACCTATTGCTGCAGGCTCTTTCCCATTAACTCGTCAGCATGCTAGTCGTTATGTTGATAATGGTGTGATTTTAGTGGGGGATGCGGCACATACTATTAATCCATTAGCAGGACAGGGGGTTAACCTCGGTTATCGTGATGTGGATTGCTTGCTTAATTTAGTGGCGCAAGCGAAACAGCATTTTGAACCTTGGCATTCAATGGCATTGTTAAAAAAATATCAGCGCCGTCGTATGCCTGATAATATGCTGATGCAGGCAGGAATGGATCTTTTTTACCACGCTTTTAGCCATCAATTACCAGGTTTAAAATTAGCCAGAAATATCGGGTTGTTAGCGGCGCAGCATGCAGGAAAAGCGAAAGAAGCCGCGTTACGTTATGCTTTAGGGATTAAATGATGAGCAATGCGATGATCTGAATTGTATTCATCGATCATCGCATTAGGTTTAAGCCTTTAAGTGCTTAGCATGAAAGGCTATATGTTCACCGATAAAACTCGCGACAAAATAGTAACTGTGGTCATAGCCTTGATGTAAATTTAAACAGCATGCAAACTGTTTTTTATCACACACTTGTGCTAAACGTTCTGGCTGTAGTTGCTGTTGGTAAAAAGGATCATCAAGACCGACATCCACTCGTATGGGTACTGTCTGTGGTGTTTTATTCAGTAATTCAATCGTGTCATATTGTTGCCATTGTGCCATATCGTCGCCTAAATAAGCGCTGAAGGCTTTTTGTCCCCAAGGGACTTGGGTTGGTGCAACAATGGGTGAAAACGCTGAAATACTGCAATAGCGAGACAAATTACGCAAACCAATCATCAATGCACCATGTCCCCCCATTGAATGTCCACTAATAGCACGTCGCTCATTGGCAGGAAAATGTGTCTCAATCAATTTAGGGAGTTCATTAACAATGTAGTCATACATTTTATAATGACTATCCCAAGGTGCTTGTGTGGCATTCAGATAAAAACTAGCACCTTGTCCTAAATCATAAGCACTATCATCAGCCACATTTTCACCACGAGGGCTAGTATCAGGTACCACTAAAATAACACCGTGTTGCGCAGCATATTGCTGTGCTCCGGCTTTGGTAATGAAGTTTTGTTCATTACAAGTTAATCCAGATAACCAATATAAAACCGGATATTTTTGCCCATCTTCCATAGGCGGGAGATAGATAGCAAATTTCATCTCACAATTGAGGGTGGTAGAGGTGTGTTGATAAACCTCTTGCCAACCGCCAAAACAGGCATGGCGTTCAATGTTGTTCATTTTGACTCCTTAACAACAAAGTCAGACCTATTTGATAATAGGCCTGAGAGTGATTAATCGAAATGAATAACAGTTCTAATTGATTTACCTTCATGCATTAAATCAAAGGCTTCATTTATTTTTTCAAGAGGTAAAGTATGGGTCACAAAAGGTTTGAGTTCGATTTTCCCATTCATTGCATCTTCAACCATATTGGGTAGTTGGCTACGACCTTTTACTCCGCCAAATGCAGTCCCTTTCCATGAACGACCTGTGACGAGTTGGAAAGGGCGTGTTGAGATCTCTTGTCCTGCCCCCGCAACACCAATAATGATAGATTGCCCCCAACCACGGTGAGCACTCTCTAGAGCGGCTCTCATCACATTGACGTTACCAATACACTCAAAAGTATGATCAACGCCCCACTGAGTCATTTCAACCAGTACTTCTTGAATAGGTTTGTCATAATCATTGGGATTTAAACAGTCTGTGGCACCAAATTGGCGTGCTAATGCAAATTTTTCAGGATTAGTATCAATCGCAAAAATACGGCCTGCTTTGGCTTGTCTAGCGCCTTGCAGTACAGCAAGACCAATGCCACCTAAACCAAATACAGCCACCGAGTCACCTTCTTGTACTTTTGCCGTATTATGTACAGCACCAATACCTGTTGTCACGCCACAACCAAGTAAGCAGACTTCTTCATGGTTGGCTTGTGGATTGATTTTAGCGAGTGATACTTCAGCTACTACCGTATACTCACTAAAGGTAGAGCAACCCATATAGTGATAAATAGGTTGTCCATTATAGGAAAAGCGCGTTGTGCCATCAGGCATTAAGCCTTTACCTTGGGTTGCTCTTACTGCTACACAGAGATTCGTTTTGCCTGATTTACAAAATAGGCATTCGCCACATTCTGCTGTATAGAGAGGGATCACGTGATCACCCGGTTTGACACTGGTGACGCCTTCACCTACTTCAACCACCACCCCCGCGCCTTCATGACCTAAAATGGCCGGGAAAACACCTTCAGGATCATCACCTGAAAGGGTAAAGGCATCAGTATGGCATACGCCAGTGTGACTAATTTTAATCAATACCTCACCTGCTTGAGGTGGCATCACATCAACTTCAACAATTTTTAAAGGCTCTCCTGGTCCAAAGGCGACCGCAGCACGAGATTTCATAATGATATCCTTGTTGTTATTAGCGCAGGTAAGTGCGTATTAGTGAGATTGCATCATCAACGGAATTTTTTTGATCTTCAGGAGAAGCGACGGCATCCATTAGACCTTCACGTAAATGACTTTCGAGTACGCCCGCCATCAGGCCATTGATAGCACCCCGAATGGCAGCAATTTGCTGTAAAACTTGGCCGCATTCATTTTCGTTTTCAAGGGCGGTTTCTAATGCCAAAATTTGCCCTTTGATTTTTCTTACACGGGTTAACGCGGCTTTTTTTTCTGCAGGTGAGTGTGGCATATATAATCCTTAAATATACTATGGGGGAGTATAGTATTGGCGTGAATGTATGTACAGCTTGATCAAAAAATAACGTTACGATGAGTCTATGTAGATTATCGAGCAAACAATGATAACTATGAGAGTAATGAGGAAATAGACAAGGCGTCAGCGTGTTGATAAAGGGTGAGAGTGAGGGGATATTTAAGGCTAAAAACAAAAAAGACCCGCCATAGCGAGTCTTGTTTGTTGATTTTAGTTAGTGTTTGACACTATTAATCAATGGTGCGGGAGGCGAGACTTGAACTCGCACACCTTGCGGCGCCAGAACCTAAATCTGGTGCGTCTACCAATTTCGCCACTCCCGCAACAACCTTTGAGAAAAAAAGACTCGTTTAACGAGTCTCTCTTTCAGAATATGGCTGGGGTACCTGGATTCGAACCAGGGCATGCCAGGATCAAAACCTGGTGCCTTACCGCTTGGCGATACCCCATCCGCTAATTCAATTGTCAACACGCATATTATCTATCAGGAAAATGGCTGGGGTACCTGGATTCGAACCAGGGTATGCCAGGATCAAAACCTGGTGCCTTACCGCTTGGCGATACCCCACCTGATAAATTGACGACGGTTAAAATGGTGCGGGAGGCGAGACTTGAACTCGCACACCTTGCGGCGCCAGAACCTAAATCTGGTGCGTCTACCAATTTCGCCACTCCCGCAAAAAAGATGGTGGCTATGACGGGATTCGAACCTGTGACCCCAACATTATGAGTGTTGTGCTCTAACCAGCTGAGCTACATAGCCATCTTTTTTTTGCATAACCTTCGTCGGCGTTGCGGGGCGCATTATGCGTATTACAGACAAATCCGTCAACTGCTTTTTGCATTAATTTTCGAGAAAAGTGTTCGTTTGCTCGCTGGTTAATCATTTTGTCGAAAAAAGATCCAAAAAACAACCTTGTTGATGAAAAATCTTACTAAGTAAATAACAACAGATTGTCTGAATAAAAAGAAAAAACAGCCTAATAGGTGATAATTTGATAGCACAGGGAAGGGGATATTGCGGTGTGGTGGTGACATAATAAAACAACGCACAGTTATTTTAGCTGCACGTTGTTTTTTAAACAAAGATGACTGGTTGAAATTTATCCTAAAATTAATCTTAATTGAGATAAATAACAGCCTTCATTTAAAAATCCGTTTTATTGTAACAAAAAGATTATTTGTCGAATAAATATTGTAGTAACTCTCCATTAAGCATTGCTCGCTTGGTAAGTGCAAATGCCCCAATGGCTGAGCGATGATCAAGTTCGGAGATAACAACAGGAAGCGCTTCTCTAAACTCTTTTAATACTTGGGTATTAATGCAACTTTGGATCGACGGTAGTAATATTTCAGCCGCTTCGGTCACTTCTCCTGCCAGAACCACTTTTTGTGGGTTAAATAGGTTAATTGCAATGGCGATGGCTTTACCTAGATGAAGACCCACTTGTTTAATGGTTTCAACAGCGAGGGGATCGTTTTTTACCGCTGCATCGCATATATCTTGAATTTGGCATTGTGTTGCAGATAAATGCTGGCTGGGATAGCCTTGTTCAAGTTGGTAGCGGACTTTAGCTTCTATTGCGCTATTGGACGCAATGGTCTCTAAACAACCAAAGTTACCACAGTGGCAACGCTCTCCTAATGGATCTATTTGGATATGACCAATTTCACCAAGATTACCACGCTGGTTGAGCAAAATTTTGTTGTTGATAATAACACCAGCCCCTGCGCCACGATGAATACGAACCAAGATAGAATCTTCACAATCTCTGGTGGCACCAAAATAGTTTTCTGCTAAGGCGAGACTCCGAATATCATGGCCCGCATAGCAAGGCAGATCAAAGTGTTTTTCTAAGTTATCAACGAGTGCCCAGTTATTTACCTTCATATGAGGCATATAGTGGACAATGCCTTTATTAGGATCAACTAACCCGGGCAAGATAATTGAAATTGAAATAAGCTCATTAATACGACGTTGATTTTGTTTAATAAAATCATCAATAGCATTAATAAGCAAGGTTTCAACTTCTTGTTGGGTGCTTTGTTCTAAAGGGTAGTGTTGCTCTACTAAGGCTTTGCCACTGAGATCATAAAGAGCAACAGTGGCATCATTGCGTCCTAATCGGACGCTGACGGTATTAAAACGGCGATGTTCCACAACAATGGATATTGCGCGACGACCTCCGGTTGAAGCCTGTTGATCAACTTCTTTAATCAAGCCACGTTCAAGAAGCTGACGAGTAATTTTAGTGACACTGGCAGGGGCGAGTTGGCTCTGCTCGGCGATTTGAATACGAGAAATCGGCCCGTGTTGATCAATGAGCCGATATACAATCGCACTGTTAAGTTGCTTAACAAGATCGATATTGCCAATTTGCGTTTCAGTGTTGTTGTGACTCATCAGCATTTACATCCATTAGTTATCTGTTATTTCAATACCATTGACAAATGTTGTGCAAAGGTTGAAGTCCTTATCAAAAGAAGCAATATTTGCTATTTTACCTGCTTCAATTGTACCGAGTTCGTTATCTGCACCAATCGCACGGGCAGGGTAAAGTGTTGCCATACGCAATGTTTCATCTAATGGAATACCAACATGAAGTACACTATTTTTAATAGCGTCAATCATCGTGAGTGATGAACCACTTAATGTACCGTCCGCATCCACACACAGCCCATTGCGATAATATATCGTTTTTCCAGCAAAAACGAAGCTATCCATCTCATTTTTATTTGGATCAAGCCCCGCAGGAGCTGTCGCATCTGTCACTAATAACAGTTTTTCACCTTTTAAGCGCTTACTGTTACGGATATTTGCCCATGAAACATGTAAACCATCGGCAATGATCCCTGCGTAAACCTCAGGGGTATCATAAATTGCCCCTACAAGACCCGGGCCACGACCTGAAATATAAGGCATTGCATTATAAAGGTGAGTCGACAATGAAATACCGTTACGAAAGCCTTTACGCGCTTCTTCATAGGTGGCATTTGAGTGGCCAGCAGAAACAACAATACCTGCTGTGATTAATTGACGAACATATTTTTCATCGACCATTTCTGGTGCGAGTGTAATTTTAGCGATGACATCAGCGTTATCACACAAATAGTCAATCATCTGTGCACTTGGTTGACGAATAAATTGAGGATCATGTGTCCCTTTTTTAATGATATTGATATAAGGACCTTCTAAATGTAATCCCAACACTTTATTTTGGTGTTTTTGCATATAAGCGCGAGTTGCTTCAATGCCTATTTTCATCAATTCATCAGAACAGGTAATTAATGTTGGTAAATAGCTAGTACAGCCTAAGCGTTCATTGGCTTTTTGCATAATCTCTAGCGTTTTTACTGTGACATTTTCCGCGGTGTCATTAAATTGTACACCGCCACAGCCATTGACTTGTAAATCAATAAAACCGGGGGAGACAATCGCACCTTGCATATCACGAGTGGCTATATCTTTTGGTAGTTGATCCTGTGGGCAAACCTGCTCAATACGTGACCCGTTAATAATAATGGCGTGATCTTCTAAACGGTCATAACCTGTATAAATAACAGCATTTGTTAAGGCAAACATACCTTTGTCTCCTAATATAAGGGAAGTCAATCTAAAAAACCGATATCAGCCAGCAAATTCTGGCTGATAAGTAAGAGAGCTTAGTTTTCCACTACTTATCGTAGGTACTTAATTTACTAAACTTAGTCTTGGTATTGCTGGCGCTCTTGCGCTTCAATTTGCTGAAAATAACGCAGTGTTTTCACACGCAGTTCCATTGTCGCCGGATCATCACAGACTAAAATTGCTTTAGGGTGTAATTGCACGCAAGAGATAGTCCATAGATGATTAACAGCACCTTCTGTTGCCACCTGTACTGCTTGAGCCTTATTGATGCCAGTCGCTAAAATCATTAACTCTTCTGCATCTAATAATGTCCCTACACCGACAGTTAGCGCATATTTAGGCACTTTATTGATATCGTTGTCGAAGAATCGTGAATTAGCGAGACGAGTATCTTCAGTCAGTGTTTTCATCCGTGTACGAGAAGCGAGTGATGAGGCGGGTTCATTAAAAGCGATATGACCATCATTACCAACACCTCCCATAAACAGATTGATTTTGCCATAAGACTTTATTTTCGCCTCATAACGTGCACATTCTGCTTGTGGATCTGTTGCATTACCGTTTAATAAATTGATATTTTCATCTTTAATATCAATATGATTAAAAAAGTTCTCATACATAAAAGTACGATAACTTTGTGGGTGATCTGCTGGAATGCCAACATATTCGTCCATATTGAAGGTGACAACATGCTGGAAACTTACTTTACCTGCACGATGTAGTTCAATTAGCGCTTTGTACGTTGCTAATGGCGTACCACCAGTAGGTAAACCAAGAACAAAAGGACGATCGGCGCTTGGCGCAAATGCGTTAATTTTCTCAACGATATAATTAGCCGACCATTTTCCCACTTGCTGTGCCGTGGATAGGGGGATTAACCTCATAATAACCTCATAGAAAAAAGACAAATCTGACAATCAAGTTACATACTATTTCAATGCGTGATTATCAGTGACTCATCTATAACACGAATTGCTTTTCATTTTTAGTCAATGAAGACATCAATCCTTCAAAAGATATTTTTAATCATAAAATAAGCTTTCTGACTTAGCCAGCATTTAAGCTAAAAAATATCCTATATAGGTGACTTTAATCACAAATTAGCACTAATTAATTTGCGATACAAAATAATTTTTTTAGACTAAAAATGGAATTAAATAATTAACTCATCAATAAATATAAATGAGTATAAATAAGATCCCAAATAGGGGTTATCCAAGGGGGAGTGTGTGAATATTTTAAGTTATCTGCAAAAGATAGGACGGGCATTGATGGTGCCCGTTGCGACATTGCCAGCTGCAGCAATTCTGATGGGAATAGGCTACTGGATTGATCCGGTAGGCTGGGGAAACGATAATGCGCTAGCTGCTTTACTGATCAAATCAGGTGCTGCCATTATCGATAATATGTCAGTATTGTTTGCGATAGGTGTTGCTTATGGTATGTCAAAAGACAAAGACGGGGCGGCGGCCTTAACTGGCTTTGTCGGCTTTTTAGTGGTGACTACACTTTGTTCACCTGCTGCGGTATCGATGATCAAAGGTCTACCACTTGCAGAAGTGCCTGTGGCTTTTGGTAAAATAAACAACCAGTTTGTCGGTATTCTGGTTGGGGTACTTTCAGCTGAGCTGTATAACCGCTTTAGCAGTGTCGAATTACCTCGTGCATTATCATTTTTTAGTGGTCGTCGCTT
This sequence comes from Proteus sp. HMSC14B05, assembly GCF_001808035.1. Taxonomy (NCBI): domain Bacteria; kingdom Pseudomonadati; phylum Pseudomonadota; class Gammaproteobacteria; order Enterobacterales; family Morganellaceae; genus Proteus; species Proteus sp. HMSC14B05. The sequence continues at coordinate 184,073 of NZ_KV791986.1, read as the reverse complement.
AGTGCCGATCCTCACGTCATTCTTGATGATTATCGTCGCCTTTATTCTAATGTATATCTGGCCGGTAATTTACGGTGGCTTAGTGAGCTTTGGTGAAAGCATTAAAGATATGGGGGCTTTGGGCGCCGGTATTTATGCTTTCTTTAACCGCCTATTAATTCCTGTTGGTTTACACCATGCGCTGAACTCTGTGTTCTGGTTTGATGTGGCGGGTATTAATGATATTCCTAACTTCCTTGCTGGTCAGCAAGCGATTGATGCGGGCTTGGCAACGGTCGGTGTGACAGGACGTTATCAAGCAGGTTTCTTCCCAGTTATGATGTTTGGTTTACCAGGGGCAGCACTGGCTATTTATCATTGTGCGCGCAAAGAGCATAAAGCAAAAGTTGCCGGTATCATGATGGCTGGGGCATTTGCGGCATTCTTTACGGGGATCACTGAACCGCTTGAATTCTCCTTTATGTTTGTTGCTCCAGTGCTTTATGTTATTCACGCATTCTTAATGGCGATTTCTGTTTATATTGCCGCAAGTATGGAGTGGATTTCAGGCTTTGGCTTTAGTGCGGGCCTTGTGGATATGTTCTTATCTTCACGCAACCCTCTGGCGGTTAAATGGTATATGTTGATTGTGCAAGGTATCGCATTCTTCTTCATTTACTATGGTATTTTCCGTTTCACTATTACTAAATTTAACCTGAAAACACCGGGTCGTGAAGATGAAGTGGCGGGGGATGAAACCGCAGACGGCTATGATGAAGATATCAAAGCCGTCCCCACTAATAGCAAAGAAGCAGTGCAACAAGAAGCACGTCAATATATCGCTGCAGTTGGTGGCTCAGATAACTTAACTGGTATTGATGCTTGTATTACTCGTTTACGTTTAAATGTAAAAGATGCCAGTGTAGTCAACGATGCTTACGCAAAACACCTAGGTGCTTCAGGGGTTATTCGCTTAAATAAACAGAGTGTTCAAGTGATTGTGGGCACACGGGCTGAAATTGTTGCAAGTGCCATGCGTGATGTATTAGCACAAGGCCCAGTTGCCGCTTATGCTGGTAGACATACAGATAACGCGGTATCGACAGAAAAAACATCAGAAAAACAGACTAATAATGATGCCAAAGTCATTCTTGAAATGGTCGCGCCATTTGATGGTGAAGTGGTTGCATTAAAAGATGTGCCTGATGAAGCTTTCTCAAGCGGTGTCGTGGGAGATGGTCTTGCTATTAAACCCACATCAAATATTGTGATGGCACCTGCTGCCGGTACGGTAGTAAAAATCTTTGATACTAACCACGCATTTTGCATTGAAACGGATAACGGTGTTGAGATTATCGTCCATATGGGGATTGATACGGTCGCATTAGGAGGAAAAGGCTTTAAACGTCTGGTTGAAGAAGGTACAGAGGTTAAACTCGGCCAGCCTATCTTAGAGCTAGATCTTGAGTATTTAAACACTAATGCTAAATCAATGATAAGTCCGGTTATCATCAGTAATATCGATGACTTTGATAAAGTGAGTGATATTGCATCCGGCCAAGTGACGGCAAATAACACCATAATCTATAAAGTATTAAAATAAATATCATATAGATATTTAATCCTCTATAAAGAGATGGTTAAATAAGACGATAAAACGGGGAGTGTTGTCTACTTCCCGTTTTTTTATCCCTATCTTGATAAATATCTCTGCGCTCTCTTTCGCTAGGGTATTTATGAAACCTGCTTATTGGATTATAGTGGTGTTCGTTTTTTTGTATTATAAATCAATGTCATACATATCGATACTCACAATCACTCACTATTAACTCACAATTCAACGTAGCCATTACCTCTATCATCAAGGTATTTATCTGTCATTCTCATAGATTTGTGGCCAAGTATTTTCTTTGCAAACTCAGCACTTTTTTCTTCTTCATATAATCTTGCAGATAAACTTCTAATTTCATGAAATGTTGGTTTATTTTCCAAATACTCAGGTAGGGCTTCGATAAACTTACCTCTTAATGTTTTTGCTGTGGTATTGCCACAGATTTTATCTGAGTTCCTATTCATGAGATTTAAAACATCTTTAATAGAATAACCAATAGACTCAAGTCTTAATGAGAGTGGTATTGCTACTTTAGAACCTGTTTTTATTTGGGTGACATACAGCCTATCATTTTTTATATCATCCCACTTCATATTGATAATATCGCTAATGCGCTGAGCTGTAAGGACCGCTAGTAGAAACATATGCCTATATTTGTCATTTGTGTGCTCCAAGGCGTATTTAAACTCTTCTAGCGATAACCTTGAGCGCTGAACGCTTGTTTTTGGCGGCTTTGTCACGGAAACGGGATTTTCCTTTATCACACCATCCGCAATGGCTTCATTAAAAGCATCTAGCATAGTGGACCTTAGTAATTTTGCCATTGCCTTTTTAGGGTACTCTGAAATAAATGTGGCTACATCTCTTGGTGTTACATTCTCAATTGGACAGTCATTAAAGTGTAATTTGATTAACTTTATTCTTGATTCGTAATCGTAGAGCGTCTTCTCTTTTAACCCCCGGCTGTTTACCTTCCCCCTATAAGTATCAAGCCACTCATGCAATGTTACACAGTGAACATTATTAATTCTGTCAACTAATGGCTCTTTAGGTTTATAAATAGCTAAATTGGCTTGTATGGCTTCGGTTATTGCCAATGATTTGTTTGAGCCAACAGAAAATTCCTTTTTAGTTCTTACATCCCTGTAATAGTAAATCCCTTTACGCAAATACAAGTTAGGCGGTAGCCCCTTGTTCTTTGCACTTCTGCTTCTGCCCATTAATTTTCTCCATTAAATATTGCGGTTCCCTTACCATTTTGTCATTTGTTAGAATTGTCCACGGCTCTAACTCATATTCTCTACCAACCTTTTCTGGAGCAGGGTATAACCTACCTTCCTTTATATAGCGAGATAATTGCCGTGGACTTCTAGGTTTGGCGAAATATTTATTATTCCATTCTGATAATGTTATCCGCTTCATTTATTGTTTCTCCTATTTACTTTTTTTATTCCTTTTATATTAATTGAATACTTTCTTCCGCTTGGTCGCCATATACATCCCTATCACCGTATTTCTCTCGAGCAAATAATTCGATGCGAGGAACATCTCCGTATAATTCTTCTAAACGATGATGTACCTCTTTGAGCTTTTAGCTGTGTTCATCTAAGCACAAATAAATAACTTGTCGAACACTTGCAGATTGACGAGGTAATCCATTTCCTCTTGTGGCTATTAAACACATTTCGATATTTTGACGAATATAATTACCACAATTAATTTTCGTCTCATTATTTAATATTTCCATGAAATCGAAAAAGTCCTTTGGCTGTTTTTTATTTATTCTATCTTCTGCATTTTTATTTAATTTAACCCATGCGAACCCAAACATATTTTTAACTTTAAAATCCCAAGCTTCAGCTAACCTGATAGCCTCGAGTACAAAATTGCCTGTATACCACATGGCAAGAACTGCGTTATCAGATGCAATAGAATGAATAGGGATATGGGTTAAATTGAAGAGGGAGGTTGTTGGATAATGATTTTTAGCAGTACCGTTTGAAACTTTATTTTTGTAATCCCACGGAGGATCACAATAGATAAGGTCGTATTTTTTCATTTAACCTCCTTAAGAAAAGAGATCCAGTGCGTCTTATCATTTTTCCCTACACGCTGTACTGCTGTTGGTTTTTGGCCTGTTAGTGTTAAAATTTGTTTAACAGGTATTTGGGTTTCATTCCATTTGAACAGCAATGTTCTTCCAGGCCTAAGCACTCTAAATGCTTCACTAAACCCTTTACTTAAATCTTCTCTCTATGAGTCTTTATTTAACGAACCGTATTTTTTAAACATCCAACTATTTTTACCAACTCTCATTAAATGAGGAGAGTCAAATAGCACTTAATAAAATGAATTATTTTGGAAAGGAAGATTTTTAAAATCAGAAATAATATCTGGTGTTATATTTAAAATTCTTCCATCACATAAAATATGTTCTTCAGCTCTAATATCATTAAATAAAACTCGGTCGTCTTGTTTATCAAAATAAAACAAGCGAGAGCCACAACACATATCAAGTATTGGCTTCATTGTATCCTCTAAAGATTAGGTGTAAAAACCTGCTAGTGCAGGTTTAAATTCTTTTTTTTAATTTATTTATTTCATTCAAAAAGTATTTTCCTTTCTTATTACTGAAATCTTTTATTATTATTAATTTCATCCTAATTGGGAATTTATCGTTTGAGAGTTTATCTATTACCACATTTTTTATAAATTTCGTGAGCCCTTCAGTAAAATAATTTATTTCTTCAACAAGTTGAGCGGTAGATGATGAACATGAATGCCTTTCGCGCATCGATTCGTTAATAAATCCTCCATGCTCAATATGCACTGGTTGGTATTGTATTAACTCGTCAGTACAATCTAAAGCTATAAAAGCGCATGAAATATGCTTACCTTGCTCGATCATGATTTTTTTATATTTTGTTTCAAAGTCATCAATTGCGAAATCCATTATATTAAGTATAGTTGTTTCATGACTATTTAATGCAGCACTCAGGCTCCTCTTTACTATATCATCTCTTTCTTTTTGCATTTTTAATGAGTCATTTTTTTGCCAAAAGTAAACAACAATAGTCGCAAATAAAGCTAATGCAGATAAAAATGCAAATACGGTAGATAGATAGGAGAAGATAATGCTCAGTTTGTCTTTTCCTTTAGCATCGGTGACAAAGATATCGATAATGAAAATACCAAATACAATTAAAGATACTGAAGTTAATGATATCCAAAAAATAAAGTTTTTAACTTTTGATGAGATTTCAATCATTGCATATACCTAGTGTAAATATAATATAGTACTCACAATCATATGACTAATCCACTGTCACATAACATTTCCTAAATTATATTAATCAAATGTCGTGGATACATAAGCCCAATCGGCGCAAAAGGAATATCATCATCAAAATCCATTGGAGGTTCATTACGCTTAGGAGATTGTTGAAGGCTCCATCCGTGTTGATGAGGTGATGGTTGTGATTTCTGGCTACCAGCCTGATTGTTGTTACCTAAAATTTGCATTGAGCCATTAATATTCACTACAACTTCCGTGCTGTATCTGTCTTGTCCATTTTGATCTTGCCATTTACGTGTTTGTAATTGACCTTCGATATAGACTTGTGAACCTTTACGCAGATATTCGCCAGCAATTTCGGCGAGCTTTCCAAATATCACAACTCTATGCCATTCGACACGTTCCTTGGTTTCACCTGATTGTTTATCTTTCCATGAATCGCTGGTGGCTAATGTAATATTAGTAACTGCATCGCCATTTGGGAGGTAACGCATTTCAGGATCTTGACCTAGATGTCCTATCAATAAGACTTTGTTTACACCTTTACTTGCCATTACATCGCCTCCAATTCTGATTTTCTGATGTTATATACTTCCTTTGCTTTTGATTGTTCAGGCGTTTTCCTGAGTAACTTCCATGTTTCACCAAATTCTTTTTTCAAAATATTGAGATCTGTAATAGCCATTGCTGAATTAGTAAAATCTTTCAATATTTGATCTGGTGTTCTCGGTGCTACATTGTGGACTTCTGCATCAGCATCGATTGCCGTTTCTTCGGTTGGTATACAAAATGTTTGGAAAGCTGCGTATTTATATGCAATAGACATGGCTTTATTTGTGGCTTTGTCTCCGCTATCCATTGCTTCACCATAAGTCACAACCGTGTGTTTGCTTCCGTCTTCAACAGAAACAAATTCAAACTCAGCTTTCACTACGACATAGAATAACAAGCTACCTCTTTGTGTTTGTCTTTCCGTGACGGTACGTTCAATGATCCGTGGAAGAATAAGTAATCCATGTTTAACTAGAGCAGGGGCAAGGGCGTTATATACTGCATCGATTCCTCTGAACATAAATCCTTGTTGTTGGTTTACACTTCCTTTTTTAATGCCCGTTTCAGCCATTTCTCTAGCAACATTACTAATAGCTTTGTATACAGCAGTCATATTAATCCCCTAAATATTGACCCTGACGGCGATCGCTTCCGTAGTAATCGACTTCAAACTTATTACTCGGTGCAGAATTCCTTTCCGCATCACGTAATGCCTGAATATGAGCAGGTAGAGGAGGGTGATTTTTCGATGCGTCCAAGTTCATGTGTAGCAGTTCCATTGCTAATCGTTTTTCCCTGTCTGGCGCACTCGTATTTGGCAAACACCCCTCAATCATTGCAATAGCTTGAGCCAGAGCTTCCTCTCTGTTTTTTGCTAATGACGGTGATGTTAATTGGGGGTATTTATCGGTAGGGTATGAGTTAGAAACGTTCATTGAAAATCTCCTGAAAAGTCCTTGAGAGGCATAGACAATCCTTGTCGTCCTAACACTTCCGTTTGATACATAAATTCATCGTGTTCGCGTTCCTGCGATTCTTTACGCTTCCTGCGTAATTCTTCTAGCCATTGTTGATGCTGAGTCACGCAGCCCTCCTTAGCTTAGAAATGCGCAATATCCTGCTAATAAAGGCTTCCTTGCCTATCGCATTGATAGTCCGTTCAAGCGATTCATCGTCACAATCGAGCACATATTCCATTGCCTCAACTGAGTCAATCTCCGTTAACTTGGCCAACTCACTGAAACTTCCTGTCTCAATACTAAGCTTGCTACTTTCGTCAAATTCCATGACTGTTTTACCGTCTATTACCCGAGTTCCGTTCGAGTAGCTGTATGAAATTTGCATAATCACCTCAATTTACAAATGTCGGTATTACGCCAACGGTTGTCACAATGACCACGGCTAAACTGAATAGCCATGGGCTTGTACGTTTATTCTTACGTGCTTGAGGCGTAGTGATACGCACCGCCATGCAATCACGCATAGCGCTGTAATAGTTAGTTTTCATTGTTACCTCGCTAGGTGAGCGATAGGGGGGTTATCTGGTGTTGGTGCGGTAGGTTAAATTCCGAGGCGTTTTGCTAACTCAACAGCCTTAAATAGACCACCTCGTTTAACGCTTCGCTTGTGCTGATATTTGTTTGTTGTTGGATAAAATAGAACCTTTCCTTTTTTTGTTTGAAAGTGAATAGTTCCACTTGAATCTCTGGTGTACGGAATATCTATATCCTTTAGTTGCTCCGTATTATTTTTAAGTCGCTCTAATTTCCGCTCTTTTACCATTTCCTTGTATGCGCGAAAATCGCCTCCTACATCACCCATAATTAATTCCTTATGTGCGTATTCCTCACTATTAATAGCGATATGAATGATTAAGTGGTGGGTTACTGCTGACCGATGGCTTTTTCTCCTATATTTAATAATGATAACAGATAGTTATTTTTGATTGATCGTAATAAGACCTATGTAGCATTGCTCTATTGTATTATCATTAATTCCATTACAATGTGAGGCAATAAGAATGACTTCTTTATCTGAAATACAACGCAATATCTTGATAGCACTAAATAATCGCAATTATCCAATGAAACCAATAAGCAATAGTCAACTTACTGAATTAGAGATACGTATTGGTAAGGATACACTGGCATATAATATCAATTATTTACAAGATCAAGGTTTAATTAAAGATGGTGCAATTCAGTTAAGCGGGACTGGTAAATTCGGATATATCCTGCCTAAGATGGCTCTCACTTCAAAAGGATTTGATTATATAAATGAGGATTCCATTGGCAATGAACTAAATTCAGTGACTATTAAAATCCATCAAGACACTATTAATAAACTAGAATCTATGATTCATGATGCTAGTATTTCTGATGCCGAAAAGACAACGCTCATCCGCTATATAAAAGAAAAAGGTGTTGAGAGTGTTATCGGAAAATGTATTGACATTTTGATTTCTAATACCGGTTCTTTTACTAAATTGCTTTCTGATCTAGCTAAAAGCATTATGTAATGGCAAGCCCATCCGTGGGCTTTATCTTGCCGTCACCCCGAACTCACTGCTCGGCTGTTTTGTTTTAACTCCTGAAAATACTGCTACATTAGGTAAGCAACAGTTATCTACCGATGGTTTGAATTTAGGTTCAATATTTCTAGTAACTGGTATGTGACTTAATGACAGTGTTTTTTCTACTGATGTAAGTCTTTTCTCCTGAGGGAATACTGATTCTAATTTCAATTCAATATTCTTTTTTGCAATAGCTTCTGCTTTCCGTCTGGCGTGACGTCTATTTGCAGATGCTCCACGTAAAAACTCAGGCTTGCGTGACTTTTTAACTGTAATAGTTGCCATATATCCTCCAAACAGTTGGCTTTAGTGAGCGCAGGGATCGAAACCATGTTATTTCTGTTTATACATGGGATAGTTTCCATGTCGGGGCAAATCTCTCTATGGTGGGAGTGAATACCCTGCACTCATTAAAACCTTCTGAGAAGGTTGACGCTTTATCAGCGTCACCGTTCTGATAGCTAATACACAACTCGCCATCATCGTTGTTAAAGAACATCAACGTGCTGTGTTCCGTTGATGGATAGTATATTCACAAATTGTGATTTTAAAGTCAACCACAAAACGTGTTTATTTGTTTGTTTTTAAATTAAGCTGATGATTTGAAATATAAAATAAATGATAAATAAACACGAAATGTGTTGTTGGTCACATAAGGTTGGAACTCAGATCACTTCTTTGGCGGGGATAGGGCACAAAAGAGCCCTCGCGGGGAGGGCTTGATAGTTAGTATTAGTAATTAATCTTCAAGTTTTTTTATTGTCTTTTCAATTGCCATAACACTGGATTCAGCTTCGCTTTTAAAAACCTGTTTATTCAACTCATAATCAGCCATATGTCTTTTTATTATTTGTTGCTTAAGAACAGCACCAACAGATATTAATATTTTTTGATCAAAAGGCTCTTTTTTTCTTTCTGCTGGGCTAAACAAATAATTAATAACGCCTTGATGGGTAGTTGGTGGACAGTAAATTAGTGATGAACATGTTGCATGATATAGTGAATAATATGCTCTTGAGATACAGTTTCTATGCTCCATTTCGCTACTATTTTCTGATAGATTGCTTTTCGCTAAATCCAAAAAATCTTTCGCTGTTACACTCATTTCAATAGCTCCGCATAGTTTTCTTTACTTTCATCGCTACGGAACCATGCTGTAACATTTTTATCTGATAAATCATTATTTTCAGCTAATGCGCATGCTATTTCTATATCCATATCTGAAAGTACATCAGGATCTGAAGTCGTAACTGAAACAATAACCGCAAAGTCGTTATTATCTGAACTTGTATAAAATTCGCTAGATAAACATCTTATTTTTTTACTGGCTGCAACTTCATTAGCTTTTTCAACGATCCATCTAGCATTCGGCTCTGATATTTTGCCAGACTTCATAAAAACCTCTAACTCAGTTAATGGTTGAGAAAAATCAAGATATGGGTATTGATCTAGATTTACATTCCCGTGCAGTTTAACAAGTTTTTCTGTCAGTAGTGAGGAATTTTTTATATCGGCAAAGGAATAAGCTATGTTCCTTGCCACAAATGTGAGGTATTGATTATCATATTTATTAGCAAGTTCAATTGATTTCTTGTAGCTTAATTTGAATTGTAAAGTTTTTGTCAAATAAGTTATATAGTTTTTAGCAACGCTAATATCGCCATATTTCATTGCAATATCGAAGTACTTTAAAGCATTTTGATTATCTTGATAAGCCCCATACGCAAGGGCTTTAACCATGTACATTGTCGGCTCATCATCTAAATACTCAGAGTCTTTTAACATTTGCTCAAATGTGAACCGATCTAATTTGGTTAGATTATCTATGTGATTAAAAACCAAACCTAGCTTTTCGATAGCTCTTTTCTGAGGAATACCCATATCATATTCTCATTTTAATTAATATTTGTTTACCCTAAAACGTGTCGTCAGGCCATTGTGACTTGATTACCTTACCTATGATTGTGCAGTTCCCATTAATAGGAATCAGGTCGAAACGAGGGTTTAATGGCTCTAAATACTCAACGCCACCTTCTCTAATCAATCGTTTGAATGTGAATTCATCATTTAGCAAACGAGCGACACAGAAATCTCCGAATTCCACTTCTTCATCAGGATCAACCAAAATAAGCATTCCTTCGGGAAAACTTGGCTTACCTCCTGGTGGTGCTGTCATTGATTGGCCTTCAA
>NZ_KV791986.1:154492-173853 GCF_001808035.1 Proteus sp. HMSC14B05 | reverse complement strand
CTGTCATTGATTGGCCTTCAACCTCTAACCAAAAAGCACGCTCACCGGCTTTCTTAGCTGTAGGTATCCACGACACAGCATCTTTCTGGGTGTATGAGTTAAATTCTGTTGAGAAAGCGCCGGCCTGTACCTTTGTGAATAGAGGGTATTCATAATTTTTGATCACTTGCTCACTTTGACTGCCAAACATTAATTCGGCAGGTGATATACCAAGAGCTTCACTTATAACAATCGCATCATCAGCGCTAATCTTGCGCTCTCCAAGCTCATAGTTTCCTATTCTGGACGCAGCAGAGTAGCCGCACAATTTAGCTAATTGAGCTTGACTTAGCCCTCTTGATTCACGAATGGATTTTAACCTTTCGCCAATAACTTCATTTACTTTTTTCATGTATACCTTTTAACACAAACCGTGATAAATGTATTTAAACGTTTTGTGGTTGACAGTTAATCACATATTGTGTGTAATATTGGAATAAACAAGGAGGATACACACATGAACAATATCGCAGAACAGCGAAAAAAACTGGGAATTTCTCAAGCTGTTTTAGCTTCATCAATAGGATGGGGGCAGTCACGAATTGCTAACTATGAGTTAAACATTAGAACTCCTAGCTTAAATGACTGCCGAGCTATTGTTGAAGCATTACAAAAATTAGGGGCAAATTGTTCTTTAGACGACGTTTTCCCTCCAAAAGTAGCTTGATTTCACCACGTTCTTTAACAACCGCAGGGTTCTTGACTGCTACGGAGTCGCTGATAAAGCGACAACTCTTCCCCCAATATCAACTCATACGGAATGAGTCACGGATCATTATTGTCCCTTAGTTAACTCATAAGGACTTTAAACAATGGAATGCGCAAATACACGCAAACAATTCAATCAATTTATCTCTAACCACCTAATAGCTTCAGCATTACAAGCATTGAGAAATAAAACTCAGTCTGCCGTGGCTAGAAAGTTAGGTGTTCATGATTCAACTATCCTACGTCGAACTGAAAAATATCCTGAAATATGCGAAACGCTTGTCGCATCGGGAATTATTGATTTTGTGATGGAAGGAGAACGAAAAATCTCAGAAGAAGAGTATCGATTTTTGTGGAAACAAATGGGTGAACTTTCTCAAATGAAAATAAAAGAAAACGCCTCGATTGCGACAACAAACGAGGCGTGTTGTTCAATGGAATTCACCATTTAACGTACAAATATACTGTATCAATATCCAGTTTTTATCTCAAGGGAAATTTCGGTTTCCCTTTTTTGATACAGCTTTGGAATGGAGAAATTATACCATGAGACAAAGAATAAATCATGAATTTAATGGCTGTGATGAGCATAAAAACATCATGGAAAATAGGTTATTACAAGAAATAACCCCACTGGGTTGTCAGCGTTTAAAGGAAGCATTGAAAGACGCAAAATTAAGGAAAGCACATCGGGATAAGTTATTAGGAGAGCGAAAATGAGTATGCTTCTAATGGCAAAAGCCATGCAATTACAGGTGGGGAGTACAGCACAAAAAATGGTGCTACTGAAACTTGCTGATAATGCCAATGATAAAGGTGAGTGCTTTCCTTCTTATGAGACTATTGCACGTCATTGCGAAATTAGCCGTCAAAGTGCGATAAACCACATTAAAAGTTTATGTAAAAAAGGGTTTGTTCGTAAAGTTACGCGAAAAACAGATAAGGAGCATACTTCCAATTTATATATTCTGGATTTGGAGGCTAAATCTCTTGATGACGGTAGTCAAAATACAGTACCCCCTAGTCAAAATTCTGTACCAGAGGTAGTCAAAGAATTTGACCACGGTAGTCAAACGGTTGGACTAGGGGGTAGTCAAAAATTTTTACCCAGAACCAGTCAGTCTTTTAACCAGTCAATTAACCTTAAAAAACTATCGTCTGACGACTCGAAACCTGCAAAGCAGATTTCGGTTAATCGACAAACTAAAATTCCTTATCAGGAAATCATGCAAGCCTTCAACGAATCGGCAGGGGATAGATTACCCAATGCCGAATCACTGAATGACAAACGCAAAAGAGCAATATCCAAATTCCTGAAAGAGCTCAAAGAGCCTACAGTCGAATCAGCTAAAAATTATTTTGATTATTTTATGGAAACAGCGAGTGCTTGGTATTTCGGCGAAAATAATCGGGGTTGGCGAGCGAATTTTGATTATTTACTCAGACCAGAAACGGTACTCAAAACAAGGGAGGGAGCACTGTGATGAACCAAGTTCCGAATAATTTAATGGCGGAACAAAATGTCATTGGAGGACTCCTGCTCGACCCGCAAAGTGATAATGCGCAATCAATTTTTTCACTGCTAAAACCTGAAGATTTTTATACCCGACACCATCAAATTATCTATCTCACTCTGCGAGAAATGTATACCCAACGTATGCCAATAGACATCATGACGGTGACGGATTATCTGGAGTCAAAAGGGCGAATTAATCAATCAGGTGGTTTTGCCTATCTTGCTGAGATGGCAAGAGAAACACCGAGTATTGCTAACATTATGGCTTATGCGAAAAAAATCCGAGAGTGTTCCGCACAGCGTTTTGTTATCGAAAAGACGGTTGAAATTCAAAAACTCATGATGGTGCCAAGTGAGTTAAGTTTTACGGATAAAATTGAACAAGCACAACGCTTGCTTGATGAAGCCACTTCGTTTGGAAAAATGGGAAAAAAAACAGGGTTGCGCCGAATTGATGATGTGTTGGATGATGTTTTTACCGACATTTGTGACCGACAAGATAACCCAGAGAAACATCGAGGATTAAAAACGGGATTTAAAGATTTTGACCGCCTATTAAGCCCAAAACAGATTGTCATCGGTTCACTGTTCGTGATTGGTGCTCGTCCAAAGATGGGGAAAACAACCGTTCTCACTGAAATGGCAAAGAATGTTTCACAACAAGGTAAGCCTGTATTGCTGTTCAGCATGGAGATGACAGATAAACAGCTTGTTGAACGGACACTAGCCCAACAAACCCAGATTAATTCAGATAAATTTTACCAAAAGTTAGAGGAGCATGAATGGGATAGGCTTTGCAGTGCCATCGGTCGCCTTAAAGATGAGCCCAATATTTGGGTGGATGATACACCCGGCATGTCCTTACAACACATTCGTTCTGAAAGTCGGAGAATTAAGCGCAAAGTCGGTGATATTGGGTTTATTGGTGTCGATTACCTCACTCTGATGCAAGCGGGAAAAGCTGACCGTAATGATATTGCCTATGGTGAAATCACTAAGGGGCTAAAGATATTGGCAAAAGAGCTCAATACGGTGGTTGTGTTGCTTGTACAATTGAATCGGGGATTGGAAAACAGGGCAGATAAACGCCCCGTACCAAGTGATTCAAGAGACACAGGACAAATCGAGCAAGATTGTGATTATTGGTTAGGCATTTATCGTGATGCGGTGTACCACGATAATGCGGATGAAACGCTGACCGAGATGATTTTAAGGCTCAATCGACACGGTAAAACAGGCACCGTGTATGTTGATCAACAAGGATTGAGTATTACACCGGTTGATCAATATATGGCTGCTTATCGCGCTCAACCGAAACGAGAACCCAAAAAATATTGTGAAAAATCGTTTTAATTCGATAGAGGGATTTTAGATATGACAATAAAACAACTACAGAAAAAAATTCATCAACAAAACATTGAGGCTGGATGGTGGGATATCCCAAGGGAAAAAGGAACCTTACTTTGCTTGATCCATTCTGAAATTAGTGAAGCAATGGAGGGAGAGCGTAAAGATCTAATGGATTACCATTTACCACATAGAAAAATGGCAGAAGTTGAACTTGCTGATGCTGTTATTCGTATTTTGGATTATGCGGAAGAGTTCGGTTACGACATCGAAAGCGCTATTACAGAGAAACTCGAATACAACAAACATCGAGTAGATCATCAGCGAGAAAATAGAGTTAAAAAAGGAGGTAAACGATTTTAATTTAGCAATTTCCGAGATGAAACTAGGTGTTTGTATATTTAAAAAATAATGATGGAGAGGTTGTTTAGTGACAGATGATATCTGTCTCCATAAATCCAATCTCAACAGTATTTTCAAAGTGCTCTCCGAAATCGTGACAACAGGTAAACGCTATCGCATCAAAATCACCGAGTGGCGTGATTTAAGAACCATACCCATGAATAAAACATGGCGTATGTGGATGGAAACCACAGGCGAGTGGTTACGTGCACGTGGCGTTGTTATCGATATTAAAAATGGTGTCGGTGAAGTTGTTTTATCAAAGCCCATCACTAATGAGGAAACTCATGAATATTTCGTTGGACATTGGCTAGGACGCAATGAAAACGGTGAGCGTGAAAAAACCAGCAAGATGGATAAAGCAAGGATGCTTTACATGATGGAGAAACATGAACAATGGTGCATTGAGAAGGGAATTCCGATCATCATTCCTCGTAATTCTGAATATATGAGTTTGAAAAGAAAGCAAGAAGAATAGGAAATAGTGATGATTATTTCAGTTAATAACATGATCGTTTTTATTTTAAAGTGATAAAAAATAGTAATCAGGAGGCTCATGATGAATTTACGCAATGAGGCAAAAGGGCGTGAATGTCAGATTAGAATACCTTCAGTTTGTAATGGTAACTCTGAAACGGTTGTTTTAGCCCATTACAGAATGTCAGGTCTTTGTGGCGTCGGAATAAAATCGCATGACTTATTTGGCGCTTGGGCTTGTAGTGCATGTCACGATGAAGTTGATAGACGAACACGATTTACGGATATGGAGTATGCAAAACAATGTCACCTAGAAGGTGTTTTGAGAACGCAAGCCATATTGATCCAAGAAGGGAAGTTGAACGTGTGAAGGTCTTTAATATCGAACCAGTACCTAAACCAAGGATGACTCAGGCTGATAAATGGAAAAAACGTCCCCCAGTTTTAAAGTATTTTGCGTTTAAGGACGAAGTAAAGTTAAACAAAATCACCCTACCTGAATCACATTACCACATTACATTCATTCTACCCATGCCGAAGAGTTGGAGTAAAACTAAACGCTCCGAAATGAACGGTAAACCCCATCAACAAAAACCGGATAAAGATAATCTCGAAAAAGCATTACTTGATGCTATTTTTGACGATGATTCACGTGTATGGGATGGGCGGGTAACAAAAGTGTGGGGAAAAAGGGGGCAGATAATTATCCAAGAGGTGCGATAGTGAATATTGAGTGGATACGCGAGCGAGTAAGTACAGCGTTGATGAATGTTTGTATTATAGAAAATGGGCCGTTAAGTGCCATGGAGGAACAAGCAATACTTGTAACCGATAGGTTTAAAAGAAACCCAATACGCTATGCGGGTGAAAGAAAGTCTCGATACAGACTCCCCTCACATCCACTCAAAATTAAGCAAAAACATGTCAAAGGAAAATCAAAACCATTAATTAATGAAGTTACTTATCGCACTTCATCATGGCGCAGAGGTATTCATCAATTGCCTAACGAAATGCGCTTATGGTTACTCTATTGCTATGGTGATTATCAATATTATCGTGAGCAAATACTCATTGTTCCCTATATTTGGCATGAGTTTCAGCGATTAAATAGTAAAAAAAGGATAACGAAAAAAGTTAAGCAACGACTTCAATCTCTTACCTTACTAGCCATTCAGGCGGTAAAAGCAGAAATTAATCAAACAGCAAAAAAATATACGGATGTTAAGCTCGCTGAATTGTTGGGCGTCAGTGCTGATGCTTGGCGAAAGAGCTATAAACTGTATTGGATTTGTTTATTAGATTGTTGCTATCAATTAGATAGAGATTCGCTATTCAAAATTAGCGCTTTAAGCTGATTAAAAAAGTTGCAAAACTCCGTTTTTTTCTATAAATTAAATGCAATATTTATATAATATTATAAATGTAAGTATTTCAAACCTCGCTTCGGCGGGGTTTTGTTTTTTTTTAAAATATATTTATAATTATTAATTAAAAAATTTGTTGGAAGTTTTTCGTTTTCATTGATTGTTTGTTTATATTTAAGATGAAATTTATTGTTATCCTATAAGAATAAACCTGCAGTGTTTAACTAATAATTAAAATAATAAACAGGTATTCTTATCTCTACTATACTCATAATATTCAATTTATAGAGCGAGTATATATAATGATTGATTTGTTTAAGTTAACGAAAAAAAGTTCTAGGCATATTGGTATAGCAATATATGTTGGTATTATAGCGGGTATCTTTTCAGCTTTAGTTAAATCTGGTTTTGAAGACCTAATTCCCCCGAGAACACTTGAAACGACACCCCCGCCAGTCGTCTTACTCGAAAAGCTTGGATTAAATATAGATACTATGACTTATCATTGGATGGGATATAGTATTAATTGGGGCGGTAATGGTGTTCATATATTATTCTCAATAGTTATCGCTGTGACATATTGTGTTATTGCTGAATTCTTGCCAAAGGTTAAATTATTACACGGTATTTGTTTTGGTATTGGCGTTTCTGTTTTTGCTCATGGTTTAGTCGTACCTCTACTAGGATTGTCTGGCTGGCTTTGGACAGCAGGTTATCAAGCATTAATTTCTGAGTTTGTTGGAACCGCTTTTTGGATCTGGTCAATTGAAGCGATTAGACAAAATTTGCGTTATTGTTTAACTAAAGAAAATGATGCTGAGTAGATAAGGAAGTTCAACCTTAATCTGTTATAAATTTCTTAAAGATCGCTTAGGCGGTCTTTTTTCGTATATGCCGACCACAGAATCAATCACCCTCGTTATCACGTTCACACAAGAGCTGTGAGTCGGCACCTTATTAACTAAATAAATTGGTAAATGTTATGTCAAAAGAGATAAGCGAATTACAGTTTAGTCTTCACTATGCCTCAGAAACAGACAGTGAAAAGAATACCTCCATCATTTTAACGGCGAATATCCATACGGCTGATGGTGAAACTCAACAACTGACACAATTAATTTGCACGACATCTTCCGCAGGTAAAAAGCAATATCGAATCGGCTTGCAAAAAATTAGTGATGCTGGTGCTCCATTGCTGGTGGCGATTGAATCCTATTGGCGCAAAAACACACAAGAGAGTTGTGTTTATTTGTTAGAGAAAGCGAAGCAATTTATTCAAGGACACTTACAACAAACGAATACATGGATATCTATGTATGGTCTTGTGATTGTTTCTAATGCGTCACTGGAAGAACAGTTGCCTGAAGGTTTATTAAAGGCACTTAAAGTATCAATCCCCGCCTAATTTTTTTAACACTTTCACACTAATCATCAACGGACACTCCTCTGGGGGTGACTATGCGTATGGAAAAATTAACCAATGTAACTTATGGAACAGCAGGCCTAACGGCCTTTTTTGCCAGTCTTTCGTTATATGAATGGGGATTTGTTATCGGGATGGCGTTCAGCATGGTTCTCGGTTTAGCCACTTACTTTATGACTCGTCGAGAACAACGAAAACGCACTCAATTATTTGAAAAGCTTGTTCGTCATGTTGACCCACAAAACCCGACCGAAACCTTAAAAAAGCTTGCTGAATTAATGGTGAAAGCGCCAAAGGATATTTAATGTCTCTCAAACAGAAAATAGCGGTGATAACAACAGCAGGAGCAACAGCCATCGCGTTAGTAGTAATAGCCCATTTTGAAGGTGTACGTTATGAACCTTATCGTGATGTGGCAGGTGTTCTAACTGTTTGTTATGGACATACAGGCAAAGACATTATTCAAGGCAAGAGATACACACAACAAGAATGTGATGCGTTATTACAAATCGATTTTATTAAGACACAACAGCAAGTCGATGCATTAATCAAAGTATCACTCGATGACTACACCAAAGCTGCTTTATATTCCTTTGCTTTTAATGTGGGTACAACCGCATTTGCTCGCTCAACATTACTCAAGAAGCTAAACGCTGGTGATAGAGCGGGTGCCTGTGAAGAAATGAAACGTTGGATATATGCAGGCGGAAAGGTCTGGCGAGGGCTTGTCAGTCGTCGAGAGGCGGAGTCAGCACTATGTCATGGAAAACTTTAATCATCATTATCGGCTTTATTCTTGCATTACTCATTACAGTCGCTGGTGGCATTTATCTCTTGATTGATAACTCATGTACTAAAGACCAAGTGAGTTTAGAAAAGCGCTGTCAGATTGCACTCTCATATCATCGGTACTAATCATGAAATACGGAAAACTCTATGCCGTCATTGCGATGGTAGGCATTATCGTGGGTAGTTATTGGGTGATTAACTGGCAAGCTAATAGGATTAATTCACTGACAGATATCAACAAAAAACTGGCCGTGGCTCTCGAAGAACAGAAGTCTATTAATACTGACTATCAAGCACGCATAATGCGATTAAATCAGTTGGATATTCAATATACGCAGGAGCTAGCGAATGCTAAGAATGAAATTAGTCACTTGCGTGATATTAGTGAGCGTCATCCAGAGCGGGTGTACATCAAAGCCGAGTGCCCCAAAGTCAAAACCACTCCCTACACCAGCTTGGCTTATGCAACCACCGCCCGACCTACTGACACCGCTATCCGAAATTATTGGTTACTCAGAGAGCGAATTGCAGAGTCAGAACAGATGATTAAAGGGTTGCAGGATTATATCAAACAAGAATGCATGGAATAAAAAAAAGCCCAGCATGGGTGCATGGGCAAACTAACAGGATATTAATCAAAGTATAGTGATAATTACTTAGTATAGCTTAAGTAAATATATATATCAGCAATTAGATAAGTCGTTTATCCATTAAGGAGAGTGATCATATCTTGACTGCTAGGAACAGACTAGAAGTGGCTTAGCAGTGTATCGCTAAGCTGCGAACTCTACGCATTTCATTCTGTGCATTCACCGCGCAATTAAAAACACTCACAGAACCTTACAGAAAGTCGAACCTGAGAAAAACCGTTAATGGTGTTTTCTGTGGGGCGGTTATTTCTGGTGAACAGGTTCGCTTTTCTATAAGGATTTACACCATGAGCAAATCATTAGTTTTCAAAGGTAATGAAATTACTCCATTTGATAATGGTGATAATAAGATTTGGTTTACCAGCTCTCAGATGGCTAAGCTACTCGAATACAAAAATGAGAAGTCAGTAACCAATCTATATAACGCCAACAAAGACGAGTTTTCTGATGATATGACAATGGTCACTGAAACAATGACCAATGGAATAAACAACAACTTACGTAAGAAAAAGGTCAGGATCTTCTCTGTTAGAGGTGCACATCTAATCGGAATGTTAGCTAATACAGATGTAGCGAAATCCTTGCGTCGATGGTTACTTGATCTAGCTGAAAAAGAGTCAAAACCACAAACAGGGTTAGCAAACCTTGACATGAATGAGCTTAAAACCCTGACTATCAATGAGATGCAAAATAGATTAGTAGCAGCCGATAACTGGTCGTTCGAGAACTTTGGCAGGAAAGGTAGTGACTTAATGAATTTACGCAAGCGTCACTTAAAGAAAATACGCAAAGCGAAGAAGGCAATTAAAGAACTATCACAATTAACCTTGCCTGATATGGGCGAATTTCCAGATGGAGAAGAGCCAGCATGAACCACGAACAATTCATAGAGCAGAACGTACTAGCCGAGTTAAAAAAGCTCGGCTTTTCTTTACCTGTTTGTCGTAGAGCAAGTTACATGGCGGTAGATCATTATCGCCGAAGCTCTCAAGCAAGTAGAAAAGGGCGAATGTTTGACGACTGCTTACATATTGCCAAAGTGTGGGCGAGTAAGTTCGCTAAGGAGAAAGTATGACCAAACAAGAAAAAGCAAACTTATCCATTCTCTATCGTCAATTACAGCAATCACTTGAATACTTACACTGTGGAAGAGTTGATGATGGGAGAATAGTTGCTGAAATCGTCGAGCGCGAGTTAGGCAAGTTAGTCAACAAACAGAAAACCAAATAGGCCCTAGCGGCCTTTTTTATTTAAGGAATGGATATGGCTAAAAGACCAGATTGGGAGGCCATCGAGTCGGCTTACCGAGCTGGCGTGATGTCCATAAGGGAAATAGCCTCTCAATACGAGATAACCCATCAGGCGATAAGTAAGCGCGCCAAGAAAGAAGGATGGGAGCGAGATCTAAAGGCAAAGGTTAAAGCTAGGGCTGAAAACTTGGTTGCCAAAAGGGAGGTTGCCAGTCTGGTTGCCACCGAAAAGGCTATTTCAGAACGGCAACTTATTGAGGCTAATGCCGAGGTTATCGCTAATGTCCGCATGGAGCATAGAGGCGATATTCGAAGGGCTAGAGAGTTAACCAACAACTTATTTGATGAACTATCTGCTGAATGTGCTGATGTGCCAGCCTTAAGAAAACTTGGCGAGTTAATGTTTAGTCCTGATGATAACGGACGCGACAAACTCAATGAAATTTATCACTCAATCATCTCCCTGCCTGAGCGCGTTAAGTCAGCCAAATCATTAAGCGAAACATTTAAAAATTTAGTTGGCCTTGAGCGTCAAGCATACGGCCTTGATGATGTTCAGCCGAATAAGACAGCTAGTCAGCTATCAGAACTAATGGACGACTTATCTAAGGAATAATCATGAAGCCAGAACATCTTGCATTATTGAGAGATAAGCTCTGGCGATTAAATCACCTCTACTGGATAACCAATAAAGAAGGCAAGCCAGTTCGATTTAAAATGACGCCTGAGCAACTCGAATACTTTGAAGGGATGCACACGCGAAACATTATTCTTAAAGCTCGTCAGCTTGGCTTCACTACAGAAGTCTGCATTATCCAATTGGACGCAGCGTTATTTGAGGCGGCTAAATGTGCATTGATAGCCCACACACTTAACGATGCTAAGCGACTATTTAGGGAAAAAATAAAGTATGCCTATGACAAGCTACCTGATGAAATCAAAGCGGCTAACCCAGCGAGTAATGATGCGGCTGGTGAGTTGGTGTTTAGCAAAGGCGGCTCGCTCTATATCAGCACGTCATTTCGTGGCGGTACGCTCCGTTATTTGCACGTTTCTGAGTTCGGTAAGATATGTGCTAAGTATCCAGAGAAAGCCCGTGAGATTGTCACTGGCGCATTTGAGGCGGTATCAAGCGATTGTTTTACGACGATTGAAAGCACAGCGGAGGGTCGAGCAGGTTATTTCTTCGATTATTGCCAGTCTGCTGAGAAAGCGCAAATTCAGAATAAGACTCTCTCTAACCTAGACTGGAAGTTCTTTTTCTTCTCATGGTGGAAGAATCCAGAGTATGCCATTAACCCTGTTGAGCCATTACCCCAGCGGTTAGTTGATTACTTTGATGAGATAGCCAGCAAACATGGTGTTCAATTAAACGAGCGCCAGAAAGCATGGTATTACGCCAAAGAGAAAACGCTTGGCGACGATATGAAACGGGAATACCCGTCAATACCGTCTGAGGCATTCCAACAATCGGTTGAAGGCGCTTACTACGCCAAGCAGTTCCGCTTCCTGTACGAAAATAAACGCATTGGCACACTTCCTGATAACTCGCACTTACCGGTTCACACGTACTGGGATATTGGTGTAGGTGACTCAACGTCAATTTGGTTTATTCGTGAAGTGGGCGAGGAGTTCCACATTATAGACCACTACTCAAACAGTGGTGAAGGTCTACGGCACTACATGAAAGTGCTGAAAGACAAAGGCTACACATATGCAAGTCACAATGGCCCTCATGATATCGATAACCGTGAGTTTGGTTCTGATGCGAAATCACGACGTGAATTAGCGCGTGAAGGGTACGAAATAGACGGACAAATTTACTCAATCCGATTTGAAGTGGTGCCAAAGCTTTCAGTCGATGAAGGTATCGAGGCAGTACGTGAAATTCTGCCACTTTGCGTGTTCGATGAACACAAATGCAGTGAAGGCATTGCTCATCTAGAAGCTTATCGCAAAGAGTGGGATGACAAGCGGGGCTGTTGGAAAGATAAACCGCTTCACGATTACACGTCACATGATGCTGATGGATTTAGATATTTTGCAGTGAGTCGAAGAAATACTAAACGGTTGACTAAGAAAATAGAATTTAACTGGAACTAACATGAATACAAACGTTGATTACAAGCATCCAGCTTACAATGAGTTTTTGCCTGAATGGGACATGGTTGGCGATTGTGTTGATGGCGAACGAGTTGTTAAAAGCAAGAAAGAGAAATACCTCCCTCATCCGGCAGATAACAAAGATGAAGATGATAAGGGTAATGAGCGTTATAAGCGCTATTTAGCTAGAGCATCCTTTCTGAATGCCACGGGTAGGACACTTAGTGGTTTACTTGGTATTGCTTTCAGTAAGCCAGTAAAGATTAGTATTAGTGGTGATGTTGAGTATTTAGAAACTGATATTGACGGTCAAGGTCAGCCACTTACTCAAATGATAAGGGATGCGTTATCGCAAAACTTACAGCGTGGTCGAGCAGGTTTATTAAGTGATTTTAGTGGTTCAGGTATTCAGTCAGAGGCTAATAAAGGTCGCTCCTATATTCGGTTGTTTACAGCAAAAGAAATTATCAATTGGCGTGTAACGAACGGGAAAACATCCCTCGTTGTCCTCAAATATCAGGAGCCAGTAGATACAGATGATTTTGAACTGCAAATGCAGAATAACTGGATTGAATTAAGGCTTGTTAACAATGTAGCTTGCTCTCGTCGCTGGTATGAAGATGGAGATATAAAAGTTACAGAGTGGGTTGTATTAAAGGATGCACACGGCATTCCATTAAGGGAGTTGCCGTGGTCATGGATTGGTTCAATGAACAATGATCACACCCCTGATGCTCCTCCTCTTGCAGATATTGCGTACTTAAATATCAAACATTATCAAGTTGAGGCTGATATCGCAGAGTCTGCACATACTGTAGGTCAGCCGATGATTGCACTAACTGGCCTTACTGATGATTGGGTTGAAAGACACGTGTCTGAAGGGTTTACTGTTGGTTCACGCAAAGGGGTGTTGCTGCCACAGGGTGGTGATATGAAATTTGCGCAGCCAGAAGACAGAAACATTCAAATAAACCTAGCTGAGCGCAGAGAAAAGCAGATGGCAATGCTAGGAGCTAAGCTAGTTGAACGCGGGACATCAGCAAGAACAGCGACTCAGGCACAGGATGAGGCTCAAACAGATAATTCAGTGCTTTCGTTGTGTTCAGGAAACGTCGAAAAGGCCGTTAACCGAGCACTTAATTTCTGCATTCAGTTTGAGGGGAGTGGTGAGGCAACTATTGAGATAAACAAAGTTTACGATATTGCTCAACTGGATTCGCAAGCAATCACAGCTCTCCTTGCTTCTCTCCAATCTGGGGCTATGCGATTGATTGATTTTGTTAAGTACCTGCAAAGTATCAATATCATCCCTCAAGATGAGAAAGCTGAGGATGTTATCGAAGAGATAGAATTATCGCGAGCTAACTCAATGATGTAGAGGTGAATATGCAATCGCAGTTGATGTTAGATAATTCAATGATGATCCAAATTCTCCTAGAACGACTCAAAGCTGGCATTGTTGATAGAGAGGAAATGCAAAGAGAGCTAAGGGCGGCTGTTGCTAAGGCGTTAGCTAATTTCTCAGGTCAGATAACATCGAGGTCAAAACTAAACGCCATAATTGCTGAGTTAAAGCGAGAGCTATCACCAGTTCTGACCAGTTACTCTGAGCATTTACTGCAATCTGTTCTCGATATCGGTATTGAGTCAAGCCAACTTGAAGTTGATAGCTTATCGCAGATAGTAACAAATGAAGTAAGCAAGCCTGATGCTGAGAAAGTTAAAAAAGCCATTTTAAATGTGCCGCTGATATTAACCGCTTGGGGCGGCTCTTTATTTCTCAAGAAATTTATATCATCTTGGGTGACTAGCTCTATCCAGCAAGTAGAGAATCAGACTGTTTTGGCTATGGCTGCTCAAAGTAACATTCAAGTTCTACAGTCCACTATTAATGGGGCTGCAATTGATAAAACACAGGTCTCTACATCGACGATATCTCGAATTACTTACAACTACAGAACAATTGCAAATACGGCAATTCAGCATGCTCATACATGTGCGGCTCAGGAATTTTATAAGGAGAATGACGATTTAATTAAAGAGGAAGAATTCAGCGCAATACTGGACAACAAAACATCATCGACGTGTAGGGCTTTATCAGGAAACCGATATCCTGTTGGGGCTGGCCCAATGCCACCATTACACCCAAACTGCCGAAGTCAGCGATTGCCAATACTTAATGATAAATTTGCTAATTTGATAATAACTAAACCAATAGGAAGATCTGAATGGGGAGAAGAAAGCTATTATGAATGGCTATCTAGGCAACCGGCCAAAAGACAGGATTTAATATTGGGTCCGACTAGAGGGAAGTTGTTTCGTGATGGTGGTTTATCTCCAGAGCGATTCGCACAGTTGCAGTTACATAAAAACTTTAAACCAATGACACTTAAAGATATGCAAAAATTTGCGCCTAAAGCGTTTGAGCGAGCAGGAATTGAATTGAAATAACACAAACCCACCACTGAGTGGGTTTTTTATTATCCGCAGTTAGAGACTGCACCATCTAAACCAGAGGTTTTACGATGTTTAAATATTTATTAACGAAAGAAGAATTTGACGCATTAACTGATGAGCAAAAGGCTCTTTACAAAGAGTCTGGTGGTAATTACCAACTTCAAATCGAAGGTATGCCAGAAATTCCAGATGTGTCAGGACTTCAAAAGAAAGTTGATGAATTACTTTCTGAGAAAAAATCAGAGCAGGAGAAACGCCGGCAAGCTGAAGAGGCTGCAAAAAAAGCAGCAGAAGATCAAGCGCGTAAAAATGGCGATATCGAATCACTAGAAAAAAGCTGGGCTGAAAAGTTAAAGGCGCGTGAAAACGAGCTATTAGCACAGCTACAGGAGAAAGATGCGAGTCTACATACGCTATTAGTTGATAACGTTGCTCAAACTGTGGCTACAAAGCTTGCTGGTGACGCTGCCCCGTTAATCATGCCACACATCAAATCTCGATTATCAGTAGAGGACGGTAAAACGCGAGTGGTTGATGCTAACGGTCATCCTTCTGCATTTACCATTGATGATTTAGAAAAAGAATTTCGTAGTAACCCGTTATTTGCTCCAGTAATTATTGGTAGTAAAGCCACCGGAACCGGAGGGGAAGGCGGTAAAGGGAAATCACCAGCCGGAGGCAGTGAAAAACCCAAAAGCGCGAATCCGTTAGTGGACAGCGCACGTGAAATCATTGCTAATATCCAAGAGGATTAATTTATATGTCTTTATATATTTTTCAAAAACAAGTGTCTCTAGCGGCAACAGAGTTGGTTGCTCAGGCTGTCCGTCAATTTAACGAAGCATCTGGTGGTGCTTTAGTTATTGGCGATGGTGATCATATCGGTGATTACATTGAGCAAACATCATGGCAGTTGCTTGGTGGTCTGGCTCAGCGACGCAATGCATATGGTTCAGGTAATCTAACGCCACAAGAATTGGGGCAAATCCTTGACCGTATGATTAAGATTGATGGTCGTATTGGCCCTGTCTCAGTTACCCCGACAATGATGAAGCGACTAGGTAAGGACGTATCAGAAGCGGCTGCGGTAGTTGCTGCTCAATCAGCAGAAGCAATGTTACAAGATTACCTGAATACTACTGGCGCGGCATTAAAAGCAGCTATTTCTGGTAATAAAACAGCCGTTACTGTTGGAGGTGAAACACCATCATTAAGAGGTTTAAATAAAGCAACACGTCCATTCGGTGATGCATATTCGCGTATTGTTGCTTGGTTGATGGATGGTGCAACATTCAACGACTTTATGGATGAGACATTAACCAACGCAAATAACCTATTCCAAATTGGTAACGTCGCCATTAAACAAGATAACCTTGGCCGTCGTTTTGTTATCTCTGATATTCCAGCTTTATCAGATGCAGACAAACAGCATTCGCTAGGTTTAGTGACTGGTGCTGCTGCGGTTCAAACATCACCACTAATCATGAAGGCTCAGGATGTATTAGGGCAAGAAAATATTAAGGCACTAATGCAAGGTGAGTACGACTTTACTATTGGTTTGCGTGGTTACCAGTGGAGCAAAGATAGCATCAAATCCCCAACTAACGAACAGATTGCCGCGGTAGCTAACTGGAAGCAAATTGCTACGGATATTAAAGATACTGCTGGTGTTATGGTTTCATTTGGCAAAGATACTAGCGTTGGTGGGTAACGTGAGGGGCCGCCGCCCCTTATTTATCCATGAGGAGTGAGCATGTCTATTGCGATTACGGTTGAGCAAGTTAATGAGCAATTAGAGGTGATGGGGTTTGAGGCAACAAGTCTTGTCATAAACTCTGCTATATCTATAGTGGACACTATTGATACTTGCCTTGATAGCGCAGGGTATTCAGATGCGGTAATTGCTTTAATTAAACTGTATTCGGTTATCCTTATATTATCATCTGCTGATGTTCGTAAAATCGCGTCAGAGCACGCACCTTCTGGCGCTTCTGTTTCATATCAGTATTTTTCTGATGGCAGAAAAACGTTGCTAAAAATGCTGTCTTCCCTAGATACCAATGGATGTACTAATAGCCTTCCTATTGAACGCCCCGTAGGTGTCATTCAGTTTGATGTAGTTCGGGGGTGATATGGGGAAAATCCTGCGACGATTTTGCAAAGGGTGGGCAACCATCTGGAAAGTTGAGGGGAAAGATAAATACGGGAAGCCTATATTTTCAGAGCCAATCCATATCCGGTGTGATTACGGAAGTAGCTTTAAAGATGGTAGTAAAACTATTGGTACTGAAATAATTATTAAGAATGTCATTTGGACTGAGTATAGCGAAGCTTCTCAAGAAGACTATATCGCCATCGGTAAGTATGAAGACAGAGAGCCATTTTTGCATGGTGCTAGTAGGATTAAGTCTATCGATAGAGACCGTGATATTAATGGCGGTCTAGATGATTACACACTAACAACGGCGGTGTAACTATGGGGGCAAAAGTAAAAGGAATAAGTAATGCGATATCTAACTTAAACTCTCTGGTTGGAAGCATAGCATCAAAGAAGATAGCTCGAGCCATGCATAGAGCGCTAGATATTGGTGGCAGGCAAGCTGCTGTATACACGCCAATTGACACTAAAACGCTCATTAATTCACAATTTAGAGATGTAAAAGTAAAAGGTACTCTATTTACTGGTCGCGTTGGTTATTCTGCTTCATATGCTGTTTTCGTTCATGATCCTAATGTTAAGCAAACTTTCCGCAGACCTACTGCTAAGAAAGAATTCCTCCTGAAGGGGTTTGAGGAAACGAAGCAAATGATTGATCAGGCTGTTGCTGAGGAACTTAAAATATGACGACCTTTGAGAGACTGAAAAACTATTTTTCTGAATCAGGGTTATCTGATGGTTTCATTCAGCAGGATTATATTTGGAATGAAAAAGAAGGTAATGATTCAGATTCATATATCGTATTTCAGCAACTAAATGGAACTGGTCGTATTGATGATTTAAGTGGCGATGATTTCTTCACCGTTTTACTCATATCTGGCAAGGCGTGGATTGAGTTTATTGTTCAGAGAGCTAACGAAATACTAGAGTATGTAAGGTGTCACTCTAGAAGTCATAACATTGGCTTTATTATCAATACATCTGGTTTTGTTAATCCAATTCAAACAACAGAAGGTAGGTTTATTATCCCGCTTTCTTTCCGCTGTACATCTTAAATTAAACACATCTTAACAGGTCACTTCGGTGGCCTTTTTTATTTGCTGTTTAAAAAAACTAAGGAATATAACTATGTACGCACTTAAATTAATTACTGAACGAGAAGGCCGTAAAGTAGAAGAAGTACACTGCTTGGGAGAAATGTACCGCTTGGAATTTTATCCTGAACCTGAAAATAAGGATATCGTGGCGCGGGTTGAACACACAAAGAAAGACGCTATCCCATCATTTGATATTAAACGAACAGATCATGCTTACATTACAACGATAGTCGGCGATACGGTTCGGGTTATCAGTCGCGGATTAAAATCAAACTAACATGGGTCGCTTATGCGGCCTTTTTTATTTGCAAATAAAGAGGTTATAACATGGCACAATGCCCTGATGATAAAGGCCTAGTGATGGGTAACGCAGGTATTCTGCGCATTGCAAAAGGCTGCCCAGACCAAGTACCAGCACAAGATCAATTCTTGCGCTTAGGTGCGTTAACAAGCAAGTCATTCGATTTCGGTATGGAGACAGTGACATCTAATGCTGATGACACCAAAGGCTTAACTGAGTCAATTGTTACTGGCGCTGACTTTACCATTAGTTTCGATGGTGAATTAAAGAAAGCTGGTGTAACCGGTTCTACTTCCGCGTTTGATATCGCCAAAGAAATTCTTGATGAAATCAAAGCTGGTCGCCAACCAGATTATTGGATTCAACTTGATATGAAAGGTGACGGCTCTGATGTTGTTCAGGGCTATATGTTATTTACATCATGGTCTATGGAGTTTCCAACAAAAGAAATCTCTACCTATTCAGGTGAGCTGAAAGTTGCTGATGCAGAAACGGTTGAATGGCTACAAGAAGAAATCGTTGTTGAAAGTATCGCAGTCGAGCCAGCCACCCTGTCTGTAAAAGTGGGTGAAACTAAGACATTTGCCGTCAAATTTACCCCAACTGATGCAACTAACAAAAACTACACCGCTGTAAGTGATAAGCCGAACTTTGCAACAGTTACTCAGCTTGTGAATGTAGTCACTGTGCGCGGCGTTGCCGAAGGCACTGCAAATATCACTGTTACATCCGAAGATGGTAATAAAACTGCAAAATGCGTGGTCACTGTTACAGCTGCTTAATATTACAAAGGGTGCTTTCGAGTACCCTTGATAATATTCAGGAGGGTTTATGACGCCTATTTTAGAAATCGGTGAGATGGTTATCTCTACTGATAAAAATGATTACTTATTTAGACCATCGTTCATCAATATGACAAGAATTGGTGAGCCTAAACAGATTGTGAGTGCATACGGTCAATTAAATGGTTCCGAGGTGCAAGAGTTAATTACTCGTGCCGTAATGAGCTACAGGGTTATTCCTGAGTGGCTAATTAAAGCGATTAGCAAGCCAACATATGGGCGTAATATCCTACAAACAGCAATGATAGTTATGCAGGCGTGTTGTGATGATGATTGTTCAGAAATTATTGGCGAATGGAGATCGGGTAAGCGAGGTATTGTCTATAAAAACGGTAAGATGCCAATCGCTGACATTATCGTTATTGCTAGAGAACTATTTACTCACGGAATTATCGGTAAAGCTAAGATCCGCAAACTTCAACGCAATGAAGGCAAAAA
>NZ_KV791986.1:79757-154472 GCF_001808035.1 Proteus sp. HMSC14B05 | reverse complement strand
TGACTGAATTTCAGATGATGCTCAAAGCTAAATACCCTGATGAGAAAGGCTTCACTAAAGAAGAATATGACAACATCATGAAGCAAGATGATAGGCGTAATAATGAGTTAATCAGTGGTAAGCGCAGATTGGTGAGCAGAAAGAGAGGATAAAGGGAGGCTGCGAGCAAGAATGCAGCACATAGTAATTAGTTTGGCTTAAAGCTTGACCTAGTAATATAAATATGATTTAGATATGGACTTGTAATATTGTTCTGATATTATAGTTGTACAGAATTAGCTGTATAAATATACATATAAAAGGAGGCAATTATGGCATATTCAGCTGTAGCAGTAGCAAACGCCTTCATTCAAAGGGCGATAGATGGCGAGATACCAGATTTAACCCCGATGAAATTACAAAAACTCATGTTTTATGCTCAATCTTGGTCTTTGAAGTTGTATGGAGAGCCAATTTTTGATGATTTCTTTGCAAAGTGGCAATATGGGCCAGTTATTCCATCTCTGTATCATAAAGTAAAAAGATACGGAGCAAGTAACATAACAAGAAAAATTAAAGACGTAGAGTTTGAGGATGACGAATTTTTCTATGTTCAACCAACCGTCCCTAGCTCCGATTCTAAAGTAAACAACTTAATCGACAGAATTGTTGAGGTATATGGAGAGTTAAGAGGTACTCAGTTATCTTATTTAACACATCTCCCTGGAACTGCTTGGTATGTTACTGAAAAAGATGGTGCTGTAATTACAAATGACTTATTAAAAGAATGTATAGAGTAGTCATTAATGTCGTCACTTGACCAACTAAAGAGTATAAACCTTCCGGGTAACGTAGAAAACATACCTGATAATGATTCCAAAACAGATAAACCGTCAAAATCATCGAATTTTGACGGTAACTTAATTCTTTTGGAAGATATTGAGGACCGAAAGGCTGACAGAGCTCTCAGAGAGAAATTTGGAGATAAAGCATACAATGTTGTGAAAAAAACATTGTATGGATGGGCCGTCGTTCTAATTACAACGGCGTTTTGCAAGTTGTTTTTTGACAAGGAAGTTTTTACTGATACTGTATTGGTAGCTATAACTTCCGCAGTTACATTAAATACTTTTGCAGCATTCCTTGGAGTTATACGTGGCTTATTCCCTTCAAATAGAAAGTGTGGTAGTGGTAATCAAAAGAAAGAATAGAGCCTGATTAGGATTTTAGTTTACTAACTATTTTATCAATAATTTTCACCTGTTCTAGTGGGGATTCTTTGCTAATCTTCGCATCTTTCAAATTATCCCATAAGGCAAGGATTTCGACATAATCAGCATGTGATAACTCGCTTAAGACTGCTGGGAAAAGGGAATCATATTTATATTGTTTGCAGCAATCAATTAAATCCATGTTTGGTCTTCTTTCATTGCCGTAGCGGTCGATATCCATTCTTTCTTTTAGTAATGCAGATATTAGCTCACTTTTTTGCGTGGAATTAATGAAAAATCTATACACTTTATTTGAGTGAAGCAATATAACAATTGATAAAATTACAAGTCCAACGCTAGTCATAATTAAAGGCTTTAGTTCATTAAACACCAAAGCAAGTTCATGCACTGCGCTATTCACTACTGGATTACCTGCTTGTTTTTGTATCTCATCAAAAGCAGATTTAGCAACCTCATTACATATATCGTTCATTAGCAAATTTATATAAATGTCATCTGAATTGACAGATTATATATTTAGTAGATCAATTTTGCATCATAATAAAACTAACCCACTCCGGTGGGTTTTTTATTGCCTGAAATCTACAACCTATTGATATAGTTTGATTATAGCGAATCGCGAGAATTGATAGCCCATCCTTGGGGTGTAGTTATTTTTTTTCGGTAAGAGCATTTAGTAAATTTTCAATTCTCTGTAGCTTGGATTCCATAGTGTTTAGTTTTTCTTGTAAATTGTTATCATTACCTATTTTCGTACCAGTTGGGCTAAATTTGTTATTCGCCTTGACCCTATCAGATGTTAAGGGTAGTTGAGCCTGTAGCGCAACCCCGATTACTTGGCGTATATCTCCAATAACGCATGATGGATAGTCATCATTTAATGAGTAAAGATACCAGTCGCCTTGGTCAAATATTAATTGTTTAAAGCTACAAAACCCATCAATGTAATGAAGCACATAATCCATATGGTTAGGCTCTAAAGACGGATCTATGATAACAATAGTACCTGATGGAAAGCTGACTCCATAAGAAGAGGTCATTGAATCACCTATGACTTCATAAGCAAATGCTTTATCACTAGCTTCAGGGATTGAAGGGACAAACCTTGAAAAACTAGCAGGATTATTCAAGTCGAAAACTGAGTCAGAATAAGAGAGGACTGGAATAAGAGGTAGAGTTATAGTTTTAACAACCTTACTTAAATCTGGGGCTTCTCCAGTTCCTTCTGCTAGCCATTCTGATGTTGTACCAAGTGCAGCAGCCAAATTAGTTAAAACATTTTTTCTTGGTTTGGAGTTTCCAGCCTCATAAGCTGCAATCTGTCTGCGCACTACACCAACTTTCTCCGCTAATTCACCTTGTGTTAATTCAGCAGCTTGTCTGGCGGCGCTAATTCTATTTTTAAAACCATCATCTATTTTCATATGTGAACTCTTTAAAATTCATATTGACACAATGTGAGTCATGATATATAACTAATAATACATCATGAAGATGTGATATTGAAATACTTCATAGGAGATAAAATGGAAAAGAAAAACAGAATTATGCCGTACCCATTTCGAATGAAGCCAGATATGAGGCAATGGATTGATAATGTTGCGGAGAATAGACGGCGCTCTACTCAAGTTCAGCTTGAATATATTTTAGAGGTATTTAGAGAGAAAGTGGAAAATGGTGAACTTGAGATGCCGTAAAAAAGAAGAAACCCCAATTGTTCGAGCAATTGAGGTTTCATTATCAAATAAACTCTTGGGCGAGAATAAGTGACATGACTAATTTAGCAAATATTAACGACATGAGCAATTCAGTTAAATCCATCCCAGCAATTATGCATAACGGAATACCTGTAGTTACGACTGAACTGTTAGCTGAGTTATATGATACTAAAAGTAACAACATAAAAGTAAACCACTCCCGTAATGCAGGTCGCTTTATTGAGGGTAAGCATTACTTCAAAGTTATTGGAAATGCTCTAAAAAATTTGCGAGTTACTTTAAGTAACCTACAAATTTCACCAAAAGCGAGAAGTTTAATTCTGTGGACAGAAAGAGGTGCGGCTCGCCATGCGAAAATGTTAGACACAGACAAAGCATGGGATGTGTTCGAATTAATGGAAGATCACTATTTTAATAAAGGAAAAAATGAGGTTGTTGTTAGCACGCGCCCAATAACCCAAAGGGAAAAAGATGCTCACAACATTAACGCTCTATTTAATCACTACGATGTTTTTTATTCAGCATGGAAGTCAGAAATATATCCAATACTAAGACAACTTGAATCACCACTTGCTGGAAGGTTGGTTGATAGATTTCAAGATGGTTATGCGTTTCTGATGAATTTAAGGAGAGATATTAACGGGAGATTACAAGAAGGTGAGTTGCCAAGAATATGCAGGTAAAAACAGAAAAGCCAATAGTTGCGATCTATTGGCTAATCCCAAACAAAACCCAGAAGGAAATGTTTCATGAGTGAGATCACTTTAACAAATAGTTTTAACACTGTCACGAACAAAACTATCGATACCCAGAAGTTATTATCAATGATTAACGTGGCTCGTAAGTCATGTGGTGAAAATCAAATTCGTAATAACGTATTGATTGAAAGAGTAAAAGACGAATTAGATGGCGAGACCTACAAAATTTTTGTAGGTCATAAAAATGGCGCTCAAATTGAAATAATTGAAATGGATATCAAACAAGCGCTTCGTGTAGCCGCTAGAGAATCAAAAGCTGTTCGTCGTGTTCTGGTTGACAAGCTGGAATCAATGCATGTAGCTTCTCAAAAAAGTGGCAAAAGCCAATCAGGTTTACCTGAATACCGCCAAGCTAGAACGCTTAAAATGTCGGTTGATGCCATTACTAACTTATTCGACTTAATGCCGAACCTGAGTGATGAGGCAAAACAGTGTGCAGCAGCTAATATCGTCAATCCGATTGTTGGGTTTGAAGCCGTTCCTTTGCCAGCACTTGAACAAAAGTATTATACCGCTGGTGAGGTTGGCGAAATGCTTGAAGTGTCTGCCAATAAAATTGGACGCTTGGCTAATAAACATGGATTAAAAACAGAGGAATATGGGAAATATTTCTTAGATAAATCTGCTTATTCTTCAAAACAGGTTGAAGCATTCAGATATAACGACAATGGAGTAAAAGCATTACGACACGCCATTCATGGCGCTGAGGTAGCTTAAACACCTAAGCCAAGGATGGCTTGCTTGAGATCACATATCACGCCTCTTAACTGAGGCTTTTTGCTTTTCTTTGCACCACAAACAGCTAAACTAATAACAAATTAACTAACGAGGATGGTGTTGTGAGGAAGGTAACATTAACAGTATCTTTGCTAATATTATTT
Organism: Proteus sp. HMSC14B05; assembly: GCF_001808035.1. NCBI lineage: Bacteria > Pseudomonadati > Pseudomonadota > Gammaproteobacteria > Enterobacterales > Morganellaceae > Proteus > Proteus sp. HMSC14B05. The sequence goes on along the minus strand of NZ_KV791986.1, from coordinate 149,904 downwards.
ATGCCTTCAGCTAAGGCAATAGTGGTTGAAAAAAGTGAAGTGTCATGGATGGATGATATCCCTGAAGTAAGAGCGTTGGGATGTAAAGAATTTACAAAATTAACATACTCAAAAATAAAGCCTAGAGAAGTAATTATTAGTGAATCTATATTTTCTACTCATAAATTAATGCCAAACAGTTATTTGGAGTGCAGTATATGGAAAAATAGAGATGATACTGCATACGTGATTAAACCAAAGGAACATTTTAATATAGAAGGACATAACATAGGTGTGTATCATGAGGATGGTTCTGGAAGAATTGATGGCAGTAATGGACTATGGTCTTTTGGGTGTAAAAGCGACGCGATGACAGATGAGTATTATTGTTATTTGTCGGCCAATAATATAACCGTGACAAAAGATACTGATGGGTATCAAGTGTATGTTGGTAATGGGGTATTAAAATCATCAAGATCGCTAATTAGATTTGATAAAGATAAGCCAATCGAATCCGAATTAGGTGGGATATATTATGGAGAAAAGGCTACAGATATAATTAAAAGGCTTAATCATAACCCAAAAGTAACAATAAGGTATTATCCATACAGGAATAATAAATCAGTAGATGAAATCATAAATATTAATAACTTTAATATAGCTAAAAGCGTGCTTGATAAAATATATGATTCACACAAATAAAGATTTCATATTTTGTGCATAAGACCCTGTCATTTTGGCAGGGTTTTCTTTTTTTAGGAGACTTAAAATGTCAGAACAAAAAGTTGGCGGTATTGTTTACCAAGTATCAATGGATATAAAGCCTTTATTACAAGGTGAAAAGGAAGTAAGCAAATCCCTAGAGGAGATGAATAACTCAACAAAAAAAACCACAGAAGCGCTTAATAAGCTAGATAGAACGGCCGCTAATGTTGGTTCCTCTTTAAAAATGCCAGAGATAAACAAGCTATCCAGAAAAATGTCTGAGTTAGCTGGCAGTATTGGCGCTCAGTCAGCAAAAACAGAGAAAGCGACTCAGGTGAACAATAGATTTGCTGGCGTCTTAAGTACCGTATCAGGAACATTTGGCGCTGGCTATGTTAGCAATGTTGGTAGCGCAACAAGTCAACTTGTTCAGCACACAAAAGCCGCGATCCTAGCCACTCAAGCAGAATTAGAACACGCTAAATCAGCGCAAAAAGAAGCAGAAGCACTTCAAGCCGCGGCATCTCAGCAAGTATTAAATGCAAAAGCAGCAAAAGAGGAAGCTCAAAGCAAGTTAGCCTCAGTTAGTGCTGAAAAAAGCACTATTACTGAAATAGAGCGCTCTACAGATGCAAAAATGAAGGATCTGGAGGCACTTCGTCAGCGTCAAATTTTGATGGTTAAAGATGCAGAAGAAAACTACCAGATGACGGCTAGCGAAAAGAATTTAATGGCGGTAACTAAAGCAAAAAATGCACTTTACGCCACCGAAAACAAAATAAAGACACAGTTGTCAGTTACTGGTAAAGAAATAGCCGCAATAGAGGCTCGTATTGCAGCAGCAAAAGAGGCAGAAGCGCTTGCAACTAAACGATTAAACGCAGCAATAGCGCTAGAGCAGAAAGGTAAAGCAACCTTAAAGTCAGCAAATGAGGCAGTTGCCGCAGCGTCAGCAAAAGTAACGCTAGCCACACAGGCACAAAGTGTTGCCATGAATGGATTGAAAAGCGCAATGGCATTATTGGGTGGTCCTACTGGATTGTTTATGTTAGCCGCAGCAGGGGTGTATGCGCTTTATCAATCAATGAGCAACAATTCATCTATTGATGATTATAAGTCAAAAATTGACGAAGCTATCAATAAACTAGATGAGCTTAACGCTAAACAAGCTGCTGCTGCCGCATCAAAAGCAAGGTCAGTTATTAATGAAAACACGAAAGAAATTGACTCTTTAGAAAAGAAAATAACATATATACGTTCAATAATTCAAAGTATCAAGGATGGTAGCGGTAGAGTTTGGGAGGATGTGCAAGATGTAGATGAAGCAAAACAAAAACTTAGCGAGTTAGAGGGTAAGTTAGTAGATCTAACACAAGAAAACAAGCACTATTCCCGAACACTGGAATTATTAAACAAGACAGAAAAAGAAAGGACAGGTAAAACCGACGAACAAATAGAAGCTAATGCTTTATATCTAAAATCCGTTGGCGGAGTTCGTGAAGCTAACGAATTATTGTTGAGAACATTAAAGCTAGGCTCTCCGGTTATTGCTGATATAGAAACCCAGATAGACAATCTTGCTAAATCACTTAAGGATGCAAAAGTACCTCCAGAGGAAGCAGAAATTGCTATTTCGAACCTCAGAACAGCATTAGAAGCGAAGTTATCAAATAACTTTGAAGTGATGCTACAAGACCTTGAAAATAATGTTACTGCATTAAAAATAGAGATGAAGGATGGCAAAGATGCGGCGATAGAGTATCGTGCAAGCGTCATGGCCGCCAAAATGGGCATGACTGATGAGGGACAGGTAAAGCGTTATATACAATTAATTAAAGAAGAAACCGAGGCTAGGGAAAAGTTAACAAATCAAAACAAGAAATCAAAATCAGGAAATAACGAAGCTAAACGCATTGACGATGCCATTAAAAAACAACAACAACAGACTGAGGCGTTAAGAAAAGAATTTGAATTATTGAGTTCTGGCGCAGCTAACGTAAATAGAGAGATGGCTATTTTTAATGCTGTTCAAAGTCTGGGTGCTGATGCGACAGATAAGCAAAAGAAAGCTATTGCTAAAGAAGCCGCCGAAGTTTTTGACCTCAAACAAAAAGTCGATGACTTTATTAAGTCACAAGAAATCACACCGGAGTTAAAACTTGCAAGAGCATTTAGACAAGAGTCTGAAGAGCTTAAACGCATGTTTGATAATGATTTCATTGATGAAGAAACGTTTAAGGCGTTAGGCAATAAAGCAATGAAGGCATTTGATGCTGGAATGGCTGAAATAAAAATAAATGCGGTTATTGACCCAATAACTGAAGCCAAAGGGCAATATGACCCGATTCAAGCACTGGCTAACGAACACGCTAAGAAACTTGAGATGATCCGCCAATTCGAAACAGAAAAAGGCGCTATTACTCAGCGTGGCTTAGAGTTAATGAATGCCGCTAATACTCAATATGAGCAAGACCGGTTAAATGCTCAATGGGAGATATGGCGTAATCAAAGTCAAGCTAATCAATTCTTAGCTGATGGGTTGGACGCATTAGGACAACGCTCTACTAACGTACTCACGGGGCTATTAACAGGCACACAATCCCTTAATGATGCTTTCCGTAATGTCGCATTAACCATTGTAGACCAAGCCGTTGGCGCTCTGGTTCAAATGGGTATGCAACAGGTTAAGAATATGGTTACTGAAAGTGCCATGCGTAAGGCTTCCAATGCACAAGCTATAGCGGAGGCTACAACCACTGGCGCAGCAATTACAAATGCTATGGCTCCGGCAGCAGCGACAACCAGTATTGCCACGATGGGCTCTGCCGCCACATGGGGTATGGCTGCAATGGCAACAGCTATTCCCGCTATGATTGCGCTTGCTGGTGCTCGTAAAAATGGTGGGCCCGTAAATGCTGGCTCTATGTATCGAGTGGGTGAGGGTGGTAAGCCTGAGATATTCAAGGCATCTAACGGTAGTCAGTACATGATACCGGGTGATAATGGTCGAGTTATTAGTAATCGACAAATGGGTAAAGGTGGTAATGGTGTCAGCATGGGTGATATGCACTTTACATTCCAAGTTCAAGCACCTAATGGCATCACTCAAAAGGAAGCGCAACAAATACAGCAAATGGTGAGAGGTACGGTTTATGACGTACTTGGTAACGAAATGCGTAGCGGTGGTGCTTTGGAAAAAGTAAGAAGTTGGTAATTAAGAGAGGTAGTTATGAAGATATTCACAGCTAACATTCATCCCAATGGTTTTTTTATCAATGCAGATTGGAATGGTACTTATTTTTGGATTTATTTAAGTAGAGCGCTGGGGTGGGGTAAATTCACTTTAATTAGGTGCTCTACTAGATACAGCCCTACTGGAGGAATTTTTGAATTATCTGAATTGCAACAGGAAGATTCATTACCCCCTTCACCAATAATTCATTCATCAAATGTGTTATGGCGTTTGCAGGAAGCTCATGAAGTTTTGATTTCAAGTTAGCTTTCATGTCTGGTGATTCATTAGATGTTAAAATAATATCCTCTAATGCTTTAATTGAATCACTATGTATGCGAATTGTTTGTACTTTCAGTATCGCGCTTAACCCTCCGTCATCTAATAAAAAATCAATACCTTTTTCAGTAATGAAGCAGGTATAGCTATTAAAAATATATTCGATCCCATCAAGTGTTGAACTTTGAATGAATGGTTTTTCAATCAACCCATGCATCTCAAGGTATAACATATTTGCTATAAGATGATCTTTATTACTGAATTTTTTACTAAGTTCTTCATATTCATCATCTTCTAAGGGATTTGGGAAAGAATCATATAAGGCAGTTAAAATATCTAACTGTAGAGCACGGTCATATTTATATCCACATAGTACCTCACACCGAAGTAATCAGCCATTCCTTCGGCAAGTTTCTCTGGGCTGAATATATAAAATAACCTAATGGATATTTATTAATATCCTGATATTTGATCAGGCGGCTTTGTGTCGCCTTTTTTATTGGAGTAACCAATGGAAGAGTTTAAATGGCGACCTGAAACAGCTTATCAGGTGGGTAATGAGCCTAAAGTGAAAGTAGCTAAGTTTGGTAACGGTTACGAACAAAGAGTCAAAGACGGGATCAACAACCAACTAAAGACTTATCAACTCTCATTTGTTAAGCGTACTGATATTGGGAAACAGATTGATGAGTTCCTTAAGGCTCGAGGTGCAGTTGAATCATTCTTATGGCTAACCAGTGATGATAACTCTAAACGTAAATTTGTTTGCCGTGGCTGGCAGGTAACGCCAAGGGCGACGGTATGGCAGATAGATTGCACATTTGAGGAGGTTGTTGCATGAGGGATATACCTCAAGAGATGCGCATAAATGTTGCAGATTTACAGCAAAATGCAATGTTAGATTTGTATGAGGTCGATTTAAGTCGTTTTGGTGGTGATGTTTACCGGTTTCATGACGGCATGAATGGCTTATTAAAACCTATTGTCTGGCAGGGTTTACGATATGAACCTTATCCTGTTCAGGTTACAGGGTTTAGTGTAACGACTCAGGGGGCATCAGACAGACCAAAAATGACGTTTGCTAACTTTGACGGAATGTTAACTGCGATTAACAACGACTATGATGATGCGCTAGGCGCTATCGTTACTCGTAGGCAGGTTTTAGAGCAATATCTTGATGCTGTTAATTTTCCCAACGGAAACCCACAAGCAGATCCAACCAGAGAAGCCGTTCAAAAATACGTTGTCGAACAGCGAGAAAGTTCAGACTCTGATTTTGTGACGTATATATTAGCACTTCCAACAGAAACAGATAACGCCCTGATACCTAGACGGGTTATTCAGGCTGATATCTGCTCGTGGCGATACCGAGGATTTGATTGTGGTTATGATGGACCACCTGTTGCAGATGAAAAAGACCAACCAACAACCGATCCCTTAAAAGACAAATGCTCTCATAAATACAGCGGGTGCAAATTAAGACACAAAGGAAAGATGCCATTCGGCGGGTTTTTAGGTTCAAATAAATTAGGTTAATCCATGATTGAGAAAGACATTATCGCTCACGCGAAAGCGGAAGGAGTGAGGGAGTCTTGCGGCTTAATTTCGGGTGATAGGTATTTCCCTTGCAGAAACATACATCCCGATCCGCAAAACTATTTTGAAATTAACCCAGACGATTGGATGACGGCAGAGTGTTACTCAGACGTCAAAGCTATTGTTCATAGTCACCCTGACGGAAAGCCTTTCCTGAGTTCTGGTGATAGAACAATACAAAGGAAAACAAATCTGCCTTGGTGGTTGGTATGTGATGGAGTGATCCATAAGTTCAGGCCAATAGCGCCACTATTAGGTAGAGAGTTTAAACATGGTGAGCAGGATTGTTATTCCATTATACGTGATGCCTATCATCTGTCAGGCATTCAGCTAGATGATTTTATTCGTCCCGATGAATGGTGGTACACAGAACAAAATCTCTATCTTGATAACACGGACAAGCAGGGATTTTATCAAGTAGAAGAGGCTCAAGAAGGCGATATGATATTGATTTGCTTAGGAACATCAAAACCTTGTCACGCTGCGTTGTACTTAGGTAATCAAGAGATATTGCATCACAGGCCAGACAGATTGAGTAAGCGAGATACTTACGGTGGTTACTGGTTTAAATATACTCACAGCATTTGGAGGCATAAACAATGGTCAAATTACAGTTTGCAGGCTATTTACGCAGATTTGGACGCAGGTTCGAGCTTGAGGTAAGTAATGCAGGTGAGGCCTTACGCTGTCTTTGCTATCAAATTGATGGGTTGAAAAAAGAGATTAACCAAGGTCAGTTTCGCGTTCGTATCGCAGGTAATGATATGACCGAGGATAGTATTTCCACGGGATTAAGTACGCCATTAAATGAAGGTGATGTTATTACGATCGTCCCCATAGTTGGTGGTGCTAAATCTGGCGGGTGGCTAGGCATTATTGGTGGAGCTGCTTTAATTGGCGCATCGTTTTTAATACCGGGCGGATTTTTGGCAACGATGACATCGACCGCATTATTTGCCGCTGGTGTAGGTGTGGCCGCCGCGGGATTGGCAACCATGTTAACTAAAACACCGCCAGCGCCAAGCATAGAGGGGCGAAACTCAGAAAGTAACCAGTATTTCAGTTCGTTAGCAAATAGAGTGGGGCAAGGTTATCCGGTTCCTATCTGTTATGGCGAGATGGTTGTGGGTTCAAATGTAATATCACAAGGTTTGGAGACTGTTTAATGGGCAAAGGTGGCGGTGGAGGAATCACTCCAAGGTTGCTCGATGACAACTTAAAAAACAAACAATTTCTTAATGTCATCGATTTAGTTTCAGAAGGGCCAATAGAAGGGCCTGTGGGTGGTATGTCAGGTTTTCTATTGAATGGAACTCCTGTTGTAGATGCAGATGGCAATCCAAATATTCATGGTGTTGAAGTTCAGTGGCGAGCAGGAACGCAAACGCAAGAACCATTAGAGGACTTTCCTTTTGTAGAAAAAGAAATTCCTGTCAATGTAGAGGTAAAAAAAAGCACACCAATCTTACGCACTATTTCAGATCAGGAAACTGACCGCGTTAGATTCACTTTGGGGGTTTCTGCTCTTGTTAGTCAAGATGACAAGGGAAATCAGCACGATGCTACGGTAGAAATGCTTATTGAAGTTAATGATGGTTCTGGTTGGACACATGCAGAAACAGCAAAAATAACCGGAAAAATCAGTGGCCAATATTTAGAATCATATATCATTGATGCGCCTAAAAAGAAACCTTTCCAAATTAGAGTTTCACGATTAACAGATGATAGTAAAAGTGATCTACTGAAAAACGGAACGGTATGGGCAAGCTACACAGAAATAACTGACGCTAAATTCTCTTACCCTAATTCTGCCGTCGTCGGGATGAAAATCGATAAATCCCAATACGGTGATACACCCAATCGCACCTATCATATTAAAGGGATGATTATCCAAGTTCCTGATAACTATGATCCGGAGTCTCGTACTTACACTGGCATCTGGACTGGTCGCTTCAAGCCCGCATGGACTAATAACCCTGCATGGGTTTTTTACGATTTAGTCACTAATGAACGATACGGTATAGGAGAGATGATCGGCTCGTTTGGCGTTGATAAATTCGCGCTATATGCCATTGCTCGTTACTGTGATGAATTGGTTGATGATGGGTTTGGCAACAAAGAGCCTCGCTTTACTTTTAATGCCTACATTACCTCTCAACGAAAAGCCAAAGAAGTGCTTGATGACTTAGCGTCCGTATTTCGCGGTATGCCTTTATGGGACGGACAGCAATTAACGTGCTTTCAAGATAGACCATCAGATCCAGTATGGACGTACACAAACTCAAATGTTATTGATGGAAAATTTAAATATACATCAACAGCGAAATCAGCTCGTCATAATGCTATCGAGGTGTCATGGATAAACCCGAGTAATGGATGGAGTGAAGAAAGAGAATTTATCCAAGATGATGATCTCATTCAGCGATTCGGCGGTGTAAATGTTAAGAAAGTTACTGCTTTTAGTTGCACTAGTCGCGGACAGGCTCACAGAGTGGGTAAGTGGATATTACAGACAGAAAAGCTGGAGAAAGATAGCGTTACATTCTCAACAGGAAGAGAGGGGATTAACTGCATCTCTGGCGATATTATTGAGGTAGCAGACGATAGCTTTGCAGGAGTGAAGGTAGGTGGTCGGGTTCTATCAGTTAATGGTAGCGCTATTACTATTGATGCGCCTATAGATTGGAAATATGACGATAAAGGTACTTTCTCATTTTTAGGGACATCAGGCAGGTTCGAGAAAATAGAAATTCAATCTATCGATGGTGATATTGTCACTTTGCGTGAGGTTCCTCGTGGACTGAAACAATATGGTGTATTTTCTATTACCAAAAGCATGCTAATAACAAGATTGTTTCGAGTTATTACCATTTCAGAAAATAATGATGGAAATTACTTATACAACTGTATTCAGCATGAACCTCAAAAGGAAAGCATTGTTGATAATGGAGTTGATTTTACTGGGAACCCGCCAACGCAGAATGTTATTCGCATTCCTAATATAGAGCGTCTTTCTATTGCTTACGTTGATGATAGCCCTCAAGTTCAAGCTAGGGCTATGTGGGTAACAACAGCCATTAATAGAAATATTTCATTTAATGTCACTCTTTATAAAAACAGCAAGGTTGTATCTACTGGTAATACCACAGATTTAGAGTACTACTTTAATGGGCTTGAAGCCGGTGACTATCTTGTTGGGGTGAGAGGTCAAGACGCTAATGGAATGCTTGGTAATGAATCAAAAGTCCAGATGGTTATTGGTACGCCAAGTGCACCTAGCTCAATAATTGTTGAGTCTGGTTTTTTTGAAATAAAATTAATCCCTCATATCGCTGCGCCACACACTCTAAATACCGAGTTTGAGTTCTGGTTTTCTGGTGAAATAAAAATAAATAATATCAATGAGATAGAGTCAAAAGCTGATTTCTTAAGTCGCGCTAAGTTCTGGACAAAAGGGCAATTAAAGCCGGGGCGTGATTACTGGTTTTATGTAAGAAGCGTAAATGAATATGGGAAGTCTCATTTTGTAGAAGCTAAAGGACAAGTTGACGGTAACATAGACGCTATTCTTGAAGAATTAGCGGGGCAAATCAGCCGAGACCAACTCGCACAAGACTTATTGGGTGAAATTAACAGTAAAGCTAACCAAATCGATATTACTGAATTACATGAGTTGATGAGGATAAATCATGACAAGATTTTATCTGAGTTGATGAGGCATGGAGCAACGATTGAAGAAAGTGAAAAAAAATGGGAGGAGGCAGGAAAATTACTGGCTGAGCGGATAAATCAAGTTTCAACGGCAACAGAAGCACAGGCAGCCGCAATTAAACAAGAGCAACAAGCACGTATTGAGACTGATAAAACCGAAGCACAACAACGCCAATTCTTAGCCACTCAACTTCGTGGTGATTATACCGGTAATGATTTATCGAAAGTCACCGCAGGACTCATTTCCGCAGAGAAACAAGCACGTGTTACAGGCGACCAAGCAGAAGCGAAAGCCCGACAATCACTGGAAACACGGATGAATGGGAATGTTTCAGCGATTAATAAATCATTAGAAACCCTCACCTCGAAACAGCAAGCACAAACGCAAGAGATTTCAACGCTCAATTCAAATCTTAAGGGGAAAGCTGATAGCAGTGTGGTGAATGCGTTAAATACGCGAGTAACTAATCTCGATGGCAAAGTGATGTCCGCAACCTCTCAGGTACAAACGTTATCCAGCAAATTAGATACAGTGAAAGCCGATTTAACGGAGTCTGTGGTGGTGGATTTAGATTTATCTAAACTCAATGAAAACACCTATTATCCGATTATTTTGCCATTAGTAACTTCTCGACGTTATGCCTTTAAGGTTTTTAGGACATTAGGGCAATATAGAGACAATAAACCGAGCTATGCGACTCACAATACCAAAGGTTTTGCCATGATTGTGGAATGGCAAGTGAGTGGTTCTGGATGGGGAACCCAGTCTGAAAACCGCATCATTGATAATTTTGATTGGCGATGGACAAATCAATCCCCTGTGATGGGGCCAGCTCAATTAACGAATGGTTCTGTGGAATATATCTATTTGCGAGGAGGTGCTAAATATCAGCTCACTAAGCATAAAAGTGTTAACCATCAAATTATCACCCGCACTTATACCAATAACAAACAATCGGTGGCACCAAAAGGATTTGTGGCGAATGAAGTACCTAAGTCCAGCGAACAGAAAGCCAATGCAACGGCGAATGCGGTAAACCAACTTGAAACTAAGGTGACTGAGGTCTCAGGTAAAGTGACCTCTACCGCCCAGCAAGTCACTCGCCTTGAAAGCCAAGTGGGTACAAGTTCAGCCAAAATCGAACAAACGTCGAAAGTGGTCACCGACATAAATGGCAAAATTTCCGCATCATGGACAATGAAAGTTCAGCAAGATAGCAAAGGGAATAAAGTCATTACGGGCATTGGCTTAGGGTTTAATGCACAAGGAAATAGCCAATTTCTGGTCAATGCCCAAAACTTTGCAGTGATATCGTCATTAAATGGCAAAGTGGTGACACCGTTTATCGTGAAGAATGGACAGGTGGTTGTTAATGAAGCTTTTATTGGTGATGCAACTATTACCAGTGCAAAAATAGCTAATGTATTGCAATCAACCAATTTCAGCTATGCAAACAAGGTGGGCTATCAACTTAATATGCGCACTGGTGAAGAAATTAAATATGGGAATAACGCTCAGGGGTACTGGATTGAAACAAACATATTAAAACGTTTGTTTGATAAAAAAGGCACAATGCGTATCAGAATGGGGATATGGTAATGGGCATGGGTTTAGAAATATATGATGAGAAAGGGCGACTCATTATTGGAGAAGACACTATTATACCGCGCCACTTGGGGCAATTTGACCTTCCTTTGTCCCAATATGGATCTCTTACTATTCCTGAGATTTCCTTAGGAGGTGAGGTTGTTTGCCATTTCTGGCTACGGTATCGCTCTCGATGGAGTGGTGAATTTCATGTAGATAAGCCTAATGAGAGAACAGAGTACTCCATATCTGGGAACACGTTAAATTACCGCGTTGATTACAATATCTATCGCTGGGAGAACAATGGCTCTGGTGGTGGGCAGACACAAGCGAATGACTCATTCTCAAGTCATGTTGTCGTATGGGTGGTGTGAAATGGTTGGTGTAGAAATTTACACAAATAATAGGCTGATACAATTAACCGATAAACTCGAAACAATATGTGTTTTGAGAAAAGCAACTCCTGATGAACTAACGTCATCATCAGGCCCTCATGATAGCTATCCGAGAATCTATGCGTTAAATAGCCAATGGATGGTTGCTCCGATTTCCAAGGTAAGCATACCTCAACACGGAGTTGGTCTTGAAGTTTATGATGAGCAAGGGAAAATGAAATTTTCATCTCTTGCTAAGTTGGTCTGCTTTGAGAAATATTATGATGTCAATACGGGGAGCGCTGGCAAAGGCTCATTAAGAATCGCAGGCAAAAGTGGTCATCGGTATGGCATGATTAAGACTCGCTCTATGGGGTATTTTCATAATACAAACATACGAAGCTACATAGACCCTGACACGTGGGATGAAGTTTGGACATTCAAAAGATATAGCGAGCGTTATGTCTTGGTTGATGATGTGGGAGGGTTAACATTTGAGTATCGATACGAGTTCTTAGGAGAAGAGGATGGCTGGATAAGTATGCCTCCGAGTCGAGAAGGTTCTGGATTAATGGAACAAGGGCTTATGATAGACGTTTCAATGTTAGAAGATTAAATACCGCACTAATGTGGTTTTTTTGTATCTAAATTTTAGGAAATAAATCATGATATACACAACAGGCACTGTTAGCACAGTGTCAGGGTCTGCTATTGTCTCTGGCACAGGTACCATTATTTTAATTAAAAATGGTAATGCTAATTTTATTTATATGGTGGACAGGGTTAATAGCGATACAGAATTAGTCATTTCACAACCGGCTACATTTACCGTAAAAAACACTAGTTACAGCATTAATCTCACTGAGCCGAACTCATACAGCGACGCTAATAATCGTATGACCGCTATTGCATCAGATATTACGTAGTTCTTAAACGAGCAACGAGTTACGCTCGATGGTGTTAAAAAAGTGCTGGGGGATATTAGTAAAAAGTTAGATAAAAGTGGTATGGACCTTTCAGGGATTTCGAAGTGCGATTACACGTAATACACAAATGGCTTATTGTGTGTTTCGACAAAAAATCCACCTTAAAGGCGGGCGCTATTGGTCTTTGCCGACAATATTATCGCATTTAGATAAGTGTGTTGTGTTTTATCATACCACCAACTCTCAAGCGGAAGTGAGCTATTTAGCGCATAAAAAGCAATTATACAGCTCAGCCCAAACAGACATTTATGTGTGTGTATTCGTTTCAGGAATGGTTTTGACCCCGAAGAAACGTTGGGGGGTTATCACTGTACAGTGAAGATGGAGCACGGGTCTTTAATACGGACTATTTGCCTTTTACCCGAGGAAAATCAATGGCATTGTTATTACGGGAGGGGAGTGTAGAGACTCCATATAGCTTGCCTTTAGTCTGTGCAACCAGTCAGTTTGTGAATGCGTCTTATCAGGATGACCCTATTGATTGGGCCAAGTGCAATACGGGGATACGTTTTCGGGGGAAAACAGATTTTTGTGAGCGAATGGATACGTGATGTTCATCGGCAACATCATGTAGAGCAACGTATTCCCTTTTATATCCTTAATGGTTCACATTATTTTTAATAAAATAAATACCTGTCTATATTTATGTGGGATACATGTCGCTTTTCTTTATTGGCATAATGCTTTCTGCTGATAATGATTGTTTTGCTTTAATCATTTCTTTTTCATTTGAAAATTTATAATTAGGCAATAGTTCTTTAGGTTTGACACCTAAAATAAACGCGATAGAGAATAAATGTTCTACTGTTATTTTGGTATGTCCATTCTCTATACGTGAATAGTGCTGTTGACTTATTTCCAATGAATGGGCTATTTCCCTCCCTGTCATCCCTAATTCTTTTCTTTTTTGCTTTATTCTATAAGCAATAATGGAATTAATTGTACTCATGAACTTCATTCTCCAACAATAAACAGGTTTTTAAGTTTAACAGAGTAAAAAGCATTTGTTATAAAAGCATTTTACTCTACTTATAAAACTCAATTAATTTTTATTGATATGAAAAAGTAATCGTTGCTACTGCTTTTACACTTCCTGGCGTAATAGTATTTTCTGTTTTTATATAATTAGCTTTTAATTTTATACGTGGATTTATCTCTCCTCTATAATTTGAAAAATGCCATTGATTTTGATTTCCTTTGTTAGGAGTGTCTGAACCATAACTAATCGCAGTTACTTCATTATTTTTATATAATCTTAGCCCAACGCCTTTTGCCGTAGAATCCGTTGCTAATGTTAATATATCAGAACGATTCCCATGTTGGGTCGCATCATTTAATGTAGCATAAACATCAATACCGTCTTGGCATTGAAGTTGTATATTAACTTCCCCTCCTTGCACTTCTTTATACAAAGACGTGAACTGGGATTGATAGACAGTATTTAATGGAACAACATAATTCTTTTGATTCATCGAGCATGTTTGGCTTTGCACTTGGATGCGCCCTCCATTTAACATAACAGGAGCTGTTAATCTTTTATTATTCAAACTTGCCCGATTAGATTCCAATAAAATATGGCCCAGTTGTTTGGTTGGTATCGTTACATACCCATTAGGTAATCGTCCTGTTGCGACAAAAGCAACATATAAACGAGCACCAAAACTTCCAGTTGCACCATTATAAGCATTTGGATTTGTATTGGCGGCAACAGGATCAATATATATACTTGAGCTGTTTATGGGAACCAATGGCCTTGCAGGCCAATAGCCCGCCATACCAATAATGATACCTAGCCCTGGAACTCCAGTATCAAATATATCGAAATCGGAAGATTGAGTGTTATTTCCTTGGCGAAAGTTATATGTGATTTTGCCTATTTTAGGTAATGTAGGAGTAAATTTTCCACGCATTAATGCTATTAAACTACCGCCGTTAAATATATATTGATTACTTGTTCCGGTGAGTTCCCCTATCACTCGTGGGTAAGTATGGGCATCAGCAGGACCAATAACAACAACAGGGAGGGTAGATGTGTTGATTGTTATTGGAGACGGTACGTAGTCATCTGCACCAGCAACAGCTAGACTAGGGAATAGAGTTAAAAGAAATAATATGACAAAGATTCTTTTCATGGTTTGTTCCTAATTAGAGTGCGGTATACACTGAACAGGAATGGTTTGAGGTCGCATGTCAGTTTCATTGCGTGTCGCATGATATGTAAATGAGCATTTATCATCATGATTTGGTCCCCATATCACATCAAGTTGACCTTGTTTAGGAAGACCGCGGGTAAATAAGCGTCCAGCTTGAGCCACATATCCGACTAACTGCTTATGCTCATCCAAAACCTCGGAAGCCATTGGAGGAGTACTACCATCTGGCATTCGAATATCAAATAGTAGGCTTCTCCCTGTTTGAGTATTAAATGTCACTAACGTGGCACTATTAGCGCGAGGAATGATTTCTTGTTCTGTTGCTGATAACTCAACATTCAAATCCAAATTAGTGGGGTCGATGCTAATTTGATTTTTTTCATAAGGCGTGACATAAGGCACAATACCATTTCCCCAAAAATCTAATCGGCTACCTGGTGCATTATTAATGACCGCACCTTGTGCTCCTTTTGCATGGATAATGGTAAAAGTATCACTTAAATCATTACTTAACGTCACTCCATAAGGATGTACGACAACGGCCCCCGACGCACCCAATGACATTTGACGATTATGTTGAGTATCTTGCCCGACGGTTGCGGTTACATTTACATAAGGTGAACGATAGCCTCCATTCATCGCATAGCCGGAAGGTCCACTTTCCTGACTATTACCTGAAATACCATAAGAGAATTGATTATCTTCCCCAGCGATACCGCTGATGGATGTTTGAATGCTGTTTTTCTCGCCTTTATTATAATTTAAGACAGTAGAAAAAATGGGGCTTTGAACACGCTCTCCCAAAGGAAGCGTAAAGTTCACATAAAATCTGTCATCTCGGCGTTGTTGCTCATTATCTCGTGATTGAGAAAAGCCAATCTGATAACCAAGTTTTTTCCAAAAATGGCTATATCCCATTTGATACTCATTACGACTTCCTTTATGTTCCCAGTAATTATAAGTGGTACCAGTTAAAAATATATTTCCCCATTTTTCACCTAATTCTTGATTAATTGAAACTTGGAATTGATTTTTAGGGCGATAAAATGCGGCACTTTTTATGGAAACATCATCAATAAATTCACTGTGATTAGCCAATAGCGCATCTTTCAAATGGTAAAAATCTTTAGATGAATAACGATAGGCTGCTAACGTGATATTTGTACTCGTGGTCGGAATATTGACGCTATAGCTAGTATGTAAACTGTAGCCTTTACGCGTTACGTTAGAGTGATTAAATGTTGTTCTGGACAATGTAATGTCAGATGCAATTGCCCCAATCGGCGTGTTAAAAGCAACACCAGCCAATCCTGCGGTATATTTTGAGCTTGTGGTCAGTCCACTATTTAAAGTGATATCATTTGTCAAACCATATTGATATGTGCCTTGTGCAATTAAATCATGATATGTCTCATTTGCATAACGATAGCGTCCCACTGACATTTGCCAACGGCTAAATCCGGGACGAATAAGTTGGGCAACAGAAGCAAAAGGAACCGTAAATGTTCTTGTTTGTCCATTAGATTCGGTTATTTGCACAAGAAGGTCGCCAGCATATCCACTGGGATACAAATCATTAATGACAAAGGGGCCAGCAGGCACAGTTGTTTCATAAAGGATGTGAGCATTTTGATAAATCGTAACTTTAGCATTACTATTAGCAATGCCTCGCACGATCGGAGCGTAGCCACGTAAAGAGTTGGGTAACATTCGTTCATCCGATGCTAATCGAATTCCCCGTAAGCTAAGGCTATCCATTAACTCGCCATTCGTATAAAAATCACCTAATGTGAATTGTGCCCGTAACTGAGCAATATCATGCGTCACATTTGTTTCGATATTCTGATACCCAGTAGAATGACCATTATTCCAGCTTTCACCACCACGGTGACGAAAAGCCCATCCCCATAAATTGAGTCCCGCTTTTAACCCAAGGTAAGTCTGCTCATTATTTATATCCGGAGTATTGTATTGATAATAGTTAACATCATAGTTGACAAATGCGGCAGGGACTCCACTTTGCCACTGTGCAGGGGCAATATATCCTCGAGGTCGAGTATTCACTTGTGCCTGAGGAATTTCTATATTCAGCTTTAAAGTGGATAAATCAAAATGAAATTTTGCTGAGGGGAGTCCTTCTGAGGCGGGATAACAAGTGGCTTTATAACTGTTTTCAGGAACAGTGCCTTTGACGACATCAATTAATGAAAGTAATTCCGGCGTTAGACATAACGTCGACGTATTCGCATTGTCAGTATATAAATACTGTACATTAGCTTTTCCTTTCCATTCATTATTGAGATAGATATCAGCGTAATACTTGCCCTCAGGAATAGGGTTGCCATAATTAAAGCGACGTATATCAATCGCATTCTTTCCTTGCACTGAATGCAAAAAGCTAGGATCAAATTCAGCTTCTTCAGCAGCGAATGAAGAAGTTGTTATCACCCCAATCCCTAAAGCGACACAAAACGGAAGAGAATAACGATAGGAAATGAGGTGTAATTGGTTATTAAAATTCATTATATTACCTTATTCCAAAGTAGATTCACCTTGTTGGTATCCACCATAATCATTAACAACAACCCAAGTGACTTTATTTGTTAATATTGGCTTCTCTTTAAGTGAAAATATTTTTGAAGAAAAAGGAGCTATCATCCCACTTTGTTCAACAGGCGTTAGCTGTTTATCCTGACCCACTGAGATTTTGTTGTAAGTGATGTAATAAGGTGTTGGGTTAATCGCTTTAATGCGTAGTGCTCCTTCCTGATGCCAAGTCACTTTTTGGTAAGCATCATCAGGCGTTACGTTGAGATTATCAGGGCGAAAGAAAAACTTAATGCGACTACGAACGGCTAATTGTAAGTAATTGTTATTTCCCTCTGAGTTTTCCGAATTTTCTTCCACTTTAGGTTTTGCTGGAATGTCTAAGACATTTAGATAGAAAAGAGACTCTCTATCTTGTGGTAATGATTCACCGGTATAGACAATCCGGATGGTTTGCCCTGATTTCGGCTCCATACGAAATATGGGAGGAGTAATGATAAAAGGAACGTGAATTGAATCTGGTGCTGCAGCTGCGTTTCCGGTATCTAACCAAGACTGAATTAATGCGGGGGATTCATCGTTATTATTTAATTGAACATTAATGCTTTTTTGCGTTGCGGGATAAACAACGCGGGTCCCCATAATAACCACACTGGCTTGAGCCACTGTGGATACAAACAGAGTCAAGAAAATAAGAATGAACTTTAACATAATACCTCTAGAAGGAAATGGGGCAGTTTTTTCTGCCCCGTAAAATAAAAGCAATCCAATAAACCTTACTCATAGGCAATGGTGTAATGAACGGTTGCTTTTACATCCCCAGCGGTAGATTGTCCGGTTGCATAATATTGAGCAAAATATGGGAGGTTTACATTAGCATTGTCGATTTGTACTGGATGGACATCTTGTGTTGCAGAATCAGTACCTAACTGGATTGTTGTTGCTGCATCTGAGTTAAGTAATTGAACTTGAACATTATCAGCTTTAGTTTGTGCAGTATTTTTTAAGTTGTGTGTGGTTACATCAATGTCACTTGAAGGTTCAAAATATGTTTTGACACTTTGTGCACCATCCATACCAACAGCGCAACCAGTTAAATGAATAGTAAATGGAGTAAGACCTGCAGTAGCCGCATTTTCATTTAATGTAGTGGTGGATACTGTAGGTAATGTTACCGCTAAATTCTTATCATTTGTATTGACAGAGCAGGTTTGCGCAACAACTTTACCTGTAAATGTAATTGTTCCGTCATACGCCATAGATGAGCCAGCAAATGCAGCAGAAAGAATAGTAGCTAGTGCTATAACTTTTCTTTTCATATATTTATGATTCCTATTTTAAATTAAAGTTAAGTTATTTTTTGTTTTTCAAAAAAATGAAAAGTATTATTGAATAATAAAATATATATAATCCTATTAAATAGAGTTTATAGTGAGGTTTATATTTGTAGATTATATAAATAATAAAGATATTAAGTTTTTTAATGGTGATGTAGCAAATATAAAAATAAATAATTGAAATTATTATTTCAAATATCACTTAAGTAAAGATGGTTTTTTCGATCGATGGCGTTGATTTTGATAGTTACGACCTATTAATGGTTGGTGAAATGATCGTTAAAATCGATCTTGTTATTGTTGTTCAATGTGTTATATCAATGATTGATGATATATATATGAGAAGGTTATTAGTCAAAACTTGAGTTTTAATATAAATCAAATTGCTTAGCTCTTTCAGATATGGTGCAGAATTCCCATGTAGCAACTTTTTATTTTTTTCACTATAAAACACTAACCCTTTATTAAAATACATTCATAAATGTGCTGGTTGTTGTCGTTCAACTTTGGACGCAACAATTGGCATGTTGAGCCGTTCTTTATATGCGACACCTGAAGTAGCCAAATCGACATTGATTTTGTCTTTTTCTTCTTGAGATAAGTTTGCGAGGTTCATAACGGATCCGGTTAGTTTTTGGAGAGTATAGCAGGGTGGGAGAATTTAACAGAAAACACACTCACTAAAACTTGTAATATATTGATTTATTTGTCTGGTATTGTCATGTTTTGTCGTGTTTTTTCTTATTAATTATATCATGGTTAAATTGTAAATAATTGATTTTAAAACAATAGCTTGATTTAAGTCTGCTTATTGGATTATAGTAGGTCAATATGCGTTTTGCTTTGAGGAAAAAATGACCATGAATGAGGCAGATGCCCGCCCAACGAACTTTATTCGTCAAATTATTGACGAAGATCTGGCTACCGGGAAACATAATAGTGTCCATACCCGTTTCCCTCCTGAGCCTAATGGCTATCTTCATATTGGCCATGCAAAATCAATTTGCTTAAATTTTGGTATTGCACAAGATTATCAAGGTAAATGTAATTTACGTTTTGATGATACGAATCCAGTAAAAGAAGATGTTGAATATATCAACTCGATTCAAAAAGACGTTCAGTGGTTAGGTTTCCAATGGGATGGTAACATTCATTACTCCTCTGACTATTTTGATCAACTGTATCAATATGCGATTGAGCTGATTAACAAAGGCTTGGCTTATGTTGATGAGTTGAGTGCTGAAGAAATTCGTGAATATCGTGGCACACTCAAAGAGCCAGGAAAAAATAGCCCTTATCGCTCTCGTAGTGTAGAAGAAAACTTAGCGCTATTTGAAAAAATGCGTGCGGGTGGCTTTGAAGAGGGGAAAGCGTGCCTACGTGCGAAAATTGACATGGCATCACCATTTATTGTCATGCGTGATCCTGTTCTTTACCGGATCAAATTCGCTGAACACCATCAAACAGGTAACAAATGGTGCATTTATCCAATGTATGATTTTACCCATTGTATTTCTGATGCATTGGAAAATATCACACATTCTTTATGTACTTTGGAATTCCAAGATAACCGTCGTTTATATGATTGGGTGTTGGATAATATCACTATTCCTTGCCACCCTCGTCAATATGAGTTCTCACGTCTTAATCTTGAATATACCGTCATGTCTAAGCGCAAGCTAAATCAGCTTGTGACAGAAAATATTGTTGATGGTTGGGATGATCCGCGTATGCCGACAATTTCTGGCTTACGTCGTCGTGGTTATACGGCTGAGTCAATCCGCGAATTCTGTCAACGTATTGGTGTGACCAAACAAGATAACAACGTGGAAATGGCATCATTAGAAGCTTGTATTCGTGATGATTTAAACGAAAACGCACCTCGTGCAATGGCTGTTATCGATCCGGTACGTTTAGTGATTGAAAATATGCCAGAAGGTGAAGAGATTTTAACTGCGCCAAATCACCCAAATAAACCAGAAATGGGAACTCGTGAAGTACCATTTAGCCGTGAAATTTATATTGATCGTGCAGATTTTAAAGAAGAAGCCAATCGTCAATATAAACGTCTGGTATTAGGTAAAGAAGTCCGTTTGCGTAATGCTTATGTCATTAAAGCAGAACGAGTTGAAAAAGATGAACAAGGTGAAATAACCACCATTTATTGTACTTACGATCCACAGACGTTAAATAAAGATCCGGCTGATGGTCGTAAAGTAAAAGGGGTGATCCACTGGGTCAGCATTCCACATGCTATTCCAGCAGAAATTCGTCTTTATGATCGTTTATTTAGCGTACCTAATCCTGGTGCTGAAGAGGATTTCTTATCAACCATTAACCCTGAGTCATTAGTGATCCGTCAAGGTTTTGTGGAAGCAAGCTTAAAAGATGCGGCTATTGAAAAAGCGTATCAATTTGAGCGTGAAGGTTACTTCTGTGCTGATAAGCTTTCGACTGCGGATAAACTGGTCTTTAACCGTACTGTTGGTTTACGTGATACTTGGGCGAAGATTTCGAAACAAGGTTAATATGCTCTGTTTTAGTGGCGTGTAATATCACTAAACTCACATCTTAATAAAATGCTCGATAATAATTTATCGAGCATTTTTTATTTATCAAATAAGTTTGTTTTTATTGACCAATAATTATTATTTTTTATTTTGTAATGTGAGTTTCTATAGCTATTATTTGTATCAATTCTTATTTACGTTGTGTTAAATTATTAACTTTTGTCATCATCTTCTTCTTTTATTTCATATGATTATATTGAATTTGTCTATAATAATAAAAATGTGAACCATGACACATATTTTTCTTTTCTAAAAAAGTTTATTAATTAATACGACTAATAATTCTTTTCTATAAAAACGAAACATTATCATATTAGGTGTGATAATTTTCTTTTTTAATATCAATATATTAAAAAATATTTACGTTCTACTTGTCCCTCATTGACTAAAGAAAAAATATGAAACTGTAATTAAGTAATGTGCCCTTGGTCATATTTTGATAAAAATTCTTTTTTTTAGGTTGATAATTCGCGTCGCGAAAAATAAGCTGTTGTTAACCTAATTTTAGGTTTTTTCCCCATTTGGGGTTTTATATTTGGAAATAGGCGTTGGTGCTTATTTCTTTTTTAGTCAAAGTCAAAGAGGAAACAATGCTATGGTTATGCAACATGCTAAACCAGGCAGGGTGGCACTTGCCGTTATGGGCGCATTGCTTGTAACTGCACTACCTGCGAAAATGTCTTATGCTGAAGGATTTATTGATGACTCAACCCTGACAGGGGGGATCTATTACTGGCAACGTGACCGTGATAGAAAAGAGTTAACACCAAACAGTCCTGATTACGGCAAATATAAAGCAAATTTACACCACTCTACCTTTAACGCTAATCTTGATTTTTCTTCTGGTTATCTGGGTGATTTTTTTGGTATTGATTTAGCTGCTTTTGGTGCTGTTGAACTTAACAACAGTGGACCAGCTGCACCTAATGAAATAGGATTTAGTGATGCAAAAAGTCGCTGGGATGAAAAATGGACAGGTGATCGCAGTGGCGTGAGTATTTATAAAGCTGCTGCTAAATTTAAATTAGGCCATTTCTGGGCTCAAGGTGGATATATTCAACCTAAAGGGCAAACATTATTACGTCCTCATTGGAGTTTCTTACCTGGTACTTATCGCGGTGCAGAAGCGGGCGCTGTATTTGATTTCGATAAAAATGGTGAACTCTCTTTCTCATATATGTGGACTGATGAATATAAAGCGCCGTGGTATCGGAATATGTACAATTTCCGTAAGGCAGACTTAGAGACAAATATCAGTTATTTACACTCTTTTGGTGCCAAATATGATTTTAAAAATAGCTTAGTATTAGAAGCCGCATTTGGCCAAGCTGATGGTTATATTGATCAATATTTTGGCAAAGTTTCTTACGATTTCCCTATCGCAAATAATACATTAAAAACCTCTTATCAATTCTACGGTGCAAAAGATAAAGTCACCGGAGGGGGAATTAACGATGTTTATGATGGTTTGGCATGGTTACAAGCATTCACTTTAGGCTATACCTACAATGTATTTGATTTTAAAGTTGAAGGTACTTGGGTTAAAGCAGAAGGTAACCAAGGTTACTTTTTACAACGTATGACGCCGGGATGGGCAACCTCGAATGGTCGTTTAGATATCTGGTGGGATGGTCGTTCTGATTTTAACGCCAATGGTGAAAAAGCATTATACGCGGGAGTGATGTATGATCTAAAAAATTGGGATCTACCGGGCTGGGCGATTGGTACTTCCTATGTGTATGCTTGGAATGCAAAACCGAGTAGTAACCCTATTTATGACCAAAGTAAACGTATTAGAGAAAGCGCATGGAATGCCGACATCATGTATACCGTTCAAGAGGGGAGAGCGAAAGGTACGTTATTTAAACTCCACTACACTCGTTATGATAACCATTCCGATATACCAAGCTATGAAGGTGGTTTTGGTAATATCTTCCAAGATGAAAAAGACGTTAAATTCAATGTGATCATGCCATTTACGATTTTCTAAATAACAATAAGGATAAAGTGTATTTATTACGCTTTATCCTTAATAGTTTGAGAGTGTGATAGGAGTAAAACATGATTAAAAGCACAAATATCATGATAATAAATGGTCACCCTGCATCTGTTGTTTATGGATCAGAAATAAGTGCATTCCGAGGACAATTTTTAGATGTCAATGGGTATTGTGATTTTGTTGCTGATAGTATTGAAGGGTTGCAAAAAGAAGGCGCAATTTCCTTAGCTGAATTTATTGAGACTTGTGCTGAAGAGGAGATAGCACCTTTTAAAAGTAGAAGATAAGCTGAAAGTATTTACACTACGCTATCCTGCTTGGTTAGAGGCGAGATTGAATGCTACGGTTGCTGCCCATGATATTTCAAAATGTAGTAAATCTTTACCAATAAAAAAGGAACTGCAGGCAGTTCCTTTTTTTACTGAGATATTATCCAGAATGATTACTTCTCATCATGTGCGTGGCTATCTTCTTTACAATTACCTGCGGCGCAGTGACCATATAAATACAGGCTATGATTGGAAAGTTTGATGCCATGGCGTTCAGCGATATTTCTTTGACGAACTTCGATAGCATCGTCAGTAAACTCGATAACTTTACCACAATCAAGGCAAATTAAGTGATCATGGTGATGTTGTTGAGTTAATTCAAATACTGATTTACCACCTTCAAAATTATGTCGGGTAACAATACCAGCATCATCAAATTGGTTTAAGACGCGATAGACTGTTGCCAGACCAATCTCTTCGCCGATATCGATCAGTTTTTTATAGAGATCTTCAGCACTGACATGATGGCACTCAGGATCCTGGAGCACTTCCAAGATCTTTAAGCGAGGAAGTGTAACTTTTAACCCAGCATTTTTTAACGCTTTATTATTGTCGGTCATGCGGATTTAATCCTGTTGCTAATGGTGAATTTAATATGTGCTCACAAAATACTGTATATATTCATTAATACATAGGGTATTTAATAACCTTAATGATTATAGGCATGATATTAAAAAATAAACACCCCACCTATCACACTATCTTAGCACACCATTGAATAATTATCATTCTCAATATTAAGAATTTATATTATCCCAGAATTTCGTCAAGGCTCATCTCTTCTTTGATCTGAGCAACCCAAGCGTCAACACGCTCTTCAGTTAATTCTGGTTGGCGATCTTCATCAATCGCAAGGCCGATAAAGTGATTATCATCAGCAAGACCTTTAGATGCTTCAAAATGATAACCTTCAGTAGGCCAATGACCCACAATGACTGCGCCACGAGGTTCAATGATATCACGAATAGTTCCCATTGCGTCACAGAAGTATTCTGCATAGTCTTCTTGGTCACCACAACCAAATAGAGCAACAAGTTTACCGTTGAAATCAATATCTTCTAATGTTGGGAAAAAGTCATCCCAATCGCATTGTGCTTCACCATAATACCAGGTAGGAATACCTAGTAATAGAATATCAAATGCTTCGATGTCTTCTTGACTGGATTTTGCGATATCATGAACTTCGGCATTATCCGCGCCTAATCTTTCTTGAAGCATTTTGGCAATATTTTCAGTGTTGCCGGTATCACTGCCGAAGAATATTCCTATGATTGCCATAAAGTGAGATAACCTCTTTTATTCTCTTTGTCTGTATTTTTGAACAATTACCAGTAAAAGATAAACATCATGTTTTCATAATTGAAAACTAAAGCACTATTTTGACGAAAAGAGCAGGGTAATTCTGTCGAATTTGTGTGATTTTCCTGCTGATTTTTTTAGCTTTGATGTTTTTTTAACGCATAAGTTTGTGCGAGTTGTTCTAGTAATATTTCTTCAATAAGCTCACTACGACTGACATTTTTTGCGCTCGCAAGCTCATTAAGCGCATTGACAGCATCCTCATTTAATTTCAACTCAACCCGACGTAATCCATTGACGCGATCGCGTCGTAATTGGTTTCGTTTATTAATTCTAAGCTGTTCATCCCGAGAAAGCGGGTTTGTTTTAGGTCGCCCAGGTCTGCGTTCATTTGCGAACAAATCCAGTGTGGTGCGATCAGTTTGTTCTTTTGCCATAAATTTTGCTGTGAAAGGGCGTATACCAATGACTCAATATGAAGCGCCCAATAATACCCCACATATCGGCGTATCGCTACTGCTTCCTGTGTTTAACCTATTGTCATTTGGTCTTTTTATCAACAATGACAGATTTAAGAGCAATAATTGTACGCTATAAAATAGTATTGCTGGTGATTTATAACCAACAAAGGAACGTTATACTGTTTTGGCTAAGAAGCGACGAATGGCCTTAATTACTGTTCCTGGCTTTTCAGAATGCACCCAATGTCCTGTATTGGCGACAACAAAGGCGGTTGCTTGTGGAAATTGGCGAGCAATATTATCGCGATATTCATCTAAAATATATGGGGATAGTCCACCACGTATAAATAAAACGGGATGATGCCAAGCAGGCACTTCTTGCCAACCAATAATATCGGGGTAAGCCTGTTTGATTGCGGGTAAATTAAATAACCATTCACCTTTTTTAAATGATTTAAGCAGAAATTGGATAACGCCGTCTTCCTCAATAAAAGGGCGCATAATAGCAATAGCTTCTGTACGTTGTGTGACGTGAGCTTTAGTGACAGCTTCAAGGGCTGCAAAAATTTTATCATGACGACGAACATTATAAGCAACAGGAGACATATCAATAACTACGATACGTTCAAGGCGAAGAGGTGCGAGAGCGGTCATTGCCATTGCAATTTTCCCTCCCATTGAGTGACCTATAACGATTGCTTTTGCGATATTTAAGCTATCAAGCAGGGCTAATACATCTTGTGCCATATCGTGATAGTGCATACTTTCACTATGAGGAGAATGCCCATGGTTGCGCACATCAATTTGTATCACGGTATGGTCTTGACGTAGATCGCGACCTAGTACGCCTAGATTATTGAGATCACCAAAAAGCCCATGGATCAACACAATAGGTAAATTGTTTATCGTTGCTGTTTCTGGTTGATGTATTTGATAGTTTAATAATGCATTGAGTTTCATATTGATGACCAAAATTAAGTCTATTTTTTCCTTATGATGACATGTGCAATCATATTAGCCAACTTGTTGTCTTTTTCGGAATATGAGATAAAGTTAATCTAACAAGAGATAGTGTAATTTATTATATTCTGAGAAAATAGAATAATATAGATTATTATTCCAAATGTAATGGTAAAAATAAAATTTTGATATAGCTCAATAAGGATAAGTCAGAGTTTTATATTATTTTAATTGCTGATGTGAAAGGGCATTGAAGAAGATGTCAACTCTATTCTATGGCAATAAATTCAAAGAATAGAAGATGATACAGATAGAAACAATAGGATAAATACCCAGCTTAAAGTTTAAAAAGATTAATTCTTTAATGAATACGCTTTAAGTTATTGAAATTTTACCTATTTTGTTTTTAAAGATTATATCTTATAATCCTAGTCACTTTTTTTTGAAAATAGTACTGGGTAGCAATGAAAAAGATAGAAATTGATGACGAACTTTACCGCTATATCGCTAGCGAAACTAGACATATCGGTGAAAGCGCTTCAGATATTTTAAGGCGTCTATTGAAGCTTGATGCCAAACAGCCCGTACAGCCAGTCGTTGTCACTGAGTCAGTACAAGCGCCTGTCGTTAAACAGGATGCTGATCTTAAGCCTGTCGCACCAGCAAAAAATCCGGTCCGTGAAATGCGTGAACTGCTGTTATCTGATAGTTATGCAGAGAAAACAAAATCAGTTGATCGTTTTTTACAGATCCTGTCTACATTATATAGCTTAGATAGTGCTACTTTTACTCAATCTGCTGAAACAGTACATGGACGCACGCGAATTTATTTTGCCGGTGATGAAAAAACATTGCTCGACAGTGGACGTCATACAAAACCTCGCCATATTCCCGGTACGCCATTTTGGGTTATTACCAACTCAAATACTGAGCGTAAAAGAACTATGGTACAAAGCATCATGCAGGATATGCAATTCCCTGCCAATGAGATTGATAAAGTGTGTGGAACTATCTAAACACTATTGTTAATTGATGCATTGCAAAGGCTTTCGTTTAAAGCATGATTGTGATGTAAAATAGGAGAAGATTTGTGGCAATCCATTCAAGAGCTGGGCAACATACTCGTCAAAGCGATCTGATTAATGTAGCGCAATTAACCGCACAATATTATTCACTAAAACCGCAAGCAAATCAGAATGCTCATCGTGTGAAATTTGGTACATCGGGTCACCGAGGCAGTGCCAAACGTCATAGCTTTAATGAAGCACATATTCTAGCAATTGCTCAAGCTATTGCTGAAGTCCGAGCTAATAATGGTGTAACGGGGCCTTGCTATGTAGGTAAAGATACCCATGCATTATCTGAGCCTGCTTTTATTTCGGTTTTAGAAGTGCTTGCTGCAAATAAAGTTAACGTGATTATTCAAGAGAATAATGGTTATACCCCAACGCCTAGCGTTTCCTTCTCTATTTTAACTTACAATCAAGGGCACCAAGACATTGCTGATGGTATCGTCATTACACCATCACATAATCCTCCTGAAGATGGGGGGATAAAATACAATCCATCAAATGGTGGGCCTGCTGATACTGATTTAACCTCTGTGATTGAAAAACGCGCCAATGAATTATTGGAAAATAATTTATTGGGGGTTAAACGTCTTTCTTATGATGATGCATTAGCGAGTGGTTATATTCACGAGCAAGATTTAATTATGCCTTATGTTAAAGCGTTAGGTGACGTTGTTGATATGAAGGCAATTAAAAAAGCGGGTTTAAAATTAGGTGTCGATCCACTGGGTGGTTCAGGAATTGAATACTGGAAACGCATAGGTGAATATTACGAACTTGATCTTGAGTTGGTAAACGATCAGGTGGATCAAACTTTCCGCTTTATGACATTAGATCATGATGGTGTGATCCGTATGGATTGCTCATCACCTTGGGCAATGGAAGGTTTATTGCAACTGCGTGATAAATTTGACTTAGCTTTCGCCAATGACCCTGATTACGATCGCCATGGTATTGTCACTCCTTCGGGCTTGATGAATCCTAACCACTATTTAGCGGCAGCGATTAATTATCTTTTTCGCCATCGTCCTCAGTGGTCAAATGAGGTAAAAGTGGGTAAAACACTCGTCTCTAGCGCGATGATTGACCGAGTCGTGGCTGATTTAGGTCGTGAACTTGTTGAAGTACCTGTCGGCTTTAAATGGTTTGTGCAAGGTCTATTCAGTGGCGAGTTTGGTTTTGGTGGTGAAGAGAGTGCGGGGGCATCATTCTTACGTTTTAATGGTAAACCGTGGTCAACAGATAAAGATGGTATTATCTTATGTTTACTGGCTGCTGAAATAAAAGCGGTAACAGGTAAAGATCCACAACAACATTATAACGAGTTAGCGCAGCGTTTTGGCTCTCCAAGCTATAATCGTATACAAGCATCTGCAACTCATGAGCAAAAAGCGTTGTTGTCACGATTATCACCAGAAATGGTCACCGCAAATACCTTAGCAGGTGATCCTATTACTGCGCGTTTAACTCACGCATCTGGTAATGGTGCTGCTATTGGTGGTTTAAAAGTGATGACCGATTATGGTTGGTTTGCCGCTCGTCCTTCAGGGACAGAAGAAGCGTACAAAATTTATTGTGAAAGCTTCCGTGGCTCTGAGCATCGTGAATTAATTGAAAAAGAAGCCATTGAAATTGTTAATAATGTTTTTGCCAGTAAACAATAAACTAAATAACTTAGTCGTATAATTTATTTATCACCAAATAGAATACACTCTACCTATAGGTGGAGTGTATTTTTTAATCATAATAACTTTTAGATCACAACATTGATATCCATCATTGATGATTGATTTAGAATTGAATAAAGAGCGGATAATCAATGCAAAATAATTATGTGTTACGCAGTGTGCGTTATATGTTAGATCTTAGCGATGGTCATATTGTTGATATAATGAAACTGGCGGATTTCACAGCGACTAAACAGCAAGTCAATCAGTGGTTAAAAAAAGACGATGATCCTGCCTTTGTTGAGTGTGATGATATGGCCTTGGGACATTTTTTAAATGGGCTTATCTTTTATCGTCGTGGTAAAGATGAAAAATATCCTACTCCAGAAGTCGAAAAACGGATAACCAACAATATTATTTTAAAGAAATTACGTGTTGCCTTTGAATTAAAAGACATGGATATGATTAACATTTATGAACTAGCGGATTTTCGCGTTTCTAAGCCTGAACTTAGCGCGATATTTCGTAAGCCAGGACATAAAAACTACCGTAACTGTGGCGATCAACTGGTGAGATACTTTCTGAAAGGGTTAACTGAAACCTTACGTGGCAAAGGCAAAGCGGTGAAGAAATAAATATGTCTTAATTCAAATTATTCCTTCTAAATAGAAATAGAAGAATTTTTTCAAGAAAATTCTTTATAGTATGAGAACTCGTATTTAATCTTGAATTTTGATGGTGTACATTGTACACTTTTAAATGATGGATTAGAAAGGGAACTTAATGAGTCATGCTATAGAATTTATTGAAACCTCAATATTTACTCAGCAAATCAAACTATTGGCTACAGATAAAGAAATAAGAATACTTCAAAATGAACTTATCAGTAAACCTGATAAAGGCGACTTAATTAAAGGAACAGGTGGATTACGCAAAATAAGAATGGCTGTAGGTAACAAAGGTAAAAGTGGGGGGACTAGAGTTATTTATTTTTTAGCGACTAAAGAAGTTATCTATTTAGTTATGGCGTATCCAAAAACAATAAAAATTAGTTTAACTGATTCAGAAAAGATTGAGTTAAAAAAACTAACAAAAAGACTTAAAGGTGAACGGTGATATGAGTTTCTTCAATGATCTAAAAGCCTCTTTAGAAGAAGCCGTAGAAATTAAAAATGGCGATAAAAAAGCATCGAAAGTGACTCGGTTTGAAGTTGCTGATGTAAAAGCGATTAGGGAGCAACTTAACGTTTCACAAAGTGAATTTGCACATGCATTAGGGACAAGTATCGATACTGTAAAAAGTTGGGAATTAAAAAGACGTAATCCGACAGGGCTTACAGCGAAAGTACTTATTGCTATTTATAAAAACCCTAATTTATTTAAAGAGTTAGCCAATATCTAATTTCTTGTTTACTGCTAAACTTATTTTGTTTAGCAGTAAATCTCATTCTCTGATTTTCTCTTTTTTATCATTCACTCGCACTCGCGAAATTATTTACTATAACCGTAATTCAATAAAGTATTAGTTTGCTTTGTTAATAGGTTTTTTGTTTTTGTTTCAATTTTGTTTCATTTTTATTTCTATTGTGAAATTTAATTACACTACAAGCAAAATAAAGGTGATTTTTCGCACAAAATAAGTGGTCTGATCAGTAGTAAAATTTCATCAAATGAGGTAAAATTTCAGCATCAATTCATTTTATGCAGGAGAACACTATGCCAGCTTATAACGAATACACTAAAAAACATGTTTTAGCCCGTCGTACTGGTGCGGTAGCGCTAGGTATTGTGGCATTTCCTGTTATGGTTTTTCATCCTAAACGCGCTCAGTTTTATAGCTATTTACATCGTGTATGGTCTAAAACAAGCAATAAGCCAGTTTGGTTAGCTAAATCAGAAATGGCATTAACTAGCCATAAATAACAGAAAATTCCATTTAACGCCTGTTGAAACAGGCGTTATTTTTTCCCCTTCTTCAAACCCTTTTTAACGTGTTATCACGTGTATTTTTCACTGTTCTATTTATTCTCTTATTTTAAGTTACAATAAAGGTTATTCACTTTGAGAAGTGCTAATTAATCTATTGTTATTTATCACATATGTACACTACGCACTGTGGCGCCGTGATAACAAGGAGAAACAGGATATGAAAAATACTGATCTAGAATTAATTATTAATGAAAAGCTAAGTATTGAGAATTTTCACGACTACGCACCTAATGGTCTTCAAGTAGAAGGGCGCCCTCATATTCAAAAAATAGTGACAGGAGTAACGGCTTGCCAAGCTTTACTTGATGAAGCGGTACGTTTAAATGCAGATGCTGTATTAGTTCACCATGGTTATTTTTGGAAGAATGAGCCAGTTGTTATCCGTTCAATGAAACGCAATCGCTTAAAAACCCTACTATGTAATGATCTCAATCTATATGGTTATCACTTACCTTTAGATGCCCATCCTATTTTAGGTAACAACGCTCAATTAGCGTTAAAAATGGGCGTAAAAGTTGAGGGTGAGATCGAGCCTTTAGTGCCGAAAGGGATTTTTGATCTACCTGTCACAGCCAATGAATTAAAAACACGACTCGAAAAAGCCTTACAGCGTAATGTGCTTCACTGTGGTGACAATGCACCAGATGTTATTCGCCATATTGCTTGGTGTACTGGTGGAGGACAAGGATTTATTCAACAGGTGGCAGAGCAAGGTGTTGATGCATTTGTAACAGGAGAAGTCTCAGAGCAGACGATTCATATAGCAAGAGAAATGGGCGTGCATTTTTTCGCTGCTGGGCATCATGCTACCGAGCGTTATGGTATTAAAGCATTAGGTGAATGGTTAGCACAAACTCACCATTTAGATGTTACTTTTGTCGATATTGATAATCCTGCCTAAACCCAGTTATTGCTATTCTATAAGCTATCTCTCTTATTAACTAAGTGAGATAGCTTTTTATTTAACAACAACCTTGAAATTTATTCATTAAGTTGAATGGGTAACGGGCTTTGTAATTGTTGCAGATTATCACATAGCCAAATTAACTGTAATAAAGCTTGAGAGTCACGAGCAGTTAAAGCGAGATAACGAGTTAATTGGTTAGCTATTAATGTCATACCTAAATCGTCAGCAATTTGTTTGCTTCTCTCTAATTGCTCTTTTTGCATTGCAGAAAGTTGTTCTCGCCCTGTACATGCTTGGGCTTCCAATACGGATAAAATGGGGCGACAAAATTTTTGTGCAAGGGTAGGTTCACTGTGATGCATTGCCGTTTGTCGCTTACGTTTAGCCATATATTCTTGAATATGACTAATAAAACCAGACTGTTTTTTCTTACGTGGAAATTGGTCAAAATCGAGATAAAACATTTCAATGCCTTGCTCTGTTTTGATCCAAATGGTGGTGGGTAATAAATCGATATTGAAATCACGTCGAACAGGTTGCACGGTGATCGCAACGATTTCTAATTCTCGTTTAGTGAGAAAACGTAATTCTTCTAAATTATTTTGCGTTTCGCCTTCCCAATAAAGGCGCAAAAAGGCCGAATTTCCATTATTATCTACCACTTCCCAAATAACACACTGCTCTACTTCATGCCAAATTAAGGGATTATAGCTTTTGATATGTAAAACCAGAGGGGAAAGAAATCCTTCTGGTTGATCCGTAAAATAATTGGGTAAATCTTGCCAGTTATGAATACCTAATTCTGTTTGTAGTTGATGATAATCTGTGACATCAAGAAAATCGGTTTGATTTTGCGCAAAGCTATCGCCAATAGTAGCTAGTTTCCCTTCATCAGAAATACGAGGCGCTTGTAATAAGAAAGGTCGGCGCATGAGCTTATCTGCAGTTTGTTTCCATAACGATAAACTATGCCAAACACTATAGCGATTAAATAGGGTATCAAGTTGATTAGGGCGAGCTTGTGTCGCTTGTAAAAATTGTTTTGCTTCTTTATCCCAGAAAGTAAAAGTTGTGCCTAATGCGCCACTTTGTGCTGTCCACCAATGTGCATCAATAGGAATAAGCGCGAGACTGGTTTTTTTATCATCATATTGACGGCGAAGTTGTCCTCGTAATGTTTTTAATTGTTCAGGTGTCGCATAAGATAGCTGGAAAAGATAGGCTGAGATATGAGCTAATAGACGTAAGACATTGCTTTCATCCATAGTGAAATGTCTTTCTGCTAACCGCTTGACTTGAGTACTTAATGTTCGTAAATAAGAGGCTAAACGAGGTAAACCCTCGGCACGAGCAGACATATTAAGTAAATGTAATTGCGTTGCGCTACTTAAACTAATGTGTGATAGCCCTTGACGTAATAGATCATCAATAAATTGTTCAATAGTATTAATAAGGGCAATTTCTTCATCATTTAGTGGGCGTTTTGAAGATTTTAAGGGAATTAAATCTTCAGGCCACGTCCAAGGCTGTGTATTTTGCTCAAATATTTTCGCGACAATAGCAAGATGAAAAGCTTTTTTCTGAGAGCTAGAAAAAGGGGATAACATGCCATCGAAACCACTTGCTTGTAAGAAAATGACCGGTTCATCAACATCAGGGAGTTGAATTTTTAGCTGGGTTCCTGTGTCTTCTAGAACTAAAGTTTTATCTTCCCATTGTTCAATTAAGTTAATCGCAGTCCGACAGGCGGGTTTACCTGCTTTTTTGATGAGTAACTCGGGATCAAGCGTAAATAAAGAGGGTAATAAAGGCGGCGTTTCAACAGGTGCTATAATTTTTTCTGCTGATGTTTCAATGGGATTATCAGTATTAATATCATCAGTCGAATTGTTGTTGGCTTGTAACCATAAAATGGCGGATAAAATATGTTTGCAACAACCTGATGCGGAACAATCACAACTGGCTTGCTGAATGCCTGCTTCATGTAAAACGACTTTTTGCCCATCACTGCTAAATTGCCCTGTATTTGCATCAGTAACAGAGACTTTTTCGTTATCAACATCTTTTCTTGCGCGTCTTAATAATCCGGCATTAGCAAAGACGGTAAGCGCATCTTCATCATAATGAAAATAAACGGTCTGCCAACTCATTGCATTACCTCTGCTAGCCACTGTGCGAAATGTTCTGGGGTTAAAGCTGCAACTTGCATACCTCTATCGGCGAGTTTTTGTGCGATAGTTGAGTCATAAACCGGTTGAGCCTCATCATCTAGTGCTGCCAGTCCTAATAATTTAACTTGTTGGCTATTGAGACGTTGTGTGCAATCTAATAATCGGGTTAATGATCCCCCTTCTTCAAAGTCACTGATAAGCGAAATAACAGTACGCTTAGGGTTGTTAACTAAGCTTTCGCAATATTGCATGGCACTAGCAATATCCGTACCTCCTCCTAATTGGACTGTCATTAACACTTCAACGGGATCGTCGGCTAAGTGTGATAAATCGACAACTTGAGTATCAAACACGATTAAGGAGACATTAACAGCAGGTAATGAAGCTAAAATACTCGCACACACAGCTGCATACATAATGGAACTAGACATTGATGCACTTTGGTCAACACAGAGAATGACATCCCATGGAAAATGCTGTTGCATTCGTGAATTAAAGTAAGGGGTTTCAATCACTAAACGACGATTTTGGGTATCGTAATGTTTTAAATTGGCGGCAATAGTGGCACGCCAATCAAAGTTACGACTATTTGGTACTAACGAGCGTCTAAAGCGATTACGACGACCGGTTAATGATTGGCGAAAGTTATTACGAATTTGACGCAAAATATCTTCAACCACTTTATGAATAATGGTTTTTACTGCATCTCGCGTTTCTTCGCTCATTCGTCCGCGTAAGCTTAATAGTGTTTTAGCTAACGCTTTAGTCGGCTCCATAGCTTTTAGCGTATTGGGATCTTTAAGAAAGCTACTGATTTGATAACGTTCAATCGCTTGTGATTGCATACGTTCAAATGTGCTATTGGGAAAAAGTTTGCGAGCTTGATTTAGCCAGTTTACGGCAGTAAGTTGCGATGCATCGAGAGAGCCATGGCGACCGCGCTCTTGACGTAATCCTCGGCGCTGATATTCACGGCGATAAAGAAAATCGAGTGTACGTTCAATTTTAAGATCATCAGCATTAAACGTGGCTTGCCCTAAAGCATCATCAGCGTATTGGCCTAAAATCAAGCGCCAACGTTTGGCTTGTTGTATTTTATCTTTAGGCATATCATCATCATGCTTCTCCATGAGTATGGTCTCCTTTCTCTGTTTTCTTCGCCTCAAACCAAGAAATCATGCCTTGTGTCTTAATGCGCTGTTGCAGTTTTTGATTGAGTTTAGTGGCTTCAAGCATTTGCTTGGCACTAAATTCTGATTGCCATAGTGATAAGGCTTGCGTATCTAAACCAATATCATTAGCAATATATTGTGCAAGCTCTGCATTTTGTTTGGGATTAAGTTGGCTAAAGGCAAAACGCAAATCAGGTAAAATCTGAATAAAACGTTCTTCATCCCATTGCTGTAATAAGCTATTTAAGTGATTGACTAACAACGGCAGGCGAATGACTAGCTCTGGTGCGGTGCGCATTATACCGACAAAATAACCAATGGCATGTTCGGGAGCGCTGCCTGTACTAAAGGTCGCATTTAACACGGCCGCTAAGGTCTTTTCGTCAATATACGAACCTAGATAACGTAATGCATCTACCGCACCTTTTAATAAAGGAACGGTATCTAACTGTCCATCAAGGCGATTAAGTTGCTGATAAAAATCACTTTTATAATCATATTGATGATCCAGTGATGGCATAAACTCAATAAGTTCACGTAAAGAAAGTAGGGCTTGCAGATTGCTTTCTTGTTGTTGCTCATCACCTTGAGCCAATTGCTCTAAGCAAAAGAAGGCTTGAGGGATCACTTGATGTAGCCTATTTTCCAATGTCAGCTCATCGGTAATATCAAGATATTGACGACCTCGCCATAAATGGATCAATTTATGTCCACATTGTGTTAATGACTCAAGGCGAAAATCTTGCTGAATATAGCTATCTAGCAGTTTAAATAGCGTAGGGATACGCTGGTGGAGCCCAATTAATGCCGCTTGAATTAACAAAGTGACCGCACTTTGGCTTGAACGGCTTTTTCCTTGTTCTGCAAGCTGTTTTTCCATTGCTAACAGTTTATTTAAGGCGATAGTTTCAAGTTGAGAGCCTTTTTCTGATAATGAGATCAGTTCACCTTCAACATTGGGGGTCCATGCATATTGCCATTCTTCAAATAATAGATCTAACTGGTGACCAGAAAGAAAATCAGGTCCATTGACACGGTGGGCAAAATGGATTTCTAAAAATGCCAATAAATGTAAAAAACGACTTCTTAAGCGATGTTGGGGGTTACGATAAACATCACATTTTGTAGTTTTTGCTAATGTATCATCAAGTTTAAAGCGAAACGCTTTGGCACGTTCATAGGTTTCATTGACTAAAGGGGGCGTTGCTGTACCTAATGGAATTTGTCCTAATAGATAACCTGAAAAACAGGTTTTGATTTCGTCCCATAATTCGTTTTGACTGTCATCTAAACTGCCTTTAATAAAGGCGCTTTGTAACCCATCAAGCAAATCATAACGCCCCATACCAGTGTGCTCTCTTAGTAAAGCGAGGCGTAAACTCTGCTCGGCTGCTAGTTTTACGGTTAAATAACTGGGTGGATTATCAAATTGTTGTTCTCTGATAGTCTGAGCCACTGAGCTTAAAAAGGCGATGCCCATTTTATTGCGATAAACTTGCGTTGGCTGTTTTGCCGCCTCATTGTTTTCTAATTTATCATGATGTTGTTGCATTAAGCTTTGCCAAGCTTGTTGGTAAAAAGCCGGAGATGGCATACCAGATGCATAGCCATTAAGTGCATCTAATCTGTCAAAGCTATAGCGAATAAGCCAAGCTTGCTCTTTTTCGCCCATTTTTTGCATTTTAGTAAAGTGCTTTTGTTCTGAGCTAGAAATAGCGAAAGAGTGGGGTTGTGAAGAAGCTAAGCCTTCGATTAGTGCAAGGGTGTGGGCTCCCCCTGTGACGATTAATATTTTGGCATTAGGCTCGTGCTGTTTGATGGTTTTTATATGAGTGAGCATATGTGCTTCACGTTGTGAAGAGCCTTCAGATGCAAGTACTTCAGGTTCATAGTCAAGGCGTGCAAGTGCACACCAAATAAAAATGTCATTAAACAGAGTTTGCCAATCTGCTAATGCCTCAATACTGCGTAACTCAAAAAGATGCTCCCAAACATCATCATGATCACGGCAATGACATTGTTTAGCTAATTGTGCAATAAATTGGCTATGGGCTAAATAACGTTCTTTTTGTAAGCTACGGCTTTGTAGATCGCTATACTCTTCGTTATTGACTTGAGCCGCCCAAGGTAAATCGATAAAACGTGTTGTTGCATTGATGCGTAAACCACCTCGCAAAGCTTGCCACTCAGGGGAATATTCACAAAATGGGAAATAGGCAGAGTGTAGCGATTTTTCACGCTCTTCTAGGCCACTATCATGATGACAATATTCGGCTTGCCCCATAATAGCAATAGGAGGGAGAGTATCTTTATCCGTTAGGCTAGGAATAAGCGAATTAAAGGTATCCGGACCTTCAATTAAGATATAATCAGGTTTTACAGAATCAATTAATGATAAAACTGCATAAGCACAAGCTGGGCTATGGTGGCGTACAGGGGCAAAATAGAGATGTTGTTGCTGTAACGACGTCCATTTCAGTCGGGCTTGGTCAATTCTTGTTGGTAAAGATATTGAAGGTAGCGTCACCGTGTTGATCCCTTTTTTGGGTGAAAAAGCAGAGTAAGTTAACTCTGCCTTTGATAGATAAATAAATAGACTTTAATGCCTCGCTATAGCTCTTTACGTTTTATTGCCAAAAGTCTTTTGATGCATCAAAGAACGCTTTCCACTCTTTACTATTTCTGGCCCTTTCTCTGGCGACGTTGTCCATGTAATAACGAATACGCTTAATATCATCAGGATTATCTTTTAATACAACGCCGATTAATTGACGTGCAATCGCACCGGCATTCATCACGCCATCACCTAAATAATGCGCTTCTAACGCACAAGCATAAGCGATATTTACGGCTTCTGCTGTTGACATAACCGCATCAGGTGTTTTGATATTGCCACCATCTTGCGTATTACCTGAACGTAATTCTTGGAATGTGGTAACCAGTAATTCCACCACATCCATAGGAACGGTGATTTCTGTCGCTAAAGTACCTAACTCATTTTCAAGCTGTGATTGGATCAAACTGATTTCAAAAGCTGGATCACGAATAGGTTTTACTGTTTCAAAATTAAAACGTCGCTTTAATGCGGCAGACATCTCATGTACACCTCGGTCACGCAAGTTTGCGGTACCAATCAAGTTAAATCCGGGTTTTGCACTAATACGCGCACCGTCGCCCATTTCAGGGATCATTAACTGCTTTTCGGACATTAAAGAAACCAGTACATCTTGAATTTCAGGAGGACAGCGAGTTATCTCTTCAAAACGAACAATTTTACCTTGTAACATGCCTTGATAAATCGGTGAGCCGACTAATGCTCGTTCTGTTGGGCCTTCTGCTAATAGTAACGCATAGTTCCATGAGTATTTGATATGATCTTCTGTCGTCCCTGCAGTACCTTGGATGGTTAATCCTGAATCACCACTGATAGCAGCCGCAAAAAGTTCTGAGAGCATTGATTTTGCTGTACCTGGCTCACCAACCAGCATTAAGCCCTGTTTGCCTAATAATGTAACAATTGCACGATCAACTAAGGCATCATCACCGAAAAACTTAGGTGTGATACCTAAAGTATCATCACCTAAAATAAATTGGCGCACAGCTCGAGGAGAGCGAAGCCATCCTTGGGGCTTCGGATTATTAGCATCCGCTTTTGTTAAGCGTTCTAATTCTTCAGCAAATCGAACCTCGGCACTTTCCCTAATTGCTTGTTGTTCTTTGGGTGCTTTTTTAGCCATATTCTTTCCTAATTATCCCTAAATTTTACCAAGGTGTTTTCTTTTCCCATTCAGGATCAAATCCTGCACAAGCTTCAGCGACTTTTAGATAATCCGCGTAGCTTTCTGCTAATAAAATCGGTGGTACTTGCTTTAACTCAATATTATTGCGATCCCAGTAATTTTGCTGATCCTTCTCAAAACTTAAATCGAATAAAACCGCTGGAATATTTTCTTCTGGTACATAGCTACCACTAAAACCGATATTGACGTAGTAGTTTAAGCTAGAGAAGAATTTGTAATAGTGAGAGAACGAGCCTCCATCTTCAGCAGGGCCTCGCTGATAGCCCATTTTGGTTAAAATACCCCGTAAGGTGAAGGTGTCTGTGATCCAACCTTTTCGGTCTTCAACTTCTGTTTGTGTCAGATCTAAATCAGGGATCTTATGTTCCATTTGTGAAAATAAGAATTTCACTTTGTAATCTTTGAAGTGTGCAATCCATGCTTTACGCTCATCTTCATTAACTAGGGCGGCGTGAGCTAATTGAATCAAAGAATCATTTTGTAAGGTGACTTCGTCATCTTCAAGGTTAAGTAAAGCACCATCATCAGAAGGGCGGAAGGTATTGATAACTTCACCCTCTTTTACTTCTTGCCAAACTAATTGTTCAATCAATTTATGCATAATAGGGTGAGCTAAAATATACTCTTGCCAATCAGCGCTTAGCCATTGGCGTTGCGCGCACATCGCTTCATATAAACGCACACTTTGTAATTCAATAACTTGTTTAAGTTCTTTTTTACTTGAAGTGAAAAGTTTTTTCGCTTCTTTAATCAGCTCTGGATCGTCATTTTTGCGTGCTGCAGGTAATGACTTAACTTCCTTACCTTCAGGATTAAACAGAACAATTTTTTGTTTTGCATCCATTTTGGCGGTGAAAGTACGCTCACCATATTCCAGTACTAATGTTCCTGAATCATCAAAGCCGGCGGTTGGAATGGTTCTATCGGCTAATTCATCAGCACTCCAACCATTGCGTTCAGCTATTTGCGTAACTAAATTACGCGCTTTTTCCTGCACAGATGCTGTGCGATAACGACGTGATAATGAAAGCAGAAGTTGAATGATAATAGGATCATTACTTGAAGCTACCGCATCAATCATCGCTTCGATTTGCGCACGACGCTGATAGTGATCACGCATATAGTTACGTAATACTGATACTGCAATATGCCCCTCAATTCCACAAATAAGCGCGAGCATTCCTTTATCGCTGATTGCCGAACCTAAATAACGACGTAGTACCTCGTTTTTAATTTCTTCGACGACTTGCTCTAAAGTATAGGTTTCATATTTAGCATAATATTCAGGATAACGTTTGGCCCAATCTTTGTATTGTGTTAATCGAGAAGGGGCATTTTGTTGCGCTTCAGCCATCGCTTCTTCAAGTGTTGGTCCTTTAATATCTTGAGCGACAAAAGTGTGCAGGATAAAGCTTGAAAGTTTATGTTGGCTATCAACGCAAAGTAGGCTGATATAACGTTGTAATAACGCATTACCCCCTGGCATTTTTAATTTGACGGCGAGAATAATCCACCAACGAATAATCGCGGGATCAACCGCTTTTTTGTTTTCCCATGTTAATGCAGGGATCGCCTCGAAGTTAAACCAAGCAAGGCTTGCGGGTGGTTTGGCTTTGAGACCTTTTTCAGCTTCTGCTAATAATGTCTTTGGCGATAAATAGCTTGAAATATCCTCACCTAATTGTTCTAACGCAGTGAGCAGAGCGGCTCGTACTACTTCGCGTTTCTCTTTTTTCAGTAAGGCATTAAGGGCAGGTAATGAGTCAGGGTTATTTAAACGTGCTAACCATTCAATCGCGGTGACTCGAATTTCTTGTTTACTTGAAGTTAAGCCTTCTTGTGCACTTAAGTGAATATTCGGTAAGGTTTCTAATAATTTCTGAGCTGAAACTCGGTGTGTTTTATTTTCACCTAGAGCCAATTCCATGATACGCGGAACGAATTGTGCAGGAATGGTTGGAAAACGGCTTAATACTTCAATACCTTGTGAAGTTTCAAATTGGCGATAGCGGTGTTCACTTTGATTTGGCATTAAGTTTAGCGCTTCTGCAATATAATCAGTATGTTGAGAGAAGAAAGGCCAAACTTGTTCTGGTTTACGGAAACGACGTAAGCCATCTTGATAAGATTCTAAGCACAGCGCCGCTGTGATACGCGTTGCACGTTTGAAATGACATCGTTCTAATACATTTTCAACGTGTCGTAATTCAATATCACTCAATAAACGTTCAGGAATATCACTATTAAAATAGTGAGAGGAAAAGTGATCCGCATGTTGGCGGTTATTGGTGATCACGCGCACGGCATGGAAAAAGGTGTATTCAGGTAAATTAGGAATACGGTTTTTGTGTTTAATTATTTGGATCTCATTGACTTGAATAGTGCCTTGTCCGCTATTGAGTTTATCCACTAATGCGCGACACTGTTTTTCATCAATTTTAGAGAGATCTTTATAATGGCGTTGTGCCCAATTATAAGAGTGTTTAGACGTTTTATTTTCTTCAATTTCACGTTCAGCATTTTCTTTTGCTTTTACTAACATTTCATTGAAGTTATTCACCAGAATATCGCGGGCACTATCGGGTAATGGTGTGTCTTCTAAGGGAGTAAAATCAGGCGCTTTAATGGCTTCAACGGTATTTGCATTATCAGCAACACAAAAACGTTGTAGCGCACTTTCAATGCTCTTGATAACTGCTTTTGAGGTTTCATGTTTTAATGCTTCTGCCAGCACATCACGGTTTTCACCTTGGCGCGCGAATAAATCAGCGGCTTGTGTACGTTGTTTGGGAGTACCATTCATTAAAACATGGGTTAAATTTTCTTTTACGATTTCAGCAGGTAAGGTATTTAAAATAGGTTCAGCCGTTTTTTTGACGGTTCTTAAACTGCTAGTGGCAAGTAAAACAATAATATCTGCAAAAGTATCGCGTAATATCGTATTTTTATTTAGATAATTTATTAGCTCGACTAAGCCATTCGCTGAAAGTTTTTCAACTAATTCTTTTCTAACAAATTCTTGATGTGAAAGTAGATAGTCTTTTAAATCACACAGTTCATAAATACGCTTAAGATTAGCGGCATAATATTCAGAGACATCTTTTCTATCAAAAATTGCAAATAACGCATTTTCACCGGCAATATTGGCCTCTGCTTCGACCATATTGGCGATAAACTCCATACTCCAATGTTTACGATGTTCTAAATTAAGGTTACGTGCATTATCGTAAGTGGTATAAAACGCATCAACTAACAGGTAGATAACCCAAGTGGGGACTTGCGTTGTTGTTACTTTAATATTGATATCTTGACATGCGGCAGCGATGACTTTGGCAAAACGGGCCACTTGCTCTAAGGAAAAACTTTCACCAATCTTTGAGTAGAGTTTATGGCGGGCATTAAGGCCTTGGGTGATAACCTTACCGTACTTTCCTGTATCAACATTACTGGCATACCACCACTCTAATGTTCCCGCACGATGAAAATAAACGGCGGCTTTCGCTGCATCTAGTTTATTTAATTCAAATAGAATTTCAGGGTTTGTACCTGTAAGTACATAATCTAATGCACGCTTAGGTAAACTTTCATCAAATATAGCCAGTAGGACAAGAGAGCCTTGAAGATATTGTTCAGTAATATCGACGTCTTTTTTCCCAAAAATAGGGAGAATATCTAATATTTTTTTTATCACGCCAGTTCCTTAAGCCATGTATGGATAAACAGTTTTTTTTACCATGAAACAGTAAAACGAACAATTTATTATTACTGGCGAAAATAAAGTCAAGGCATAACATTTGTTAAATATATGGATATAAACACTGAAAAAGCCAATCTAACTTTATTAATATTCAATTCATCATTATATAAAATGCAATCTCAGGAAAAAGTACTAAAAGTTAAGAAGTGATAATAAAGGCGTTTTTTGTGGATTTTAAAAAGATTAAGAATTGTCTGTTTAATTTGCTAAGTATTAACACTTAGTCCTGTAGACAAGTTAATCTTTCTATTCTTGATTTTTTCGAAATGTTACAAAATAAAAAGAGCTTCTTATAAATATAACAAGCTCTTTTAAATATATTATTTTGCTGTTTGGCGAGAGAAAGAGAGTAACAAAGCACCTATACTACAAATCAGCAAGGTAATCGCTAAACTTTGTCCCCATCCAGCCAGTGCTAAACCACCACCAATAAGTAAATAGTAGAATAAACCTAATAGTGCACCCGCTGTGCCTAAGCGATCTTTATATTGCGCTAAAGCTGTCGCTAAGATATTTGGAATAGCAATGCCATAGGCAACGACACTTGTCATCATTGGAATAATAAAACTAATGTGATTGCGTAATAAATAAACACCTACAGCACTAATTACTGCAATAATACTTGCAAGTAATACTAATTTCTCACATTGCCAATGATGGCTTAATAATGCTTTATTAATGTAAGAACCAATACCGACACCTATTGCTAATACAATACCACTATAGCCAAAAGTACTTGCACTATAACCTTGATTATCAAACATAAAAGGTGCTAGTTGGTAATAAGCAAATAGACTGATATTAAAAAAAGCAATTAAAAGTATAGTCTTGGCAATTTGCTTATCTTTCAGCATTTTTATCGCTGTTTCCGCTAGTGGTGCGGTTTTTATTGTTGCAGGGCGACTTTCTGGTAATGCAATAGTACTCCACAGCAATAAAACGACGGCGAGAAGAGCAAGGCCACTAAATACCCCTTGATAACCTGCATAGCTCACCAGTAAAGAACCACTTAACATACCAATAGCCGGACTTAATGCGATTGCCGCTCCCATAACGGAAAATACTTTGGCTAATTCTTCACCACTATAAACATCACGCATAATAGTTTGTGTTCCTACAGAGCCAACTGCAGCACCAAAAGCAGAAAGCATACGTAATATCAGTAATACAGAAAAATTATCGGTCATAAAGACACCAATACAAGCAATGGCATAAATAAATAACCCTGCTAACATTGTTGGGCGCCGGCCAATGACATCACATAAACGACCCCATATAATGACACCGAGTGCAAAAGCAAAAAAGTAGAGCGAAAGTGTTTGCCCTGCTTCATTGGCACTGACTCTAAAACCATTTGAAATATCAGTAAGTGCTGGGCTATAAATGGTTTCTGCAATTTGTGGAAACATCATTAACGCAATTGCTAACCATAGAGAGAGTTTTCTGTTCATTCTTTGTTTTCCTAAAGCTTGATACTTTGATGACAGAATACAGTGATAATAATTGTCTTGTTATATATATAAAGACATAATATTTACCAAATAGGACAAGTGATGGCTTGGCTTAATCAATACGACCACTTTGTGCCAGAAGAACACCTTGCATCAGTTGTGGGTATTGCCGCAGAGATGGGAAAACATGATTCAGGTTTTCACTCACATGATAGGGGGCAGTTACTGTTTACTCAATCGGGTTGTATGAGAATTACTTTAGCCTCTCGTGTATCTGTTTTGCCACCCATGAGAATTGCCTGGATCCCGCCAAAACTGGAACATCGAGTCGAGATG
Source organism: Proteus sp. HMSC14B05 (assembly GCF_001808035.1). Taxonomy (NCBI): domain Bacteria; kingdom Pseudomonadati; phylum Pseudomonadota; class Gammaproteobacteria; order Enterobacterales; family Morganellaceae; genus Proteus; species Proteus sp. HMSC14B05. The sequence goes on along the minus strand of NZ_KV791986.1, from coordinate 105,479 downwards.
TATGCGGCTGTAGGTTATCGTTCAGTTTATATTGCCGATAAATTTCATCATCGTTTCCCAACTGAAAGCGAAATACTGACTATTTCACCTTTACTTAGAGAGATATTAGAGCGTATTGCCATTGCTGATTTTGACACCCAGTGGGAAGTAGGGCGGTATGCAAATTTATTAGCTGTTTTTTTAGATGAAATTCAGCAAGCTAAACGTCAACCTAATCATTTATCAATGCCCAATGATAGACGGTTAAGAAAATTATCTTTCGATGAATTACCTCCGCCACTACAAGAATTAGCGCAATATATTGGCGCTAGTGAAAAAACCATTACTCGATTATTTTATAAAGAAACAGGATTAAGCTATCAACAATGGCGTCAGCAATGGCGATTAATGAAAGCGATAGAGCTATTAGCCACACATCATCGTTATTTAGAAATTAGTCAATTATTAGGGTTTGCCAGCGATAGTGCCTTTATCACTTTTTTTAAGAAAATGACCGGGCAAACACCACAAGAGTATTTAAGAAATTGATCCATGCTAATAGCATAAAGCCCCGCAAAAACGGGGCTTAGCCAGTCAATAAATCGTGTTTAAATCGATTTATTTATTTTTAAGTTCACTATGGAATTTACGCTCGTTATAGCCAGTATATAACTGACGAGGACGTGCAATTTTCAGTCCATCTTCATGCATTTCATTCCAGTGAGCAATCCAACCGATAGTACGTGCAATAGCGAAAATGACCGTAAACATATTTGATGGAATACCTAGCGCTTTTAGAATAATACCTGAGTAGAAATCGACGTTAGGATAGAGTTTTTTCTCAATAAAATACGGGTCATTTAAGGCGATGCGTTCTAATTCCATTGCCACTTCAAGTAAACTGTCATTGAGATTCAGTTCTTTTAATACTTCGTGACAAGTTTCGCGCATGACTGTTGCACGCGGATCGTAGTTTTTATATACACGGTGACCAAAGCCCATTAAACGGAAAGAATCATTCTTGTCTTTTGCGCGTTTAATAAATTCAGGAATATGTTCAACGGTTTTGATCTCTTCCAACATACGTAAACAAGCTTCGTTAGCACCACCATGAGCAGGTCCCCATAGTGAAGCAATACCCGCAGCAATACAGGCAAATGGATTTGCACCTGAAGAGCCTGCAGTACGTACAGTAGATGTTGAAGCATTTTGTTCATGGTCGGCATGAAGAATAAAGATCCTATCCATCGCACGTTCAAGAACTGGGTTAACCACATACTCTTCACAAGGTGTGGCAAACATCATATGTAGGAAGTTACCTGCATAAGACAGATCGTTTCTTGGATAAACAAAAGGTTGTCCTATGGAGTACTTGTAACACATTGCGGCTACAGTAGGCATCTTAGACAGTAAACGATATGCTGTGATATCACGGTGAACTGGATTAGAGACATCAAGCGCATCATGGTAAAAGGCAGCTAAAGCTCCTGTCACACCACAAAGTACAGCCATCGGGTGTGAGTCACGACGGAAACCATGGAACAGGCGGGTGATTTGCTCATGGATCATGGTATGGCGAGTGACGGTTGTTTTAAATTTATCGTATTGCTCTTGGGTCGGTGCTTCGCCATAAAGCAGGATATAACATACTTCTAAGTAGGTTGACTCAGTAGCCAATTGCCCAATTGGGAAACCGCGGTGCAGTAAAATCCCGTTATTACCGTCGATATAGGTAATTTTCGATTCACAAGATGCCGTTGAGGTAAAGCCTGGATCATAGGTGTAATAACCTTTGGAGCCGAGAGTACGAATATCAATGACTTTGGAACCGAGTGTAGGGGAGAGAACGTCCAAGTCCACAGAAGTTTCACCAATCGTTAACTTAGCTTTGTTATCAGCCATTTATAATCTCCTTAGCGCTTATTATGTCTCCTAACAAAGTCGAGGGTATCTTCATAAAGATGCACTTCGATAGTGAAACTATAGTTGATAAAAAGTACCTAGCGAGTTTTATTTTATGGCTTAACACGAGTAAAACCGTAGGTCTATAGTGTGTCACTTTTGTTAAGGAGCTTTTGATGTTATGTTTTTTAGGTGCTTTTTTATGCAAGGCACTTAGAATGTGTTCTGCTTACACTTTTACATAAGTTTTCGATTTCTGGAAGCGTGTTTGCGCACAAAAAAAACATAAACATTAAAAATATGCACCAAATGTAAGAAAAATGTTGTACATGTGTCAAAAATGATAACGATTATTACATTGGATGTTTGAAAAAGTGATCCCTCTCACTGTTCGAACCAAATGTCTAGCACACAAGTTGTGTGGTAATTGTAATAAGTTTGTGAAGCACTTATACTGCGCCCAGGTCTCCGGAACCTTTGTTGTATGGAGAACCAGCGTAACGAATCCACAATTTTTGTAAAATAGACGGATTTAACATTTTACTTAAAGTGTGCCTTTGTACCCCATTCGCTGCTTAATTTCCATCCAGGTCCGGAGGAAGGAAAAATTATAAAAGCTGTGTGGGCATAAATTGTGAAAAAACAAAGACCTGTCAATCTGGATTTACAGACGATACAGTTTCCACTCCCTGCTATCGCATCGATCTTGCATCGTGTCTCAGGGGTTATCATGTTAGTCGCAGTTGGTATTTTACTGTGGTTACTTGGCACCTCTCTCTCATCTCCCGAAGGTTTTCAGCAAGCCGCTGATATCATGACTGGCTTCTTCGCGAAGTTTATTTTATGGGGCATCCTAACAGCATTGGCATACCACATTTGTGGTGGTATTCGTCATATGTTAATGGACTTCGGCTTTATTGATGAAACATTGGTTGTTGGTCGTCGTTCTGCGGCAATTTCAATGATTATTACCGTTATTTTATCAATATTGGCGGGGGTATTAGTATGGTAAGTAATTCTTCTACTTTAGGCCGTACAGGCATACAGGATTGGTTATTCCTACGTGCAACTGCCATCATTATTTTCTTATATGTTTTATATTTTGTCGGTTTTGTTGCAACAACTGATATTACCTATGAAGTTTGGCGTGGATTCTTTAGCTCCTCTCTAACCAAAGTTTTTACCCTATTAACGCTACTTTCTATTCTAATTCATGCATGGATTGGAATGTGGCAAGTGTTAACGGACTATATTAAGCCAATAGCATTACGCTTGACGTTACAACTTATTATTGTCGTTGCGCTGTTGGTTTATCTTATTTATGGAACAATTGTGGTGTGGGGTGTGTAATGAATCTGCCAGTTAGAGAATTTGACGCAGTTGTAATTGGTGCTGGTGGTGCAGGTATGCGCGCCGCTTTACAGATTTCTCAAATGGGTCTGTCATGTGCACTAATCTCAAAAGTTTTTCCTACTCGTTCTCATACTGTTTCCGCTCAAGGTGGTATTACAGTTGCTTTAGGCAATACCCATGAGGATAACTGGGAATGGCATATGTACGATACTGTTAAAGGTTCCGACTATATCGGTGACCAAGATGCTATCGAATATATGTGTAAAACCGGTCCAGAAGCTATTTTAGAGCTGGAACATATGGGACTTCCTTTCTCTCGTCTTGATGATGGACGGATATACCAACGCCCATTTGGTGGTCAGTCGAAAAATTTTGGTGGTGAACAAGCTGCCCGTACTGCTGCCGCTGCTGACCGTACAGGCCATGCACTATTACATACTTTGTATCAACAAAATTTAAAAAATCATACCACTATCTTTTCTGAATGGTATTCGCTGGATTTAGTTAAAAACCAAGACGGTGATGTTGTTGGTTGTACCGCTATTTGCATTGAAACAGGTGAAGTTGTTTATTTTAAAGCTAATGCCACCATTTTAGCGACAGGTGGTGCGGGGCGTATTTACCAATCAACAACCAATGCGCATATCAATACGGGTGATGGTGTTGGTATGGCAGTTCGTGCGGGTGTGCCTTTACAAGATATGGAAATGTGGCAATTCCACCCAACAGGTATCGCAGGGGCTGGGGTGTTAGTGACGGAAGGTTGCCGTGGTGAAGGTGGCTATTTACTGAATAAAGACGGTGAACGCTTTATGGAACGTTATGCACCAAATGCTAAAGACTTAGCAGGTCGTGACGTAGTTGCACGTTCTATTATGATTGAAATCCGTGAAGGCCGTGGTTGCGATGGACCATGGGGACCTCATGCCAAACTGAAACTCGACCACTTAGGTAAAGAAGTTCTGGAATCTCGTCTACCGGGTATCCTTGATCTCTCTCGTACCTTTGCTCATGTTGACCCAGTTAAAGAACCTATTCCGGTTATTCCTACTTGTCACTATATGATGGGGGGGATCCCAACTAAAGTTACCGGACAAGCTATTCGCATGAATGAGAAAGGCGAAGATGAAGTGATCCCAGGATTATTTGCTGTGGGTGAAATTGCTTGTGTATCTGTCCATGGTGCTAACCGATTAGGTGGTAACTCACTGCTTGACCTTGTGGTATTTGGTCGTTCTGCGGGTGTTCACTTAAAAGAGTCTTTGATGGAGCAGGGCACGATGCGTGATGCCAGCGATTCTGATGTTGAAGCTGCATTAACACGCTTACATCGTTGGGAAAATAATCGTTCAGGCGAAGATCCGGTTGAGATCCGTAAAGCATTACAATCTTGTATGCAACATAACTTCTCGGTCTTCCGTGAAGGGGATGCAATGGCGAAGGGCTTAGAAGAGCTGAAAGTGATCCGTGAACGCCTGCAAAATGCCCGACTCGATGATAATTCAAGTGAATTTAATACACAGCGTATTGAGTGCTTAGAGTTAGATAACTTGATGGAAACAGCTTATGCCACAGCGGTATCTGCTAATTTCCGTACGGAAAGTCGTGGTGCACATAGCCGTTTCGATTTCCCTGATCGTGATGATGAAAACTGGTTATGCCATACATTATATCAACCGCAAACCGAAACAATGACACGACGTAAAGTCAATATGCAGCCGAAACTGCGTGAGGCTTTCCCTCCAAAAGTGCGTACATATTAATTAGCGGTGTTATTGAAGTTGCGGAGACTGAATTATGAAACTTGAATTTTCAATTTATCGTTATAATCCCGACGTTGATAATGCGCCGCGTATGCAAGATTACACGCTTGAAGTACCCGAAGGGCGTGACATGATGTTGCTAGATGCATTAATTCAATTAAAGGAAAAAGATCCTACATTATCATTCCGTCGTTCTTGCCGTGAAGGTGTATGTGGCTCCGATGGAGTGAACATGAATGGTAAAAATGGTTTGGCATGTATCACACCTATTTCATCTTTACAGAAAGGAAGTAAGAAAATTGTGATCAGACCGTTACCAGGTCTACCGGTTATTCGTGATTTAATAGTGGATATGACTCAATTCTATACGCAGTACGAGAAGATCCGTCCATATGTGATTAACGACGACAAAAATCCTCCGGCTCGTGAGAATCTACAGTCACCAGAACAACGTGAAAAACTTGACGGACTTTATGAGTGTATTCTTTGTGCTTGTTGTTCAACATCTTGCCCGTCATTCTGGTGGAATCCAGATAAGTTTATCGGACCTGCTGGACTGTTAGCAGCGTATCGTTTCTTGATTGATAGTCGTGATACTGAAACAGAATCTCGTCTTGATGATTTAAGTGATGCGTTTAGTGTATTCCGTTGTCACGGTATTATGAACTGTGTCAGCGTATGTCCAAAAGGGTTAAATCCGACTAAAGCAATTGGTCATATTAAATCAATGTTGCTAAAACATAGTGCATAAATTAATAACCGCCCTAAAATAGTTAGGGCGGTTAATGAAAAAATTAAGTTAGACGTTTGCAATAAGTAGTCTGTGTATTTGTATAAGTTTGTCTTGATAGCGGTTTTTGGAGGCACCTTTAAACACTGTTAGACAGTTTTTAAAGGTTCCTTGAGAGTGAAAAACTCCAATATTTTAAGAACCTGCGAGATAGCGGGTCATAAGAGAACCTTGCAATCGACACCGTTTAATAACGGTACTAGTTATCCACGGCGAACTAAAGCTGTATAGCTTAAGGGATCATAATGCAGAACGGCGCAATGAAGGACTGGCTAGATTCCACATTTCTAGCAGGAGAGAATCAGTCTTACATAGAAGAAATCTATGAAGATTACCTAACTGACCCAAACTCTGTTGACGAAAGTTGGAGAGAAATCTTTCAACAACTACCCGTAAGTCAAGGCGCAGAACAGTCGCATTCTCAAACCCGCGACTACTTCAGACGCCTCGCAAAAGAATCCACTCGATATCATACCTCGGTAAGCGATCCTGCAATGGACTCAAAACAAGTTAAAGTTTTGCAGCTCATTAATGCGTTTCGTTTTCGTGGTCACCAAAATGCTAATCTCGATCCGCTTGGTTTATGGAAAAGAGAATCTGTTCCAGATTTAGATCCTGCTTTCCATAATCTCACCAAAGAAGATTTTGAAGAAACCTTTAATGTTGGTTCTTTTGCTATCGGCAAAGAAACCATGAAACTCGGTGATATCTATGAAGCACTGAAACGTATTTACTGCGGTTCTATCGGTGCTGAATATATGCATATTACCAATACAGAAGAAAAACGTTGGATCCAACAACGTTTAGAATCTGTCAATGTTGCAGACCAATTTACTAAAGAAGAAAAAATTCGCTTTTTAGCAGAACTGACTGCAGCTGAAGGGTTAGAACGTTACTTAGGGGCTAAATTCCCAGGAGCAAAACGTTTCTCTTTAGAAGGTGGGGATGCTCTGATCCCAATGTTAAAAGACTTAATTCGTCATGCAGGGAAACAAGATACCCGTGAAGTGGTACTTGGCATGGCTCACCGCGGACGTTTAAACGTTCTGGTTAATATTTTAGGGAAAAAACCGGCAGATTTATTTGATGAATTTGCGGGTATACACAAAGAGCATTTGGGAACTGGTGACGTTAAATATCACCAAGGCTTTTCATCTGATTTTGCAACAGAAGGTGCTCAAGTTCACCTTGCTTTAGCCTTTAACCCATCTCACTTAGAAATTGTGAGTCCGGTTGTTATCGGTTCTGTCCGTGCTCGTCGTGACCGCTTAGATGAAGCGCGCAGTAATATGGTTCTTCCGATCACCATTCATGGTGACGCAGCAGTGACAGGGCAAGGTGTTGTTCAAGAAACACTGAACATGTCACAAGCTCGCGGTTATGAAGTTGGTGGTACGGTTCGTATTGTTATTAATAACCAAGTTGGTTTTACCACATCAAATCCTAAAGATGCCCGTTCAACAGAATACTGCACTGATATTGTGAAAATGGTTCAAGCACCTATTTTCCATGTAAATGCAGATGATCCTGAAGCGGTAGCTTTCGTCACCCGTTTAGCGTTGGATTTCCGTAATACCTTTAAGCGTGATGTGATGATTGACCTTGTTTGTTATCGTCGTCATGGACATAACGAGGCGGATGAGCCAAATGCAACTCAGCCATTGATGTATCAAAAAATCAAAAAACATCCAACACCTCGTAAGATCTATGCTGATAAGTTAGTAGAGCAAGGTTTAATCGAAGCTAATGATGTTACTGAGTTAGTTAATCTCTATCGTGATGCTCTCGATCGTGGTGATTGTGTCGTTGAAGAGTATCGTCCTATGGGGCTACATTCTTATACATGGGAACCTTACTTAAACCATGAATGGAATGAAGAGTATCCGCATAAAGTCGAAAAATCACGCTTACAAGATTTAGCGCGTCGTGTCAGCACAGTACCTTCTGAAATCGCAATGCAATCTCGCGTCGAGAAAATTTATGCCGATCGTGCTGTTATGGCTGAAGGCGAAAAATTACTCGATTGGGGGGCGGCTGAAACCTTAGCGTATGCCACTTTAGTGGATCAAGGTATTACTATTCGCCTCTCTGGTGAAGATGCAGGCCGTGGCACATTCTTCCATCGTCACGCGGTTATTCACAATCAAACCAATGGTTCAGTTTATGTACCATTAGCCAATATTCATAACGCCCAAGGTCAATTTAATGTTTGGGATTCTGTCTTAACAGAAGAAGCGGTATTAGCATTTGAATATGGTTATGCCACTACTGAGCCTCGCGGGCTGACTATTTGGGAAGCGCAATTTGGTGACTTTGCTAACGTAGCACAAGTGGTTATCGACCAATTTATTAGCTCTGGTGAGCAAAAATGGGGTCGTATGTGTGGCTTAGTCATGCTGTTACCTCATGGTTATGAAGGCCAAGGTCCAGAGCACTCATCTGCACGTTTGGAACGCTATCTGCAATTATGTGCAGAGCAAAACATGCAAGTTTGTGTGCCTTCCACACCGGCGCAGGTTTACCATATGTTACGTCGCCAAGCGTTACGTGGTATGCGTCGCCCATTAATCGTTATGTCACCTAAATCACTGTTACGTCATCCATTAGCGGTATCGAGCTTAGATGAATTAGCGGATGGTAAATTCTTACCTGTAATTGGTGAGTTAGATGAATTAAATCCAGCGGATGTGAAACGTGTCGTGATGTGTTCAGGGAAAGTTTACTACGATTTATTAGAACAACGTCGTGCTAATGGGCAAACAGATGTTGCGATTATTCGTATTGAACAGCTATATCCATTCCCTCATGATGATATGGCACAGATTTTGGCACCTTATGCTCATGTGAAAGATTTTATTTGGTGTCAAGAAGAACCGCTAAATCAGGGCGCTTGGTATTGTAGTCAGCATAACTTCCGTGATGCTATTCCTACTGGCGCAACATTACGTTATGCAGGTCGTCCTGCATCAGCTTCTCCAGCTGTTGGTTATACCTCTGTTCATCAGGAGCAACAAAAAGCTCTGGTTGAAGATGCACTGAAAGTTGAATAAATAAGGATAGAAAATGAGTAGTGTAGATATTCTAGTACCGGATCTCCCTGAATCAGTTGCTGACGCGACAGTCGCAACTTGGCATAAAAAACCTGGTGATAGCATTCAACGCGATGAAGTGCTGGTTGAAATTGAAACAGATAAAGTAGTGTTAGAAGTACCGGCGAGTGAAGCTGGGGTGCTGGATAGCATTCTTGAAGAAGAAGGCGCTACGGTAGGTTCACGTCAATTATTAGGACGTATTCGTCTTGGTGATAGCACTGGTATTCCTGCGGATGTGAAACCTGCACAAGATACGACGCCTGCGCAACGTCAAAGTGCAGATATTGTTGCGAAAGAAAGCAATGATGCTCTTAGCCCGACAGCACGTCGTTTAGTCGCTGAACATGATATTAATCCAGCAGATGTAAAAGGCAGTGGTGTTGGTGGACGTTTAACTCGTCAAGATATTGAAAGCCATGTTGCTAATAATAAATCAGCAACAGCAGCCACCGCTGAAGTTTCTCAAGCTCCATTATCGCATCGTAGTGAGAAACGTGTACCAATGACACGTTTACGCAAACGTGTTGCAGAGCGTTTATTAGAAGCGAAAAATACTACCGCTATGTTGACAACGTTTAACGAAATCAACATGCAGCCTATTAAAAATTTACGTGCGCAATATGGTGAAGCATTCGAAAAACGCCACGGTGTACGTTTAGGCTTTATGTCTTTCTACATTAAAGCGGTAGTTGAAGCGTTAAAACGTTATCCAGAAGTTAATGCGTCTATTGATGGTACTGATGTGGTTTACCACAACTATTTTGATATCAGTATTGCCGTATCAACACCTCGTGGTCTAGTAACACCGGTATTACGTGATGTAGATGCGATGAGCATGGCGGATATTGAGAAAAATATCAAAGCATTAGCAGTGAAAGGTCGTGATGGTAAATTAACCGTTGAAGATTTAACGGGCGGTAATTTTACTATTACTAACGGTGGTGTTTTTGGCTCATTAATGTCAACACCGATTATCAACCCACCACAAAGTGCTATTTTGGGTATGCATGCGATTAAAGATCGCCCAATGGCAGTTGATGGTCAGGTTGTTATTCTACCTATGATGTATCTAGCACTTTCTTATGACCATCGTTTAATTGATGGCCGTGAGTCTGTCGGTTTCTTAGTGACCGTTAAAGAAATGCTAGAAGATCCTGCCCGTTTATTACTGGATGTGTACGTAATAAATATCGCTTTTAGGCAGGAGATGCTCCTCCTGCCTCTACAGCAACATACACAAGCATCAAAGAAGTACAGTGTGTTCGTGAAGCCAGATTTTTCTGGCTTATAGTCAAAAAAATAAGAAAGTCCGACTTTCAACAAGATTATGGATAGAACATCATGAATTTACACGAGTATCAGGCAAAACAGCTTTTCTCACGGTATGGATTACCAGCACCTGCTGGTTTCGCCTGCTCCACGCCGCGCGAGGCAGAAGAAGCTGCATCAAAAATTGGCCAAGGCCCTTGGGTTGTTAAATGTCAAGTTCACGCGGGTGGACGTGGTAAAGCGGGTGGCGTAAAAGTCGTCAACTCAAAAGAAGAGATCCGCGCATTTGCTGAACAATGGTTAGGCAAACGTTTAGTAACTTATCAAACAGATGCTAATGGCCAACCAGTAACACAAATCTTGGTTGAAGCGGCAACAGATATTGCTAAAGAACTTTATCTTGGTGCTGTTGTTGACCGTGGTACCCGTCGTGTTGTCTTTATGGCTTCCACTGAAGGTGGCGTTGAAATTGAAAAAGTGGCGGAAGAAACGCCAGAGCTTATTCATCGTGCCATTATTGATCCGCTGACAGGACCTATGCCTTATCAGGGACGAGAATTAGCCTTCAAACTCGGTTTAAAAGGCAAACAAGTTAGTCAATTTGCTAAAATATTTATGGGATTAGCGACGATCTTCTTAGAGCGTGATTTAGCGCTTATTGAGATCAACCCATTGGTGATCACCAAAGATGATGATTTGATTTGTCTTGATGGTAAATTAGGTGTGGACAGTAATGCGTTATTCCGTCAACCGGAAATGCGTGAAATGCATGATCCATCACAAGAAGATCCACGTGAAGCGCAAGCGGCACAATGGGAATTAAATTATGTAGCACTCGATGGCAATATCGGTTGTATGGTTAATGGCGCTGGTTTAGCTATGGGAACCATGGATATCGTTAAACTGCATGGAGGTGAACCTGCTAACTTCCTTGATGTTGGGGGAGGGGCAACCAAAGAGCGTGTTACAGAAGCATTTAAGATTATTTTGTCAGATGAAAATGTCAGTGCTGTATTAGTCAACATTTTCGGTGGCATTGTACGTTGTGACCTTATTGCAGACGGTATTATTGGTGCAGTTGAAGAAGTCGGTGTTAACGTACCAGTTGTTGTTCGTCTTGAAGGAAACAATGCAGAGTTAGGCACTAAAAAATTAGCAGATAGCGGTTTAAATATTATTGCTGCTAAGAGCTTAACGGATGCCGCTAAACAAGTTGTTGCAGCAGCGGAGGCAAAATAATGTCTATTTTAATCGATAAAAACACTAAAGTTATTTGCCAAGGTTTCACTGGAAGCCAAGGAACTTTCCACTCCGAACAAGCTATTGCTTACGGTACTCAAATGGTGGGTGGTGTTACACCGGGTAAAGGTGGTACAACACATTTAGGCTTACCAGTATTTAATACTGTACGTGAAGCAGTGGAAGCAACAGGGGCGACGGCGACGGTTATTTATGTACCAGCACCATTTTGCAAAGACTCTATTTTAGAAGCTATTGATGCAGGTATTAAACTAATTATTACAATTACAGAAGGTATTCCTACGCTGGATATGCTGACTGTAAAAGTAAAATTAGATGAAGCTGGTGTTCGCATGATTGGCCCTAACTGTCCGGGTGTTATTACTCCAGGTGAGTGCAAAATTGGTATTATGCCTGGTCACATTCACTTACCTGGCAAAGTAGGTATTGTCTCTCGTTCAGGTACTTTAACTTATGAAGCAGTAAAACAAACTACTGACGTTGGTTTAGGTCAATCAACCTGTGTTGGTATCGGTGGTGACCCAATTCCGGGATCGAACTTTATTGATATTCTGAAGCTATTCCAAGAAGATCCGCAAACAGAAGCAATTGTTATGATTGGTGAAATTGGTGGTACAGCAGAAGAAGAAGCAGCTGCTTATATCAAAGATCACGTTACCAAACCTGTTGTAGGCTATATTGCTGGTGTTACAGCACCTAAAGGTAAGCGTATGGGGCATGCTGGCGCCATTATTGCGGGTGGTAAAGGTACTGCTGACGAGAAATTTGCCGCATTAGAAGCCGCTGGCGTTAAAACAGTACGTAGTTTAGCTGATATCGGTGATGCTGTTAAATTGCTATTAAATAAGTAACATTTTTGTTAATTACCTCTAGTTAAAACTACATATCATGCCAATCTCTGATCAAACTGGAGATTGGCATTTTTTATTGTTCTATTTTATGGCGCCTTTAGGTGCTGTCAGCAAGTAGTCACGTGTATTTTTGTTCGATTTTATCTCATCTTATTGTTTTTAAATATATTTTTATTTCATTTTTTGTGTGTTAAATAGTGGTTTAAACACAGCAATAACGAAAATATGGCGCTAAACAAGAATACCTGAGCCCTGGTTTGCTAAAAAATGCGGAATTTGTTTTACTCAGCCTAACTGATATGAAGAGTAGGGGAAGGCAAAAAAAGGGATACTTTTAGTATAATTTTTATTCATTAATACTATGTGTATAAGATTTACTATAGTTAATTTATATTGTTTAACGATACCTTATTAGCAGATACCCCCCCTCAATTATTATCATTTGTTAGTATTATTGGAAGGGCACAATCTTGCCCTATTGCAGTATGGTGAAGGTTTCATAGTGAAAAATGTATTATAGATACAATAATGCTCGAAAGAGAAGTTTAATGAGTAGCAGAGTAACCATGCTAAAAAAACGACCTTCTAAAATAACATTAAACTATCAACTATCAGCTAAACTTTAGAGATAAAGCTTACAAATAATCATTCTTCAATACAGTTATGCCATTTTGCTATCCATATTTTAAAAATAAAATGATTGTATATTGTTGTTTTAAAAAGGAATATTATTTATTTTTATGGCTTAAGGTATGATTGCTATAGAGTGTATGAGTTATTTCTATTCAACGGATAGATACATTATTTATCCTAAATTAAACTTTGTATTAAAAAAAGATTATCATTATAAGAGTTTATTTATATTTTAGGTTCGCTCGATAAAACTAAATTTAAAAAGATAAAAAATTAAAAATTTATTTTCAACTTATTAATTAATAGATTATTTTTTTTAAATATCCCTTTTTTACCTGAAAAAAAATGTTTTTAATATTAGAATTAATGAAATACAGCTAAATATGACTATTTAAATGTATTTATGAAAATAAAAAGTTAATTTTATTATGGAAATTAATGGGAGGTAAATTATACTTAAAAATAAAACCAACAGTAAATTAACATTACGGTAACTATTGGGTAATTTATTCGCAACTAGTTAACATTAAAGTGTTTTTTTGATGTGGGTCAAGTTATTAATTGTGGAAAAATTTTCTAAATATGCTTAAATTGGCACACGATCAAATATGCTGTTACTAACCTAAAAGTCGTATTGTTGACCTAAGCTCAGAATTCAAATCTGGGTCACGCAAAATATATTTATTATATGTAAATATAGGCGTACTATTTGTAAGGTATTGTGTTTTTGGTCTTTAATATTCGTTGTTGTTTTTAGAGGCATTTATTGCTGGTAGTTATGAGGCTTTATTTATTAATTAAAGTCGGGTTGCCGCAAGTCGGTGTCTTCCTGCTAGGAGCAAGGAGTCAAGATGTTTGATATTGTCGAACTGTCACGGTTACAGTTTGCCTTAACAGCGATGTATCACTTCCTGTTTGTCCCATTAACGCTCGGTATGGCGTTTATGTTGGCAATCATGGAAACGATATATGTCCTGTCAGGTAAACAAGTTTACAAAGATATGACAAAGTTCTGGGGTAAGTTATTCGGTATTAACTTTGCTCTGGGTGTCGCAACTGGTTTGACCATGGAGTTCCAATTTGGTACTAACTGGTCATATTTCTCTCATTACGTTGGTGATATCTTCGGTGCGCCTTTAGCAATCGAAGGTCTGATGGCATTCTTCTTAGAATCAACTTTCGTCGGATTATTCTTCTTCGGTTGGGATCGTTTAGGCAAGAAGCAACACTTAATGGTAACTTGGTTAGTTGCCTTTGGTTCTAACTTCTCTGCGCTGTGGATCTTAGTCGCAAATGGTTGGATGCAAAACCCTGTTGCTGCAGACTTCAACTTTGAAACCATGCGAATGGAAATGTTGAGTTTTGCTGATCTGGTCTTAAACCCAGTCGCTCAGGTGAAATTTGTTCACACCGTTGCTGCAGGTTACTGTACTGGTGCATTCTTTGTTTTAGGTATCAGCTCTTACTACCTACTCAAAGGTCGTGATATCGGTTTTGCAAAACGTTCTTTCGCTGTTGCGGCAACCTTTGGTATCGCTGCGGTATTATCTGTTATCGTACTGGGTGATGAATCTGGTTATGAAATGGGTGACGTACAAAAAACCAAATTGGCTGCTATTGAAGGTGAGTGGCATACAGAGCCAGCACCAGCTTCCTTTAACTTGATTGCATTCCCTAATCAAGAAAAAATGGAAAACACGTTTGCTCTACAAATTCCATATGTCATGGGTATTATAGCAACACGTTCTTTTGATACGCCGGTATTAGGTCTGCATGATCTGATGAGCCAGCATGAAGTGCGTATTCGTAATGGTATGAAAGCGTATGACCTGTTAACTGAACTACGTTCAGGTAACACTGATCCTGCCGTACGAGCTGCATTTAATGAGTCTAAAAAAGACTTAGGCTACGGTCTATTATTGAAGCGTTATACTGAAAATGTTTCTGATGCAACTGAAGAGCAAATTAAGTCAGCTGTAAAAGATTCTATTCCTAACGTCGCACCACTTTTCTGGTCATTCCGTATCATGGTCGCTGCCGGCTTCCTGATGTTATTGGTTGTTGCGATCTCCTTCTGGACTGTTCTGTCTAACCGTATCGGTAACTACAAATGGTTACTGCGTGCTGCGCTATTTAGTATTCCATTACCATGGATTGCTGTTGAAGCGGGCTGGTTTGTTGCAGAATATGGACGTCAACCATGGGCGATTGGTGAAATCTTGCCTACGGCTGTAGCAACTTCTTCACTGACACAGGCTGATATTCTCGTTTCTATGGGACTTATCTGCGGTCTGTATACTCTGTTCCTCGTTGCCGAAATGTTCCTGATGTTCAAATTTGGTCGCCTTGGCCCAAGTAGTCTGAAAACGGGTCGCTATCACTTTGAACAGAAGACAGCTTCTTCTGCACAAAGTAAGTAACACAGGAGTCCACTATGTTTGATTATGAAGTATTGCGGTTTGTTTGGTGGCTACTGATTGGTATCTTACTGATCGGCTTTGCGGTCACCGATGGTTTTGATATGGGTGTTGGTGTGTTATTGCGCGTCATTGCAAAAGATGACACAGAACGCCGTATTTTAATTAACTCCGTTGCACCTCACTGGGATGGTAACCAAGTTTGGTTAATCACTGCCGGTGGTGCATTATTCGCTGCATGGCCAATGGTATATGCTGCGGCATTTTCTGGTTTCTATTTTGGTATGATCTTCGTACTGGCGGCATTATTCTTCCGTCCAGTAGGTTTTGACTACCGTTCTAAATTAGAATCACCAAAATGGCGTGGTATGTGGGATTGGGGTATCTTTATTGGTAGCTTTGTTCCACCATTAGTTATCGGTGTTGCTTTTGGTAACCTGTTACAAGGTGTTCCATTAGAAGTCGATAGCATGCAACGTGTATCTTATAATGGTACAACTAACGCACTAATTAACCTGTTAAGCCTATTGAACCCATATGGTCTATTAGCAGGTGTTATTAGCTTAATGATGATTGTGGCACAGGGTGCTAGCTATCTTCAAATGCGTACTACCGGTGAGCTGCATGAGCGCACTCGTAAAGCAACTTACATTACCTCTTTAATCACTTTTATTGCTTTTGCATTAGCAGGCGTGTGGTTAATCTACGGTATTGATGGCTTTATTATCACTAGTGCGGTTGATACTGCGGGTCCTTCTTCTCCGTTGTTGAAAACAGTTTCTCACGAAGCTGGCGCTTGGATGACGAACTACAACAACTATCCTATTTTATGGATCTTACCGGCATTAGGTCTGTTAAGTCCTTTATTAGCGGTTGTTGCAACTAAAGCAAACAAAGGAGCTTGGGCATTCCTGTTCACTTCACTGACTATTGCTTGTGTTATCCTAACGTTTGGTGTAACCCTGTTCCCATTCATTATGCCATCAAGCACATTCCCTGATGTAAGCTTGACAATTTGGGATGCAACTTCAAGCCTGTTCACTTTACAAGTGATGACAGTAGTCGCGATTATCTTTGTACCTATCGTTCTCCTCTACACTATCTGGTGTTACTGGAAAATGCATGGTCGCCTCGATAAGAAATTTATCGAAGGCAATAATCATACTCTTTACTAAGGAGCATAGAGAATGTGGTATTTTGCATGGCTTCTCGGCACACTCTTCGCTTGTAGTATTGCGGTGATCGCAGGACTGGCTTATGAGCACGCTGAAGCGAAAAAAACTTCAGAAAGTGAAGAATAATGTTGGATAAAAGTTACCAACTACTTAACAAGGGCCCAATTAGGGCTCTTGTTTTAATCATGGCTCTAGCAATGGCATTTTGTGTTATGTGGGATCCGAGTCGATTCGCGGCTAATACAAGCTCATTAGCGATTTGGCAAGGAATATTACTGATTTGGGCTGTATGTGCAGGGGCAGTTTTTGGCTTAGCCTATCGTCCTAAACATGTCGTAGCGCAATATCTATTACATCCCATTCCCGCCATTATTATTTTAGTTGTAGGGCTATATTATTTCTTCTTCTAATCAAAATGCCTTATTTTAACCTCTAGTAAGTGGCGTAAAATAAGGCATTCACTTCTTGTATATGGGTTATGCAATATTCCCCCTCACCTTTTAGGGCATAGAATTAATTCTCTCTTTTAAAAAATCAATAAATAGACGGGTTTTTCTTGGCATATGTTCACCATGTGGAAAAATGACATTAATAGATTGATTTAATAAGGTAAGTTCAGGAATAGGGCTAACAAGTTCACCCTGTGTTATTTCTTGTTGAATGTACCACTCTGGTAATATGGTCATTCCCATTTGTTTGAGTGCCATCTGTTTTAATGCACTAATAGTATTCGTTTCGAAAAGTGCCATTGAGTGCAATTGTGAAAATAGTTGATTGATTTTTTCTTGTTGGCTGAGTTTGCTATGGCGTAAATTGCTGTTTGCAAGATAGGGAACTGCCGCTAAATCTGCAATTTCTTGGATAGGATATTTTTTCAATAAATGTGGTGATACCACTAATTTGATTGTGTAATCTGCTAATTTGCGATAGCGATAATTACTGTCTTTTAATGCGCCAAGGCGTATCGCCAAATCTAACTTATGATTGATAAGATCATCAATAGAAGAATTGAATATATATTGCACTTTTAGTTGAGGGTGTAAACACATAAATTGATGTAAAAGTGGCAATATATAATGTTCACCAAATTCAGCCGTTGAAGTTAATCGTAAAGTTCCCTGTAAGTTTTGTTGTCCTAACCGTGCCTTATCTAATGTTTGTTCGAGTTGAACTAAAACTTGACGAAAATCTTGATAAAGGATTTCTCCCGTTTCAGTTAATGTGAAGCGCCGAGTATTCCGATTAAGAAGAGATACATTTAATTCCGTTTCTAATGCTTTAATATGAATACTCACCATTGATTTACTTAAGCGTAAATACTTTGCTGCTTGTGTAAAAGAGCCTGTATCTACTACGGCGATAAAAGAACGAATTCGGTCTATTTGATTTTGCATGATTGTTTACTCTGATTAAACAATAAGTTCTATTTTGTCAGATAGACTATATTCGTCAATCTTTCGTACCCTATAAGGCGGAGGATTGCTATGTCTTATCGTTATCAAATAGCCATTATTTTTTTACTGGGTTTTTTTATTGATTGTATAAATATTTTTATGTCGGCAATTGCATTACCAGCAATTGCAGCGGATATGAAGGTATCTATCGTCTCCATTACATGGGTATCAAATAGTTATATTTTAGGTTTAACACTGATTATTCCATTGAGTCACTGGTTATCTCAACGTTTTGGCGTGAGAGTATTAATGGTCAGCTCGATGTTGATATTTAGTGCTTCTGTGGCGTTAGTAGGCTATTCACACTCATTTTTTGAGCTGATTTTATGGCGTTTTATTCAAGGTCTTAGTGGTGGATTATTAATTCCCATCGGCCAAGCTTTAACATTTCAGTATTTTCAAGGGCATGAAAGAAGCAAAGTCTCAACTTTAATTATGGCTGTTGCTCTTATTGCACCTGCAATTTCTCCCACAATAGGTGGGTTTATCGTTGATGCTGTATCTTGGCGTTGGGTTTTTTATAGTAATGTGCCTTTTTCATTACTTACTGCGTTTTTGGCTTTTATTTGGGTAAAAGAGTCTAAATCACAAGAAAATATAATACCAGATCTTAAAGGGATCTTATTAATCAGTATTATTATCGTATCAGGGTTATGTGCATTATCTGCTTACGGTGAGTATCACTCTACACAATTAGCATTAGTCATCAGTTTTTTTGCTGTATTATTTTCTCTTCTTTATTATCGTCATTATAAACAGAGTTTATCACCGGTAATTAATCTAAATTTATTAAAAAATAGAAACTTATCACTTTCCATTTTTCTCTATTACTGTATTCCAGGTGTTTTTACTGGTGTAAATATTCTGGCGATTTTTTATTTACAACAATATCTCCATTTTTCGGGGCAGGGTACAGGCAGTTTTATGCTGCTATATGCTATAGGTGCATTTATTTCCATTATTGTTGGTGGTGCACTTTATAATAAATTGGGTATGAAGCGCTTAGCTATATTCGCTTTAATTCTGCACAGTATTGGTATTGCATTATTAGCATTAGTAGATAAAGAAAGCGACCTGCCTTTATTAATACTCGCTTATTTAATGATGGGAATTGGCGGAGGGATCGGTGCAAATACAGCACAAACAACGGCCCTTTATGACTTTGATAAACAAAGGCTTATTCAAGCTAGTGTTATTTGGAATATAAATCGTCAAGTTGTATTTAGTGTTGGCGCGACACTTGTTGCAATGATCTTCAACACATTATCTCTTTTTGTATCGTCACAAATGGCTTATAGCACGACATTTTTTATCTGTGCAACCATAGGATTATTTCCGCTATTTCTTTTCATATTGTTAAAGCAAAAAACAAACTTACAGGAAACAAATCATGAGCATTAAAATAGACCCATTAATAGAAAGTGTGCAAGTGTTGCATAATGAGATTGAAACTGTTTTTACTCAAACCCCTATTTCTACACAGGCATTAAAAAATATAGAAATGTTACTTGCCAACACGTTTTCTATGATTGGTATAACAGGAAAGAAAATAAATTATGATGATGTAATGGCAATGTTTTCTCGTAATGCAGGGAAAAGGCCAGAATTGAGGATTGAAACAGATAGCTATAACATTATTTACCAATCTGAACATTGGGCAACGGTGAGCTATCGTGAAACGCATTATGAAAATAAGAAGATTCTCACCCGTCAATCTGTGGTGGTTTTGAGACGCACGTCTCTAAATTATCAATGGCAGTGGTATTACTTGCATGAAACACCTGTATTAGATAATTGATTGATTTTAATAAAAAACCAGTAATAAGACTGGTTTTTTTATTGGTTGGGAAAAAGTTTGAATCAGAGTGCTAAACTATTAATTGTTAATTAGCAAGCATTTTAATGCTGAACTAATAAAAATATTTTTTCTATTCAGGCGCTAAAGCATATTGCGTGTTGCAAAGAAGAGTTTATGATTGGCGTCTGAAAACGGTGTTTTCTATTCTTTACGTTACTATGATTCCCTTAGAGGCACCTCTTAAGTATAGTTAACAAATCTATAGCTTAATTATTTATGGGATTACTCAAGGAATGTAAGGACGGAATTATGCGGTTTCTTTGGCCAGTTCGTGTCTATTACGAAGATACTGATGCCGGTGGTGTGGTCTATCATGCCAGTTATTTAAAATATTTTGAACGTGCAAGAACAGAATTACTCAGAGAAAAAGGTTTTTATCAGCATGATTTACGGGAGTATGATCATGTTGCGTTTGTTGTGCGTAAATTAACCATTGACTATATTGCGCCAGCACGGCTTGATGAGCTTCTGAAAGTAGAAAGTGAAATTACTACATTACGTGGTGCATCAATGACATTTTCTCAAAAGCTTATCAATCAAGATGGTGTGGTACTGTGTAGGGCAGATGTATTAGTTGTCTGCGTTGATTCATTAAAAATGAAGCCTGTAGGGCTTCCTAAGTCCATTATCGCGGAGTTTAAGTAGTGGCTGACATGAATGTTATCGATCTCTTTCTAAAAGCGGGGCTTTTAGTTAAGTTGATCATGTTGTTATTAATCGGATTTTCTATTGCCTCATGGGCGATCATTATTCAACGTACGAAAGTATTGAATGCAGCAGATCGTGAAGCGGCAGATTTTGAAGATAAATTCTGGTCAGGCACTGATTTGGCTCGTCTATATAAAGAAAGCCAAGCTCGTCGTGACGAGTTATCAGGGGCAGAACAAATTTTTCATTCTGGTTTTAAAGAGTTTGCACGACTACATCAAGCGAATGTTCATGCACCCGATGCCGTTGTTAATGGGGCTTCCCGTGCAATGCGTGTTTCATTTAATCGTGAATTAGAGTCCTTAGAAACGCATATTCCTTTTTTAGGTACGGTGGGGTCAATTAGTCCTTATATTGGCTTATTCGGTACGGTATGGGGGATTATGCATGCATTTATCGCTTTAGGTAGCGTTAAACAGGCAACTTTACAGATGGTGGCACCCGGTATTGCTGAAGCGTTGATTGCAACAGCCATTGGTTTATTTGCGGCCATCCCCGCAGTTATGGCTTATAACCGCTTTACGCAACGTGTAAATAAGTTGGAACAAAGTTACGATAACTTTATGGAAGAGTTCCTGACGATTTTACATCGCCAAGCTTTTGTCTCCGCAGAAAAGAAATAGTTAACGCAAAAGGAGAGAGCTGATGGCACGAGGTCGCAGTAGCCGCCGAGGCGTAAAATCAGAAATTAATATAGTACCTTTGCTTGATGTGTTATTGGTGCTTTTGCTGATTTTTATGGCAACAGCGCCAATTATTTCACAAAGTGTTGAGGTTGATCTTCCACAAGCAACAGAAACACAGACTGTTTCAACCAGTGATAACCCGCCTGTAATTGTCGAAGTTGCTGGAGTGGGGCAATATAATATCCGTGTTGAACAAGAGGTTTTAGAGCTTTTACCTCAAGAACAGATTATGGCTGAAGCAAAACGACAATTAGAAAAAAACCCGAAAGCGGTCTTTCTTATTGGTGGCGCTAAAGATGTTCCTTATGATGAGATAATTAAAGCACTCAACATGTTACGTCAAGCGGGTGTTAAGTCTGTCGGTTTAATGACTCAGCCTCTTTAGTAGGCTGAAATAAGTTTGGATAATAGCGTGGGAAAGAAGACGAAACCAATCCGAAGTAAATTGAGCGGTTCAGTTATCTTGTCTACTGTCTTGCATTTACTGATCATCGCTTTGCTTATCTGGGGATCGTTAACTCAGAAATGGAATTTAGGCGGTGGCGGTGGATCTGATGGGCAAGTTATTGATGCTATTATGGTTGACCCTAATGCGGTAGTACAAGAGTATAATCAGCAAAAGGCGCAACAAGCTAATGTCCAAAAAGCAGAACAAGAACGTAAAGCGCGGGCGCAGCAACAAGAAGAAGAGCTACGCCAACAACAAATTAAAGAACAAGAACGTTTAAAAGCGTTAGAAGTGGAACGTTTGCAAGCAAAAGAGGCTGCAGAAGCTCAACGTCGTGAAGCGGCCACCGCCGCTGCTAAAGCGAAAGAAGAGCAAAAGCAGGCTGAAGAAGCTGCCGCACAAGCTAAAGCTGAACGCGATCGTATTTTAAAAGAGCAAGCTGATGCGAAAGCCAAAGCAGAGGCAGAAGCGAAGAAACAAGCAGAATTAGCAGCGAAACAGAAAGCAGAAGAAGCGAAGGCAAAAGCAGAAGCTGAGGCAAAAGCGAAGGCTGAAGCCGATGCGAAAGCGAAAGCAGAGGCTGATGCAAAAGCGAAAGCAGCCGCAGAAGCTAAAGCCAAAGCAGCAGCGGAAGCTAAAGCGAAAGCCGCTGCACAGCAACAAAGTAAAGCGGTTGATAGTCTACTCGATGGATTAGTTGCTCAAGGCGATAAACAATCGGGGGCTTCTGCAGCAGGTCAAGGTGGTGGTAATCGCTCTGGGGCAAATGCTGCGGGCATTGATCGCTATACTGGGCAAGTAAAAGTTGCCATCGAACAGAAGTTTTTTGATTCTGATTTATATAAAGGTCGTAAATGTGACCTTAAAATAAGTATTGCACCAGACGGTATGTTAGTAAGTGCAAAAGCGGTAGGTGGTGATCCGGCTTTATGCCAAGTTGCATTACAAGCGGCTAAAATGGCAACATTGCCTAAGCCACCGAAAGATATTTACGAACAAGTAAAATCACCAACAATTGAGTTTAAGCCATAAAACTGTCTGATAGTAGGAAAACATACATTAATTTATCTCTATTTTAGAATGTTATTGATGTGTTGTATGGTGTTGTTTAAAAGCGTTTGTTACTATTCTGTGCGTTATTGCGCAATAACCGCAATAATAAAAGGGAGACATGATGAAGCAGGCATTAAATGTTATTTTCGGACTTTTGATATTATGCGTTACAACGCTCGCTAATGCAGAAGTTCGCATTGAAATTACACAAGGGGTGAATACTGCACGCCCTATTGGTGTTGTTCCTTTTAAATGGGAAGGCACAGGTCAAATGCCAGAAGATATTGCTGGAGTGATTGCGGCTGACTTACGAAATAGTGGTAAATTTAACCCTATTGATATGAATCGTTTGCCTCAACAACCCGTTACCGCTTCTGAGGTTCAACCTGCACTCTGGACAGCATTAGGTATTGATTCAGTGGTTGTAGGGCGTGTTCAGCCCTCGGCAGATGGTCAATATGTTGTTAGCTATCAACTAGTTGATGTTGCTGGCTCTCCGGGAGCGGTTTTAGCGCAAAGTGAGTATAAAATCAGCAATAAATGGTTACGATATGCTGCTCATACCGCCAGTGATGAAATCTTTGAAAAATTAACTGGCATTCGTGGTGCGTTCCGTACCCGTATTGCTTATGTCGTTGTGACTAATGGTGGCGCTTATCCATATGAATTACGTGTATCTGACTATGATGGATTTAATCAAGATCGCGTTTATCGTTCATCACAGCCATTAATGTCACCCGCTTGGTCTCCTGATGGTGCTAAACTAGCATATGTCACATTTGAAAGTGGTCAATCTGCTTTAGTTGTACAGACATTAGCAACGGGGGAAGTGCGTCAAATCGCTTCTTTCCCTCGACATAATGGGGCACCTGCTTTTTCTCCAGATGGCTCTAAATTAGCCTTTGCACTGTCAAAAAGCGGTAGTCTAAATCTTTATGTAATGGATTTAGCCAGTGGCAATATGACACAGGTAACCAATGGTAGAAGTAATAATACAGAACCGACTTGGATGCCTGATGGACAGACTTTGGTCTATACTTCGGATCAAGGCGGACGTCCTCAAATTTATAAAATTAATATTAACGGAGGAACGCCAGAACGTATTACTTGGGAAGGAAAACAAAACCAAAATCCTGCAGTAAGTCCTGATGGTAGTTTCTTAGTTATGGTGAGTTCTGAAAGCGGTAGGCAACATATCGCTAAGCAGGATCTAGAAACGAATGCTGTTCAATATTTAACAGATACGTTTCTGGATGAAACGCCAAGCATCGCGCCTAACGGCACTATGGTTATTTATAGCTCCACTCAAGGCTTAGGAACCATTTTGCGACTAGTATCGACTGATGGACGTTTCAAAGCGCGTCTTCCGGCGACTGATGGTCAGGTTAAATCACCTGCCTGGTCTCCGTTTATGTGATGCATAAGAATTATGTATGGCAAACAAATAAAGGAACAATTAGAGATGCAATTAAACAAAGTGTTTAAAGGGTTGATGTTAGCATTACCACTCGTTGCTGTTGCAGCATGTAGCTCAAACAAAAACGACGATCAAACAGATACAAGCAACAATGTACCTGTTACTGAGCAAGGCCCTACTGCTGAAGAATTAGCACGTCAGCAATTAGAACAACTGAAACAAACTAACATTGTTTACTTCGGTTTTGATAAATATGACGTTACTTCAGAATATGCTCAACTGTTAGATGCTCACGCTGCATTCCTGCGTGCTAACCCTTCAGTACGCATTACTATCGAAGGTCATGCTGACGAACGTGGTACTCCAGAATACAACATCGCGTTAGGCGAACGTCGTGCAAACGCAGTTAAAATGTATCTGCAAGGTAAAGGCGTATCAGCTGATCAATTATCAATCGTATCTTACGGTAAAGAAAAACCTGCTGTACTGGGTCATGACGAAGCCGCTTATGCGAAAAACCGTCGTGCAGTACTGGTTTACTAAGAGAACGGCATGAACAACAGTAACTTCAGACCTTTATTGATGAGTCTGTTGTTACTGGTTGGCGTAGCGGCTCCTGTAGCCGCTATTGCCCAAGCGCCAATCAGTAATATCGGTTCAGGCTCTACTGATGAACGACTCGCCCAACTTGAGCGTATCTCTAATGCTCATAGTCAGCTTTTGACCCAATTACAGCAACAACTCGCAGATTCTCAACGCGATATTGATATGTTGCGTGGTCAAATTCAGGAAAATCAATACCAGTTAAACCAAGTTGTAGAGCGTCAACGTAATATCTATCAACAATTAGATAGCCTAAATGGTGGCAACTCAGCACCAACAACGGATGAGGCTTCAACGGGTGGCAATGTACCTTCAACATCTGATACAAGTACGAGTTCGTCGTCAACAGGTGATGAAAAAGCCGATTATAACGCGGCAATTGATATTGTATTGAATTCAAAAGATTACGATAAGGCAATTGTTGCATTAAACAACTTTATTAAAAGTTATCCGAAGTCTAGCTATCAATCAAATGCTCAATTTTGGTTGGGGCAAATGTATTATCTAAAAGGTAATAAAGATCAGGCTGCGAGTACTTTTGCTATTGTTGTGAAAAATTATCCAAAATCTCAAAAAGCAAGTGAGGCCTTTTATAAGATAGGGCTTATTATGCAAGAGAAAGGGCAAAAGGATAATGCGAAAGCTATTTATCAACAAGTGGTTAAGCAAT
Organism: Proteus sp. HMSC14B05; assembly: GCF_001808035.1. Taxonomy (NCBI): domain Bacteria; kingdom Pseudomonadati; phylum Pseudomonadota; class Gammaproteobacteria; order Enterobacterales; family Morganellaceae; genus Proteus; species Proteus sp. HMSC14B05. Next base: position 80,098 of record NZ_KV791986.1, on the reverse strand, counting down.
ATCCAAACAGTGCTGGTGCAAAATTAGCACAAAAGCAGTTAGCAGCACTATAATTATTGGCCCCGTAATGTGAATGTTACATTTTCGGGGTTAACTGATTGTTTTTTCAGCGTTTGAATGTTTTTTTGAAAAAAAACGTTGCACAATAACATTAAATCAGTATTATTACCCGCCGTTGCCACAGAGAATGTGGCGAGTTCGAAACGGGTCGTTAGCTCAGTCGGTAGAGCAGTTGACTTTTAATCAATTGGTCGGGCGTTCGAGTCGCCCACGACCCACCATTTTCGAATTTACATACCATTTTATGAAATGGGTCGTTAGCTCAGTCGGTAGAGCAGTTG
>NZ_KV791986.1:0-79737 GCF_001808035.1 Proteus sp. HMSC14B05 | reverse complement strand
GTCGGGCGTTCGAGTCGCCCACGACCCACCATTTCAATATGCTTTTCTAGTCTTTTATCACACGCCATTCTCATTCTATCTAAAAATGCTCTCTATAACTCGTTTTTGTATTTATTACTCGAGTACTCAAATAGAGGATGTAAATAGATAGCTTCTCCATTGCTGAAAAAACTATCTGATCTCACTTAAGTTGGATAATGACAAATAATGGAAGTGGTTATTTGGTAATATTCATTTTCAGTTAATAGTTCATTATCAATAAACCAATCGCTAATGAGTATTTGTGCTTGTGTTGCCTTTTCTATCGACAAACCAAAACGCTTTGATGCATCAATAAAAAAAGCCATGATAATACTTAATGCAGCCGCTGCTTCATAAGGGGTACTCATGGCCAGTGTGCTTTCTAATGAACGTAATGAATAAAACTTAGGTAACCACTCCCGTAAGTTTTTGCCTTGGTACCAGACATCTTGTATTGATGTTTGCAGAGCAACTTGCTCTAGTAAACGGATCAACCATTCCCTTATATCACTCATACGATATTCAGCGAACCAAAATTCATTACGTAAGATAGCTATAGCGATTTGTGTGGCTTCAAACCAAAACTCTTGAGCCAAGGCATCAGCTTGCTCTATGGAAAGGGCTGGGGGAGTTACAGTGCTAATTTCTGGAAGTTGGTCACATAAACCTGTTTTATCAAGTAAAACACGATAGCCTCGTTGATAAACTGGACTTAGACCATTTTGTTTCATATTGATAATTCTTTCAGGCTCTGCCATCAAAATATCCATTTTTCGGCCTTGAGCTAATACGTGCAAATAGATTGGCCAGCGAATGCCGTTCGGATCTTCACATTCTGTTGCTAAAGAGACGAGGTGTTTACCAAATTGTGATAGCCAATGTTGGTTTTTTGCTAGCTCAGTCGCACCGTGACCAATAAGCTCTATATCAATATCAGAATAGCTGTCTATCTTCTTATTACGACCCACTGAGCCTGTTAATACCACAGCCTCAATTCGAGGATCAAGTAATGCAAAAGATAACATGCGATCGATTAAGCGGGTGATTGGCTCCATATTTCTCTCTAGTTGTTATAGTAGATAAAGTTATTTGTTGTAAGTATGAATAAAAAAATAGCATATTTATTATATAAAACACTTTTTGTTTTTTATGGTAAATAAATGGCATTTTGTTTAATATTTTAAACTAAGTGCTATCATTGATAGGAATGTATATATATCTTTATCACTTTGCAACAATGTCGCAATAACCCATATTTTATTTGTTTTTTCTATGATTAAGTCGGGGTTGTCAAATGGATGTCATTAGTTGGTTTAGTATCAATAATATTTTAGTCAATATTCCATTAGGAAAAGAAGGCTATCCACTCTCATGGATTGAAGCTATAGGGACTATTGCTGGATTATTATGTATATGGCTTGCGAGCCAGGAAAAGATCATTAACTATTTATTTGGGTTAATTAATGTCACTTTATTCGCCATTATTTTTTTCCAGATCCAGTTATATGCCAGTCTACTGCTACAAATTTTCTTCTTTGCTGCCAATATTTATGGTTGGTATGCATGGAGTAGAGTGAATGATTTTGAACAAGCAGAATTGAAAATACGTTGGTTAAAGCCGGGCCAACAAATCGTATTAATCATTGTCTCCATTGCTGCCATTATTGCGCTAACGTTTAATATTGATACCGTTTTTGGCTATTTAGCAGTTATTGCTGTTGATATCTTAAATGTCTTCGGGGCAAATTTAGCCACACCTGCTATCGAGCCAGATGCTTACCCATTCTGGGATTCAACAATGACGGTACTCTCCATTGTGGCTATGATCTTAATGACACGCAAATTGGTAGAAAACTGGTTAATTTGGTCTGTTATTAATGTCATTAGTATTGTTATATTTTATAAACAGGGTGTTTATGCCATGTCTATTGAATATATCATCTTATTGGCTATCGCTATTAATGGCTCTCGTTTGTGGATCAAATCAGCAAAGCATTCAAATAAAAATAATTATCTCTCATAATAAAAAAGGCTGGTAGAGTTATATTTCTCTCCAGCCTTGCTATTCGTTGTGTTTATTCTTCTATTCTAGGCAATTTCAAATCATTATTTTACTTAATGGTGCTATTACTTGTTTTCGATGTTTTTGTTATCTATCGTCATGGGCTGTTTAGGCTCTTAAGGGTGTTTACAGAGAGAAAACGAATGGTTAGATTGAAGAAACAGAAATCATATTGACTAGATAATAATAGAGTGGAACACGGGAATGAATTACCAGAATGATGATCTTAAAATAACACAAATCAATGAACTTTTACCGCCAGTGGCATTATTGGAAAAGTTTCCAGCCACTGACAATGCGGCGTTTACAGTTCGTCATGCCCGTGAAGCTATTCATCAAATCCTTGCTGGAAAAGATGATCGCCTATTAGTGGTGATTGGGCCTTGCTCTATTCATGATCCTAACGCGGCACTGGAATATGCTCAGCGTTTAAATTTATTAAGAGAAGAGCTGAAAGATAAACTTGAAATTGTGATGCGAGTTTATTTTGAAAAACCACGTACCACAGTCGGTTGGAAAGGGCTGATAAATGATCCACATATGGACTGTACCTTTGATATTAATGAAGGATTACGCATTGCTCGTCGTTTGCTATTAACCATCAATGATAGTGGATTACCAACGGCTGGCGAGTTTTTAGATATGATAACCCCACAATATGTCGCTGATTTGATGAGTTGGGGAGCTATTGGTGCTCGAACAACAGAATCTCAAGTGCATAGAGAATTATCCTCCGGACTATCTTGTCCTGTTGGTTTTAAAAATGGCACAGATGGCACAATTAAAGTGGCGATTGATGCCATCAATGCTGCAGGCTCTCCACACTGTTTCTTATCAGTAACTAAATGGGGTCACTCAGCGATAGTTCGTACTGCAGGGAATAAAGATTGCCATATTATTTTACGGGGCGGTAAAGAGCCTAATTACAGTGCAGAACATGTTGCTGCCGTAAAAGAAGGTCTGAAAAAAGCAGGATTACCCCAAAATGTTATGGTTGATTTTAGCCACGCCAATAGCTGTAAACAATTTAAGAAACAAATGGAGGTTGGTGCCGATATTTGCCAACAAATTAGCGCAGGAGAAAAAGCTTTAATTGGTGTAATGGTTGAAAGTCATTTAGAAGAGGGCAATCAATCATTAGAAAGTGGTGAACCTTTGGTATACGGTAAAAGTGTCACAGATGCTTGTATTGGGTGGGATGATACAGAAACGTTATTACGCCAATTAGCCGATGCAGTCGCTACTCGTCGTAATAAATCATAATAGTCTGTTTTTATTAATAAAAATGCCACTCAAAAGTGGCATTTTTTTTATCTAATTCAAAGTAAAAGTAAAATTATTTTGCTTTACCTTGGTTAGCAACAGCCGCGGCTTTTGCTGCGATTTCTTCTGCATTACCTAAGTAGTAACGTTTGATTGGTTTCATATTTTCATCAAATTCGTAAACTAAAGGTACTGCTGTTGGGATATTCAGTTCAAGAATTTCTTCTTCACTCATATTGTCTAGGTATTTAACCAGAGCGCGCAGTGAGTTACCGTGAGCGGCAATAATCACTTTATCACCTGAAGCAACGCGAGGTTTAATGACTTCTTCCCAATATGGTGTTACACGGTCGATAGTTAACGCTAAGCTTTCTGTTAATGGCAGTTCAGCTTCAGTTAAAGATGCATAACGTGGATCTTTACCTGGGAAGCGATCATCATCTTTAGTTAACTCTGGTGGGGTAACCGCAAAACCACGACGCCATTGTTTAACTTGCTCGTCACCGTATTTTTCAGCTGTTTCAGCTTTGTTTAAGCCTTGTAATGCACCGTAGTGACGTTCGTTTAGTTTCCAGCTTTTCTCTACTGGCAGCCATTGTTGATCAACTTCATCAAGAATGTTCCACAGAGTGTGGATTGCACGTTTTAGTACAGAAGTATATGCGTAGTCAAAAGTAAAACCTTCAGCCTTCAGCAGTTTACCTGCTTCTTGCGCTTCATTACGGCCTTTATCTGACAATTCAACGTCAGTCCAGCCTGTAAAACGGTTTTCTTTGTTCCATACACTTTCACCGTGTCGAACTAGCACAAGCTTAGTTACTGCCATAGTTTAGACTCCTATAATTACTTTCTTAATATAAGTTTAAAATCAGGACTGCAATCATTATATGGATCATCAACAAGAACGCCAAACATAACTAACAAAACTAGGGGGATTATGTCAAAAATGACGATTGTTTGATGAAATATTACACAGTTATTACACCTTTTGCTTAATCGATCAAGCTATTAATTTAACGGGATCGGTGAAAAGAAACGAAAAGCCGATTCTGGATAATTATCAGTAAAAAATATGCTCTCTAAATCTATCGTTAAAATCATCGCCATCTATCGATAACAAATACCCTTTTCTTCAGTGTGATGATGTATCTTACCTTAAAAATAGCCTATATCTAGTTAACAGGGTTGTTGTTGGTAACGATAGATATCTCCTTCTTTAATAAAAATCAGTTGATGGGTAATACAGTGAGGTGCATCTTCTTGATGATGACTGACAAACAGTAGTTGAGTATTGCTATGGCTTATCATGATATCAATAAAGCGCTGTACTAATAGTCTATTGGTTGTATCTAATCCTTGTAGTGGTTCATCGAGGATCAATAATGTCGGGTGTTTAACCAATGCTCTTACAATTAATACTAGACGCTGTTGTCCCCATGAAAGTGAGTGAAAAGGATGGTTAGCGAGTGCAGTTAAACCAATTAGTGTTAGCCATTCATCCGCTAATTTTTGCTGTTTATCGGTAACGGCTTGATAAATACCAATAGAGTCATGAAAACCAGAAATAATCACATTTTTCACACTTGAAGAGACGCGATAGCTTTGATGTAAGGCATTACTAACATAACCAATATGGCGTTTGATCTCCCAAATGGTTTCACCACTGCCTCTTTTACGACCAAATAGTGTTAAATCATTGCTATAGCCCTGAGGATGATCTCCTGTGATTAAGCTTAATAAGGTCGATTTTCCTGCGCCATTAGGACCTAATATTTGCCAATGTTGTTGTGGTTTAACTTCCCAGGTTAAGTGATGGAGCACAGGTTTATCATTATAACTGACCACGCCATCCTTAAGTATAATAGGGGAAAGCGTTGGTGGTAAGGTAGGAACTGCATCAACGGAGTCTGAGGCGGGTAAGATCAGATTTTCAAGTGTTTCACTGTGAGATAATTGCGCAATTACTGAGTCTGATAAAATATCACTTTTTTTACCTTGTGCCACGAGTTTACAGTCAATCAATAAGCCAGCATTTTGCACAAAATCAGGAATATCATTAAAGCGATTTAAAATAAGAACAATCGTTAGCTTTTGTTGATGTAGTGATGAAAGTAACTCACTTAATGTACGACGAGAGTCAATATCTAAACCATCAAAAGGTTCATCTAAAATTAATAGATCAGGTTTATTCATCAATAACTGAATAAGCAGTACCTTACGAGACTCTCCCGTTGAAAGATATTTAAAACGCCTTGATAAAAGTGCATCAATACCAAATTGTTTTGCTAATAACAGGCAGCGATCATTATCTTTTACCTGCATTTGGATCACCTGAGCCACGGTTAATCCCGTATCATCCTCATCTTCACTTAATAAGTCTGTATTGTTACGCAGCCACTCTTCCTCTATCATTTTTTGTAATTTTTCAAAAGAGAGATTAATCGGACGAGTAAACCTATTAATAAGCTCACCCGATAATAAAATCCCCTCTTGGCATAATGTATTAGCGAGCGCCGTTTTACCACTACCATTGCTACCAACGAATGCCCAACTTTCTCCTTCATTGATAGTTAAATCATCGATATGCAAGCAGAGTGTATCACTTAAGCGAAACTGTGTTTTTGTGAGTTGCAAGTACTTCATTATTATTATCCTTATTTTTATTACAAGTAGAATACTTACCAATATCGGTTTAATTAAAACTTGTCAATATTTGTTGCTGATCGCTTAAGTAAAAATAGTGCAGAGAGAATAAAAAAGATAAAAGATGGGCAAGATTATTTATGTTATTTTAATAAAAACATAAGGACTCGTTTATATGAATAACATTAAAAGGGAATGTATTAACTATTTATTAGGATTAATGGCGCTATTTTTATTAACGATAAGTAAGATAACTTTTGCAGAAATAAATAATAATGTAAATAATTGCTTCTTAATTAATGAAATAAAAATAGAAAGGAATGGTTTATTAACTAATAAGGCACAAAAAGAATTAATATCTAAATATATAAATAAATGTTTAACATTAAGTGATATGCAACATATCATTAAATCAATGACTAATGCGTATATTGAAAAAGGCTATATTACTTCACAAGCTTTTATTGCCGATCAAGATCTCTCAAATCATCAATTAACCATTAACGTAATTGAAGGAAAGATAAAATCAATCTTTATTGATAACATGACTTCTCCCATGGTTGATATTCTATTTCCTTCATATCAAGATAAACGACTTAATTTACGTGAGTTAGAGCATGGGCTTGAACAACTTAATCGATTAACAACATCACAATATAGATTAGATATTCAACCTAGTGACAGGATAGGATACTCGACTATTTTTATTTATAAGAAAAACAAAACGCATCCTTTCAGAAATCAACTTACTATTGATAATTCAGGTTCAAAAGCAACAGGTGAAATTTTACTGACGAATACCACAACAATAGATTCGTTATTTGGATTTGGAGAGCAGTGGGATCTCTCCTTAAACAGTAATACAGATTTATTACATTCACATTATTATAGAGGCTATACAGCGAGTATAAACATTCCCTATGGCTATTGGTTTTATCAATATCAGTTATCTTATAACCGTTCTTCTCATTTTATTAAAAGTTATAGTAATCAATATATCTATAAAAGTATAAATACTAATCAGCAAGTTGATATTAGTCGTTTACTTTATCGGGATAGTAAGAAGAAGATAATATTAAAAGGCATATTAAAGCATAAAAAAGTAAGAACGGAATTAGCCAAACAGCCGATATTAATCAATAGCCCAACATTAACATCATTATCATTAGCCCCTCAATATCATTTTAATCTGACATCAGGTTATTTATCTATTAATCCATCAGCAGAAATTGGGTTGTCTTTTTTTGGGGCATCACCTGATTATATTGCTGAAAACTCACCCCGAAGCCACTATAGAAAATTGAGTCTAAATATACATTATCAATATTTATTTCCTTACTCTGTCTCCTATATTACGTCTTTTTATGGTCAATATACATCTGATAATCTTTATAGTGTGGAAAAAATAACCATAGATGGATTAAATGCAGTTCGTGGTGCTAAACAAAATAAGCTTAGTGCCAATAGAGGACTTTATTGGCGTAATGAAATTAATACACCATGGATAAATTCATTTTTAGGTCAATGGCGTTTTATTACAGCTGTTGATTATGGCGTTATCTATTCTGATCAATATGAAACAAAGCAGCAGTCTTTATTAGCTGGCGCTATGGGGCTTTCATTTTATCGTTCCCCTTTTTCTTCACAACTATTGATAAACAAACCATTCATTTATCCAAAGTGGTCAAATGCTAACCAATGGTCTTTATCTTGGTCAATTTCTTTTGCTCTTTAAATAAGGAATTTTTTATGCATAAAAAGGATATTTCGCGAAAACAGCGTTTAATAAGCTATTGTGTTATTTATTTAACCGCTATTTACCCATTGCATCCTGCTTGGGGCTCTGTCATTACTTCATCTGATAAAACGATAACAATAAACCAGCAAAATAATATTCCTATTATTAATATTGCAACACCTAATGACAGTGGTGTTTCTCATAATAGGTTTAATGTCTTTAATGTTAATAAACAGGGGGCAGTACTTAATAATTCGCAAGTTGATGCTAATAGTCAATTAGCAAAAAAAATATCTGCTAATAAAAATTTAAAAGGTAATACGGCTAATTTAATTATTAATGAAGTTGTCGGTAATAGTCGTTCACAGTTATTAGGTAAATTAGAAGTTGCAGGACAACAAGCGGATGTTTTAATTGCTAATCCTAATGGAATTAGTTGTGATGGTTGCTCATTTATTAATACTCCATCAATTACTCTCACGACGGGAAAGCCTCAATTTAGCCCTCAAGGTACCTATTCGGCACTAGAAGTAAAAAAAGGCAGTATTGTTATTGGTAAGCAAGGTATGAATGCCGATTTGCAAAATTATGCCGATATTATTAGTCGTAGTATTGAAATAAATGGAAAGATAAATGCTAAAAATCTCTCTTTAATGCAAGGGAATAACCATATTGATTTCGGCAAAGGGACAGTAAATAGCATTAATGGAGAAGGTGTAAAACCGACCGTCGCTATTGATACAAAAGCATTGGGTGGAATGTATGCCAATCAAATACGCTTAGTTAGCACAGAAAAGGGGGTCGGTGTTAATTTAACTGATATTCAAACAAAACAAAATAGTATCAATTTAACAGTTGATGGCAAAATTACCTTTAATGGCAATATTCAATCTGAGCAAGATATTAATGTTAGTAGCAAAGCGCTACAAATGAATAGTAATGCCAGCTTAAAAGCGCAAAGAGATATTACATTAGCAACTAATACGCTAACGAATCATAGTGATATTATCGCAGAAAAGGATATGCGTTTATTCGTAGATAAATTCACTAATAAAGGTGAAAAAGCGCTTATTCAAGCAAAAGATAATTTATGGATACAAAAAAATGCACAGGGTGAACCAAGTAGTTTAATTGAAAATCAATCAGCCACCATAAAAACAGAAAAGGGTGATTTGATTATTAGAACCAAGAAATTGGTTAATGAATCTATTACTCCTTTATTTAAAGAAATAAAGCAAGAGCCTGATTCTACATCGTCTATAAATATAGGTACTCATTTTCTTCATCCTTACAATAGTCCTACGAATAATTTCCTTATAATTATTTTACTTGCTGAATTAAAAGAACTCTCTGATAAAAAGTGGTTTGATATATTAGATTTAAAAAATAATGGAGGTGTTAATGTAGAACGCTCATTATTTGAAAAGAATAAAAAGTATGTTCCTAGTGTTATTTATTCTGGTAAAAATTTATATATACAATCTAACGAGTTTTTTAATACCCAATCTGATATTTTTGCAACTAATGATCTTATCGCAACGGGAAACAATGCAAAAGTATACTATTATCGGTTTGGACACCTTAATAAATGGGATCTTTATTCTCATGATAATGCTCATATTTTTTATCGAGATGATGTAAATAAATATAATATTGATGAAACTAAATTTCAAAAAATAGTTCATTTTATTCCCTTTACTAAAACTGGAAGTCATTATGAATTTATTGTAGATAGTGCTTCTGAATATATGATAAAAGCAGGTAATAATTTAGTTTTAGATTTTAAAGATAGTATAGCGTTAGAACGTAAATTTCCATTTTTAGAAAAAGAAATTAAAAAGTATAGAAGAATATCTGATTTTGAAAGTACTATATTAGCTAAAAATATACTATTAAATGCTAATAATTTAAATATCTCATTAAATTTAAAATCAAGTAACTCTTTATCTGTTATTGCTAATAAAAATATAAATATAAGTAATTCAAATTTATTATCTGGTGATATTATAAATTTAACAGCAATTGATAATGTTAATTCTGAAAATATAGATGTAACGGCAAAGCATTTTTCCATCATAACTAAGAATGGAGATATTAATTATTCATTTAGCCCTATAGCCTCTTATACTCTGAATAGCATTAAGGCACCATTTATTGATGTGTCTGAAAAAATAGACTTTTATTCAGGTAAAAACATTTATATTTCAAATGTAATAATTAATGAATCAAATGAAAAAAGTTTATCAGCATTAGAGAATATTAAAATAAAACGTGATGAGTCTTTATTTTTCAATCTAATGCCAACTTTTAGAGATGAACAATATATTCCAGCGTTTTTATTTAATATGGGGCTTTGGAAAAGTAAGAATAATATAAGCTTGATGGCTGGTAAAGATATTGTTAGTCAGGGAATAAAATATTATAGTAACAAAGAAATAACTTTTAATGCAGGACAAGATATTTTTCTTGCCTCAAAATTAATAAAAGAAGCCGCTCCTTTTTTCAGTGATATTCATTACCCCCAACTACAATCTAAATTATTTTCAGATAATAACCTTATTTTAAATGCCGCGCGTGATATTGATTTAAGTTCAACAGTATTAAATTCAAAAGATAAAGTTATTGTATTAGCGGGTAGAAATATAAAACTGGGTGCAAATGCTTATTCCGCCATCAAAGATCCCCACGAAGATGCGCAAGACATTCAATATGCCACCACATCCATTATGGGAAATAAAGGTATTTCTATTGCATCATCAGGCTCACTCACAACAGAAGGAAGTTCACTTAAATCAGAGGGGGATATTGCTATTTCCAGTGGTGGCAATATCCAATTGGGATCAGTAAGAACACATTTTCGTAAAGAGTCGGACTCAGAGTTAGAAGAACTTCGTAAACAAGTCAGTACTGAAATTAATAGCGGTAATCATCTAACACTATTATCTGAGGGCAGTATTTTATTTCAGGCCTCTCAATTGGCTGCTAATAAAAAGATGGATATTGCTGCTAAAGGTGGATTTCTTTATGCACAGGCAATGGAAGAATCCAGTTACTATGAAGAAGAAAAGAAAAAATGTAATTGGTGGACACTGTGTGCGACTAAAAAGAAATATACCAAAACATTTAATAACACAACGAATAAAGTTACCGAGTTTATTGCTAATGACGATATTAATTTAATTGCTAAAGATGATATCACTTTAGAAGCAAGCAAATTAGAGACAGCAAAGAATGCCAAATTAACCAGTAAAACAGGAGGCATTAATTTTAAAGCGGTGAAAGATACTGCTTTTAAACAAGTTATTACTCGTTCAAAAGATATATATATCACTCAACGTAATCAGGGATACACCAAGGGAACATGGCTATTACCTGAACTCTATATTGGCGGAAAGCTGACTATTGATGCGCCAAAAGGCATATCTGCAGATATTAAAGCCAAAAAAGAGCAATCTTTAGAGCAGGCATTAACTGCCTTAAGTAACACACCAGAATATGCTTGGCTTAATGCGCTCCAACGTCAAGAAAATATTAATTGGAATTTAGTGAAAGACACTTATTCCAGTTGGGATGATAAAACCCAGCAGTTAAATCCAGTTGTTGGTGCGGTTATTGCCATCGCGGTAGGGGTTGCAACTTATGGTACGGCAACAGCTGCCTCAATAGGAGGAATGGCAAGTAATGCAACTATTGCTGCAGGAGCCTCTGCGGGGGTTGCGTCAACGGCATCAGTTGCGGCACAAGCCGGTTTTGCTTCTTTAGTTTCGCAAGCTGCGGTCTCTTTAGCCGAAAATCAAGGCAATATTTCTAAAACATTTGGCTCCTTAAGTCGCAGTGATACGGTGAAATCCATTGTCACCAGTATGGCCGTTGCAGGCACCTTGCAAGGTCTTGACCAATTTATGGTTTGGGATCAAGCAATACAGGGGGGAACATTACCGACAACAGGCAAGTTGCTTGCGACGGATAATGCCACATGGACTCAAGTTGCTCAACGCGTTGCCTCACAGTCAGTAGTGAGTTCTACACTGGGCACAGCCATTCAAGGTGGCAGTTTTATTGATAATTTTAAAACTGCGCTATTAAGCCATATCGGCAGTCAATTTCACGCTGAAGGTGCCAATCTCATTGGTGATAACGGTGCGATATTAGGGCATGCAGGAAAGGTTTTAAGCCATTCTGTTGTTGCAGGAGTGAGCGCTGAAATTGCAGGAGGCAGTGTAACAGGTGCAGTAGCCGGCGCCTTGGCAGCAGAAATAGCGGCAATATCGCTCAACGATAATTTAATTAAGACAGAACAGTGGCGAGAACAACAAGCTCAAAAAAGTCGTTTGGTGGGGGCTTTTGCTGGTTTAGTTGCAACAGGTAAAGCGGAGGGCGTTATAAGTGCGGCTAATTCGGCTGAATTAGTAGAACGTTATAATAGACAACTTCATTTAGAAGAAACAAAAGCAATTAATAAATTAGCCAATGGAGATAAAAATAAGTTAGAACGCTTATTAGCTGCATCTTGTCGGAAAGTTTATTGTATTGCTCAGGAATCATTAAATTCATCAGAAAGAAATTATTATGAATCTTTAATGAAAAAATACCCACATACACATGAGGAAGATTCATTACTTTCAGATTATTGGATAACAAAAGAAAGAACAAGGATTGGGGGAAACTATCCACTATTTAGTGGTTATGAAAATATTAAGTTATTCACTTATACAGAAATTGATAAATTAACAGATAGTGAAATTTTTGCAAGAAATCAATGGATTGAAAATGCGAGTGATTTTACAGGATGGGATAAAGTAACACTTGAAAATTTAACTTCAGTGATTGCACTAGGAGCATCGATAACTAAGCGTAATGGTAATAGAATTTATGGACCTATTAGATTTAATGCCAATAAAACGCAATTTATACCAAGAAATGATATTTATTTTATTGACAAATCAGGAAATAAAATCACAATGAAATGGATGTACCAAGGTACAATAGCAGAGCAAGGAATGACATTTGAAAATTTTATTGGGCTATCAAATAAACGACTGAAACGATTACATCTTAACGCTAAAACATTTGACTATTATGATGATAAGACAGATGAATATATTAGTGTAAAGACATTAAATACCCAAACTGAATCAAGGCTTAAAAATCCAAAATCAATAGAAAATACACTAAATACATATATTTCAACTATAGATAAATATTCGGGAGAAAAAAAGGGAGGAGTTGATATTTTACCAAGTGATATTAAATCAAAAACTCTAGAATTAGGTGTTCCTGCAAGAACAACCAAACAACAATGGGATGCTATTAATAATTCTATTAAAAATGCATCTTCAAAAAATATTAAGGTTAATATTACAATAGTTGAGGAATAAATAGTGTCTATATCAAAGAAAAATACCTTAAGAGCAAGTGTCTATTTTAATAATGATTATTATATTATAACAACACTTTCAAAAATCGGTATTTATTTGATTGATTTTAAAAAAGGTTATAAGGTTTTATCCAAAGATCCATTTGATGCAGATTTGGGTTTCTTTACAAGAAATGCATTAATCCAAAGCGAAATATTAGATGCTAATTCATCTGAATATCATGAAATGCGTAATAACGAAGGATTATATTCTGAATGGGTAAAAAAAATAATTAAAGAATGTAATTATAAAAATAAAACGACACTATTCAAAAACATGAACTTATGTAATGTGAATGTGACTGATGGTATTATATCTATTATTCCTTATGATCACTTACGATTGGATCATTGGATTGGTAAAAGTATGCCTAACAATGCAATTATTACATTAAAAACCAATTGTAGTGATGAGGTTTTAGGTGCTTCAATAAAAAAAGCTTTTACACGTTGTATTAGCTGTAAAGTTTAAATGGATATTAAATAAAATCACTTTATTCATACTATGTATAAAGTGATTTTTTGTTATATATACAAGGTGTTATAAATAAATATAACATTTTAACTAACTATTACTGCTATAAAACCAATAGTAGATCAAGAAAAATAAAGTGATAGCATATGACTAAAAATGAAATATACATAGATATGATGTATTGGATTTTACCTCAATTAAGAAATATTCAGTCCAGAGGAATGATAGCAAAAGCAAAAGATAAATCTTGTTATTATGAGTTACAGTTAATTCATAATTTACCCAAAAAAATACTTAGTCAAGATTTTGATGAAAGTGATATCTCATTTTTAAATTATCAAGCTAAAACATATATTGAAAAATGCAGTTCGAAAATAAGTATATTATATGATGGTAATGTTAGGTATATAAAAATGTTATTTGATTTAGTTCCTAATGAATTACGACATCAATTACGATGGAATGGGCCAACCAATTAAATTGAGGATATTTATAGAAAAATCATTGAAAAACCCATCCACAATTAAAACCGAATTATCTAGAGGTGGAATTGAATATAGATTACCTAATGGGCAAGGTGTTCGATATAATGCAGATGGTTCTTTTTCTGGTTTTCTTGATCTTAAAAGAGGTAATAACTCATGATCGATTCTAACTTTGAAATTGATTTTGTAAGTGACAATAAATATAAGAATATTACTGTTGAAATTTCATATAAAAAACAAATGCTTTGTAAATTAAATAAAGATAGTGGAGCGGATAAAATAGAAATTGAATTTTTTAATGATAGTCGGTATTTAAGTGAAGATGTGAAGCATAAATTTAATTTAGATGATTTTATGGCCATTTTGAATAGTGCAAAATTAGATTTAATTAATACCTAAAATTATTCCATATTCAATTTTTAAAATATAACCATCACTTAATATAATTTTTAAAATATCAATTAAGTGATGGTGTTATTTTTACTGAAAATCCATCATGCTAATAATTAACATAATGTGGCGATAATCACCTGATCGGCATTAAATAACGCTGTTACGGTATCATTAATATGTAGCTTTTGTTGTGTAACATGCTGGTTAGAACAAGTCGCACACACTTCTAGTCCACCTTCTAACGTTACCACTAATTCACTATTTTCATTGCCCGTTTCAATTTGGGTTAGGGTGCCTGATAGCGCATTGTCATATTGTTGTGCTACAGAGGCGCCTTTTTCTATATTGACCCATGGCGCTTTAATTAAAACGAGTACTTCTTTGCCTTCTTTAAGATTTAGACGATCGGCGCTTTTTTCAGTTAACGCCGCGCGAATAACCGTTTTTTGATCAGCAAGCTGAACATTAACATGTTGTTGTACTTGTAAGTGATCGCGTTCAATAATGGTGCCAAAAAATTGGTTTCTGGCACTGGTCTGTAACGAAAAACGTGAAATAGCCGCTAAAAGGCTGTCTAAAGGTAATGAATCGTCTTTTAATACATCAAAGGCTTTTTGTTGAATTTGTCCTAGTAGATCATAAAGTTGTAGTAAGCGTTCACAATAATGAGTCAGTGTAGCGCCTCCACCCCCTTTACCGCCAGTTGCTCTATCAACCAGGAGTTCGTCAGCCAGTTGATTCATTTCATTGATGGCGTCCCAAGCACTTTTATAACTAATGCCCGCCATTTTCGCCCCTTGGCTAATTGAGCCTGTTGCTTTAATTTGTTTTAACAGCGCAACACGGCGTGGATCAGCAAAGAGCTTATCTTGAAGTTTCAGTGTCAGTAATATTTCTGCTTGCATAATGATAGGCTTCTTCTGGTTTGTCTGTTTATCGCATTTTTTGTGCCGACACAAAACGATAATTCTCTAGAATAGATACAACTATAGCGTTATTATTCGTTATTCGTGAAGAAATGCCAACTCTGGCTTTCCGAATATACCATGATAAAGAGGTTATCATGTTTGAATTATTGAAAAGTTTAGGGTTCGCTCTCTTGATGGTACCTGTTGTGATGGTACTTATCATGGGCATTATTTATGGTTTAGGCGAGATTTTTAACTTAATTTCACCTAGTCAGTCAAAGGCTGATAAAAAAGCATAATTACCCCTCTATTTAGAACAGCCCTTTATTGTGAAGGGCTGTTTTTAATACTCCTAAAATACTCCTCAAATACTCGTCATACTTCAAGTTGTCGCGGTATTGACTGAATTTCTATCTCCATTGCTATCTCTACTTTTGTCTCCCTATTCCTTGAATTATTTAGAGTATTTAGCTGTTAGCTATTTAACTTCAAGTTGTCGCGTTGTTGATTGCATTTCTATCTCCATTGATATCGCCATTTTTGTCTCCCTATTTATCGCTATATTTATTGATATATAACCAATTTTAATCAACTTATCCTTTCATTTTACGTTGTATCTTGATATATACAGCGTGGTTATTGTCCTATTTAAGTGGAACTCAACATGAAAAAATTATCAGGTAAGTTACTGGCTGGTGCGATTATCTCTTTTGCTTTAGTGAGCCAAAGTATGGCATCGGAAAAAATAACGGTATTTGCGGCGGCTTCTCTCACTAATGCGCTTAATGAAATTTCGGCACAATATAAACAGGAAAAACAAGCGGATGTCGTTGCTTCTTATGCATCCTCTTCAACACTTGCTCGCCAAATTGAGCAAGGAGCACCTGCAAATCTATTTATTTCTGCCGATCAGCAGTGGATGGATTATGTTATTAATAAGAATTTAATGGTGACTGATTCACGACATACATTATTAGGTAACGACTTAGTGTTAATTGCCCCTAAAGATAGCAAATTAAACAATGTTGTTATTAATAAGGATACTAAATGGAAATCCTTACTTAATGGTGGAAAATTAGCTGTGGGTGATCCAGATCATGTACCTGTTGGTATCTATGCTAAAGAGTCATTAGAATATTTAGGTGCATGGGATGTGGTGAGTCCGGAAATGGCACGCACTAATAATGTTCGCAGCGGCATGGCATTAGTTGAACGAGATGAAGCACCATTAGGTATTGTCTATGGCTCTGATGCTGTTGCCAGTGACAAAGTGAAAGTGGTTGGGGTATTCCCAACTGATAGTCACAAACCTGTTGAGTATCCAATGGCAGTTGTAAAAGGACAGGATAATAAAGCTGTTCGTGATTTTTATGACTATCTAAAAACACCTCAAGCCGCAGAAATTTTTAAGAAATACGGCTTTAGCCCACTTTAGGAATTATACTTTTGGAGATGTTAAGTGAATACGAATGGCAAGCGATTCTTTTAAGCCTTAAGGTATCGACAATTGCAGTAATAATTAGTCTTCCTTTTGGTATATTGATGGCTTGGCTATTAGTTAGGGTTCGTTTTCCCGGTAAATCATTGCTTGATAGCATTATTCATTTACCTTTAGTTTTACCTCCCGTTGTTGTTGGTTATCTATTATTAATTAGCATGGGGAGACGCGGATTTATTGGTGAATGGCTATATAATTGGTTTGGATTTAGTTTTACCTTCAGTTGGCGAGGGGCGGCACTTGCCTCAGCTGTTGTGGCATTTCCACTGATGGTAAGAGCAATTAGACTAGCACTAGAAGCTGTCGACCAACGTATGGAACAAGCGGCAAGAACATTAGGCGCATCACCATTACGTGTCTTTTTTACTATAACGTTACCATTATCTATGCCCGGCATTATTGCGGGGATCGTATTGGCCTTTGCTCGCTCATTAGGTGAATTTGGCGCCACAATCACTTTCGTCTCCAATATTCCAGGGGAAACCAGAACGATCCCTTTGGCTATGTATACGTTAATTGAAACACCGGGGGCAGAAATGGATGCCGCCCGTTTATGTGTCATTGCAATTATTTTGGCGCTCGTCTCTTTAATGGCTTCAGAGTGGCTAACTCGTTGGGGTCGTAAAAGATTGGGGGGCGTATGCTAGAGATGAATTTTAAACAGACACTGGGCTCTTTGTGTCTGGAAGTGAATACTCAATTACCAACAGAAAGTATCACGGCGGTATTTGGCTTATCTGGCGCAGGTAAAACGTCGCTCATTAATGTGATTGGTGGTTTAACCAAACCTGATTCAGGACATATTGTGTTAAATAATCACACATTGGTGGATATTGAGAAGAAAATTTATCTGCCACCCGAAAAGCGCAAAGTAGGCTATGTATTTCAAGATGCACGGCTATTTCCTCATTATACCGTAAAAGGAAATTTACTTTACGGTATGTCACCAACAATGAAAGTACAGTTTGATAGAATTATTTATCTATTAGGTATCGAACATCTACTTTCGCGTTTTCCTATTACGCTATCTGGTGGTGAAAAACAACGTGTGGCTATTGGACGTGCATTATTAACTGCACCCGATATTATGCTAATGGATGAACCATTGGCCTCTCTTGATTTACCCCGCAAGCGTGAATTATTACCCTATTTAGAAAAACTTTCACAAGATGTACAAATACCTATTTTGTATGTGAGCCATAGTCTAGATGAGATTATTCGACTTGCTGATAATGTGATTGTTATGGATGCCGGAAAAATTAAGGCAATGGGTAAGTTAGAAGATGTTTGGGCCAGTAGCGCATTACGCCCTTGGTTACAAAAAGAGACGTTAAGCAGTGTTGCAAATGTTATGGTCGTTGAACATCATAGCCATTATGCGATGACGGCGACCGCCTTTGGTAATCAAGTACTGTGGTTGCCACAAATAGAGGCAAAAATAGGTCGCGATGTGCGCGTTCGTATTGATGCTTCAGATGTATCGTTAACTACCACTCGCCCATCAAATAGTAGTATCCGTAATATATTACATATGAAAGTGGTCGAAATGATCAAACATGATGATCAGGTAGATGTGAAACTGGTTAATGATGGCAATTATTTATGGGCGCGGATCACCCCTTGGGCGAGAGATGAACTCAATATTCAAGAAGGGCAGTGGCTTTATGCGCAAATAAAAAGTATTTCACTAAGTCGCCATCTTTAATTTATTTTATTGATTTATAAAAATAAAGCCTCGTCATAGATGAGGCTTTGTTGTTTGAATAGCAAGTATTTAAGACAATATATATTTATGAATAGTCTCTGCAATACCGGGCTGATTATTATTTTTAGTCACCAGTTTAGCGCGTGCTTTGACCTCATCTGATGCGTTGCCCATAGCAACACCTAAACCAACATGCTCTAACATACTTAAGTCATTGAAGTTATCACCAAACGCCATAACATCACTCATCTTCATGCCATTGGCTTCAACCCAACGCTGTAAACGGCGACCTTTGCTATTACCTTTCTTGGCGATATCAACTTGATCGACCCAAGACCATTCACACTCTAAGCCGACTTGTTGTTCTACTTGTTCGATTAAAGCACGTAACTCATCGTGATTGGGGGTTGTGGTCGCTATTTTCCAGATAGAATCAACATGATGCATTGCTTGGTAAAAATCATCTACTTTGACTAAATTAGGGCGTTGTGCCAGAGGAAGAGTATCAGCCCAATTAAGTGTACGCTGTACGGCAGCGGTAAGTTGATCATACATCATTGCATCATCTGCATAGACTAAATGATGCACATCGGTTTGTTTAACCAAGTCGAGTACCGCGCGTGTTTCTTCGGGGGTTAAAGGATCAGATTCAAGCACTTTTTTACCGAGGTAGTCGTAAAGATAAGTACCATTACAACAGATAGCGGGTGTATCAAGATCTAGCGCTTGATAGAATGGATGAATAGCAACATGGTGACGACCTGTTACAATGAGTACTTTAACGCCCGCTTTTCTGGCAAGATTAAGAGCAGTTAAAGATCC
Source organism: Proteus sp. HMSC14B05 (assembly GCF_001808035.1). Lineage (NCBI taxonomy): Bacteria > Pseudomonadati > Pseudomonadota > Gammaproteobacteria > Enterobacterales > Morganellaceae > Proteus > Proteus sp. HMSC14B05. Next base: position 60,308 of record NZ_KV791986.1, on the reverse strand, counting down.
CGGTAGGATACGTTTTTGGTCATCAAGCAATGTGCCATCAAGATCCAGTGCAATAACGCGATACGACATAATAAGCCCCTTGATAGTATAAAGATGCAATGATGCTGATGTTACACGTTAACCTAGCAAAGATAAACTAGCTTAATCATGACAGGTATCAGTTGGTTAAGTTATTATTCTTTATAAATCAATAGGTAATCGATTTTAAGGAGAAAGGATGAAACAGGTAGTCTACGTAGCAAGTCCAGAGAGTCATCAAATCCATGCGTATACATTAAATAGCGCGGGAGAGATGCATCTACTGCAGGTTGTTGAGGTTGCAGGACAAGTTCAACCTATGGTGGCTAGTGCAGATGGAAAACATCTTTATGTTGGCATTCGTCCTCATTTTAGTGTGGTGACCTTTGAAATCGCACCTGATGGCCAGTTAGAACAAAAAGCAATAACGGCAATTCCAAGTGCGCCGGTTCATTTGTGCTTGGATAAAACCGAACGCTTTTTGTTTGTTCCTTCTTATCACCAAGGTAACTTAGCGGTATTGCCGATTAATCAACAAGGTATTGCTCAAGCGCCGATACAACTTATTGAAGGATTAAATAAACCACACTCTTCTAATATTGATTGGCATAACAAGCAGCTTATTGTTCCCTGCTTAGGTGAAGATCATATTCGTCTATTTAATCTTTCAGAAGAGGGACATTTAAGTGAAGCGCGTAGCGAAGAGTTAACCACAGCAATAAATGCAGGGCCGCGTCATTTAGCGTTCAATCCTAATGGCGAAGTGTTTTATTGCCTTAATGAATTAGATGCAACAATCAATGTTTATCGCCGTATGGGTGATCTTTATCGTTTAATGCAAACCATCGATATTGTGCCAGAAACTTTCAATAGCACACGTTGGGCCGCTGATATCCATATTACCCCAGACGGGCGTTTCCTCTATGCCAGTGAACGTTCGGAAAGCTTGATGAGTGTAATGGCAGTTTCAGAAGCAGGGGATCATCTACAACCTGTAGGTCATTATACAACACAGACACAACCACGCGGTTTTAATCTTGATAATACAGGAAATTATCTCATTTCTTGCGGTCAGAAATCTGATTTTGTCTCTGTTTCTCGTATTGATAGGCAAACCGGCGCATTAACGGAATTAGCTTGTTATCCAGTCGGAAAAGGGGCGATGTGGGTCACTGTAGTCACCAAATAAGTATTGCTTGCTCTCTAGCGGTAGATGATGCCGCTAGAGATATTAAAACAAAATAATTAATTGGTAAGATTAACTGCTTTCTCAATTGCTTGAGTGAGTTTAGTGAGCTTTTCAGGTGATATAATATAAGGAGGCATAATATAAATCAGTTGACCAAAAGGTCGTATCCAAACCCCTTCATCGACAAAGTATTTCTGTAGTTTAGCCATATTGACTGGCTCAACCATTTCTACGACACCAATAGCACCAAGTACCCGCACATCTTTAACGCTTTTTGCTTGCTTTAAGGGTAATAATTCGGTTTTAAGTTGAGCTTCAATTTGGGCGACTTGATTAACCCAGTGACCTTGTTCTAATAGCGATAAACTAGCATTCGCCACCGCACAGGCAAGAGGATTCCCCATATAGGTAGGGCCATGCATAAAGCAACCTGCATCACCTTGGCTGATAGTATCGGCAATATGGCGTGTAGTTAACGTGGCAGATAGCGTCATATAACCACCTGTTAATGCTTTACCTACACACATAATATCGGGGGAGATCCCCGCGTGTTCACAAGCAAATAATTTACCGGTTCTGCCAAATCCAGTGGCGATTTCATCGGCAATTAATAACACATTAAATTCATCACATAACGCTCGAGCTTGTGTTAAATACTCTGGGTGGTATATGCGCATACCACCAGCCCCTTGGACGATTGGCTCTAGCATCACAGCGGCAATATGTTGATGATGTTGCGCTAATGTGGTGCGTAAAGCGTCTATATCAGTAGCGTCCCACGGTTGATAAAATCCGGTTTTTGGCGCTTCGACAAACAGATGATTCGGCAGGTAGCCTTTGTAGAGACTATGCATCGAATTGTCAGGATCACACACCGACATCGCGCCAAAAGTATCACCATGATAACCGCGTTTTAATGCCACAATGCGCTGGCGTTTTTCACCTTTTGCCTGCCAATATTGCAATGCCATTTTTATCGCCACTTCAACCGCTACAGAGCCTGAATCAGCGAGGAAAATACACTCTAGTGGTGCGGGAGTGATAGCCAATAGTTTTCGACATAGAGCAACCGCTGGGGGATGGGTGATACCGCCAAACATCACATGGGACATTGCTGCTAGTTGTTCTGTTACCGCCGTATTGAGTTCAGGGTGGTTATAGCCGTGGATCGCAGCCCACCATGAAGACATACCATCAATTAATTGTTTGCCATTCGCTAAAGTGAGTTCAACCCCTTTTGCACTTACGATTGGATAAGCCGGTAATGGGTTACTCATCGAGGTATAAGGGTGCCAAATATGGCGTAAATCAAAAGCAATATCATCGGGTGTCATTTTACTTTCCAGTTAATCATGTAAACCTAGCGTGATCAATTTTAGTTGACATGATAACCCTATTATTTAAACTGGCAATCACTTTTGAACAGGAGAATGTATTGTGAGTACGTTAAAACGTTGGACATTAAAAGAAGCTAGGGCACTGTTTGATATGCCATTTTTAGATTTGGTTTTTCAAGCGCAACAAGTGCATCGTCAACATTTTGATCCTTCACAAATTCAAGTCAGCACCTTACTGTCGATAAAAACAGGCGCTTGTCCTGAAGATTGTAAATATTGTGCCCAAAGTGCGCGCTATAAAACAGGGTTAGAAAAAGAGCGCTTAATGGAAGTACAACAAGTGATTGAATCAGCCAAAAAAGCAAAAGCAGCAGGTTCAACCCGTTTTTGTATGGGCGCGGCTTGGCGTAATCCACATGAGCGTGATATGCCTTATCTTGAGCAGATGGTCAAAGAAGTGAAAGCGCTAGGTATGGAAACCTGTATGACATTGGGTAAGCTTGATGATTCACAAGCCTCACGCTTAGCACAAGCAGGACTGGATTTTTATAACCATAATCTTGATACATCACCTGAGTTTTACGGTAGCATTATTACCACCCGGACATATCAAGACCGTTTAGATACCTTAGATAAAGTACGTAATGCGGGCATTAAAGTGTGCTCTGGAGGCATTTTAGGTTTAGGGGAAGAGGTCAAAGATAGAGCCGCTATGTTAGTGCAATTAGCTAACTTACCGCAACCGCCGGAAAGTGTACCTATCAATATGTTAGCCAAAATTAAAGGTACGCCACTGGCTGATAATGAAGATGTCGATCCCTTTGATTTTATTCGGACTATTGCTGTTGCTCGTATTATGATGCCTCGCTCTTATGTGCGACTTTCAGCAGGGCGTGAGCAAATGAGTGAACAAACGCAAGCATTTTGTTTTATGGCTGGCGCAAACTCCATTTTTTATGGTTGCAAATTATTAACGACTACGAATCCCACTGAAGATAAAGATCACCAATTATTCCGTAAGCTTGGTTTAAATCCTGAAAGATTATCTGTCTCGATGGGCGATCAGCAACAAGAAGACGCGTTGCTACAAGCTGTTGCTGAAAAAGACACCGAACAATTTTATAACGCGGCACTGTAATGAGTTGGCAAAACTATCTAGATAGGCGACTTAATGAGCGTAGAAATACGCCATTATGGCGAAAAAGACAGGTGATCCAGCATAGTAATGGACGCTATTTAACCACACTGTCTGGTGATAAATATGTTAATTTTTCTGGTAACGATTATTTAGGGATAAGCCAACATCCTGATGTTATTCAAGCATGGCAACGTGGTGCGAATGAATATGGTATAGGGAGTGGGGGATCGGGTCATATTACCGGTTTTACACAGGCCCATCAGCAGTTAGAGCAACAACTCGCTGACTGGTTAGGGTACGATCATGCGCTATTATTTTCTTCAGGCTATAGTGCTAATCAAGGTGTTATTGCGACATTACTTGAAAAAGAAGATGCCATCATTGCCGATAAACTTTGTCATGCTTCATTAATGGAAGCGGCTATCTTATCACCGGCGAGTTTATGGCGCTTTTTGCATAATTCTGCGCCATCTCTATCTCAGCGGCTTCATAAAACCTCTGCGAATAAAAGCTTAGTCGTGACAGAAGGGGTTTTTAGCATGGATGGTGATAAAGCGCCATTAGCGGCTATGGCAGAAATAAGTCAACAGCATCAGGCGTGGTTAATGGTTGATGATGCGCATGGTATTGGCGTGTTAGGTAAAGAAGGTAAAGGGAGTTGCCATGAAGCAGGGATTAAACCTGAGTTATTAATAGCGACTTTTGGTAAAGCCTTTGGTATTAGTGGTGCGGCTGTACTGTGTAATAAGGCGACTGCTGAGTTTTTCGAACAATATTCACGTCACTTAATTTACAGTACCTCAATGCCCCCCGCACAAGCCGTTGCTTTACATGCAGCGTTAAAAGTTATTAAACAAGATGATGAAGGACGAGAATATCTTCAACAACTTATTAGCTTTTTCCGTCAAGGTGTCTCATCACTTCCAGTCACATTATTACCTTCACAAACAGCCATTCAACCGTTAATTATTGGTGATGAACTACGCTGTCAACAACTTTCAGACTATTTACAACGTGAAGGTTTCTGGGTAAAAGCGATCTTTCCACCGACTGTACCCCCTCACAGCGCACGTTTACGCATTACTTTAACGACTCGTCACCAAATTTCTGACATTGCGATGTTAATCGAGCTTCTTCATGGTTTCTTCAATCAAAACAGATAAACAGCAGATAGCCCAGTGTTTTAGTAAAGCGGCTAGCCATTATGATCATCATGCCTCTATTCAACGTTATAGTGGCGATAAATTGATGTATTTAGCTCGCCACCAAGCAGGGGATAGGGTGCTAGATGCGGGGTGTGGCACTGGGTATTTCAGTCAAAAATGGCGACAACAAGGGCGGTTTGTTATCGCACTTGATTTATCTCATGCCATGTTACAAGTGGCGAGACAACAACAACGGGCTAATTGTTATTTACAAAGTGATATTGAGCACTGTGCGATCACCCCCCACAGCATAGATATCGTTTTTAGCAATTTAGCTATGCAGTGGTGTGATGATCTTACCATTGCGGTAAATAGCTTAATGAGTGTCGTCAATCCACAAGGGGCGCTCTATTTTTCTACGTTAGCAACATCAACGTTACAAGAGGTACGAGACGCTTGGCAGTTTCTTGATAACCACCAACATGTTAACCCGTTCCTCTCTTACCAACAGATTGAACAAGCCTGTAGTGGTTTTCAATATCAATTTGTGACTGAAAAGGTGACAGAACAATATGCATCATTGCCTGAGCTTTTTACCTCATTAAAAGGGGTAGGCGCGAATTTTGTGCAAGGAGAACGGCCAAAAGGATTAATGACACGCCAAAAACTGCGTCAATTAGAGCAAGTTTGGCGCAAAACAGACTCTGGTAAATATTTACTTACTTATGAACTCGTTATAGGAAAGATTTCTCATGGCTAAAACATGGTTTTTAACAGGAACAGATACCGAAGTCGGTAAAACCGTCGTAAGTAGTGCATTATTACAATGTGCTACACAACAAGGATATCAAACGGCGGGTTATAAACCTGTCGCATCTGGTAGCGAATGGTTACCTGAAGGTTTACGTAATAGTGATGCATTAACGTTGCAACAGTTTAGTAGCGTCCCTTTGGCTTATCAGCAAGTGAATCCCTATTGCTTTGAAACCCCCACATCACCTCATATTGTGAGCGAAGAAACAAAACAACCTATTGATTTTCAGGTTATGTCGAAGGGGTTATCTTATCTGCAACAACGCGCAGATTGGGTATTAGTTGAAGGTGCTGGGGGATGGTTTACGCCACTATCAGCAAACCAATTCTTTGCAGATTGGGTGATTGAAGAAAAATTACCCGTTATTTTAACGGTGGGTATTAAATTAGGTTGTATTAATCATGCATTATTAACGCAACAAGCTATTTGGCAATCAGGGTTGACTTTAGCGGGCTGGGTAGCAAATGAAGTAGAGCCTGCCGGACGGTATCAACAGCAGTATTTAGCTACTTTAATGACGCATATTAAAGCACCACTTTTAGGTAAAATTCCTTATTTAACACAAGACGTTAAACAACATAATTTTACCTCTTATCTTGATCTCTCTTATCTCAAATCACATTGATACATCATCATTGAGTCAATTTTAACAGCTTATTTTCATGTATAAAAAAATAAAAAAATTATTTTTTTGCTAAATATTAGGGTTATTTTTAATAAGAAAAAAAGCTGTAACCTACCGTGGTATAAGCACTTTGTTCAGTTATCCACTATTCCTGTGGATAACCTTGTGTATTACCATAATAAAAATACGCCAAATATAGAGAATACAAGGCATTGCTAAAGATTGGTGTTATTCTCAACTTTTATTTTTTATTGTTTATTATTAATAAGTTAAATAAAATCAATAGTGCGAAAGCGTCAACTTACTCTCAGTGATTTATCCCTAAAATAAGGGGTTGATTTTTTAAAAAACTTTTTGATTAAAATCTGGGGATAACTTAAATCCGTTATTCAGATTATTTTTTGTAAGATAGAGATTGAAGCTGGATTTTTATCCAGTATCATAAGGAGTGTCTGCGAGGAGATAAGAATATGAGCAAAGTTTTTAAACTGCATTCAGAATTTAAACCCGGTGGTGATCAACCTACTGCTATCGCTTCATTATGTGAAGGGTTAGAAGATGGACTTGCTCACCAAACCTTATTAGGGGTAACCGGATCAGGTAAAACCTTCACTATTGCCAATGTGATAGCTAACCTAAATCGTCCTACTATGGTATTAGCGCCAAACAAAACGCTAGCTGCACAGCTTTATAGTGAAATGAAAGAGTTTTTCCCTGAAAATGCGGTGGAATACTTTGTCTCTTATTATGACTACTATCAACCTGAAGCCTATGTGCCAAGCTCCGATACCTTTATTGAAAAAGACGCCTCTGTTAACGAACATATCGAACAAATGCGTCTATCGGCTACAAAGGCTCTCTTAGAGCGTAAAGACGTTATTGTGGTCTCTTCAGTTTCAGCTATTTATGGTTTGGGTGATCCTGATAGCTATTTAAAAATGATGCTACATTTAAGCAATGGCATGATTATTGACCAACGTGCGATTTTACGCCGACTTGCTGATTTGCAATATACCCGCAATGATCAGGCTTTTCAGCGCGGTACTTTCCGAGTCCGTGGTGAAGTGATCGATATCTTTCCGGCTGAATCTGATGACTACGCTTTACGTGTTGAATTATTTGATGAAGAGGTTGAGCGTTTATCGCTATTTGATCCTCTCACAGGGCAAATTCATTACAATGTGCCACGTTTCACCGTCTATCCTAAAACCCACTATGTTACGCCACGCGAACGTATTCTGGATGCGATGGAAAAAATCAAACAGGAGCTAGCTGAAAGACGTAAGGTGCTATTAGCCAATGATAAATTGGTTGAAGAGCAGCGAGTTACCCAGCGCACTCAATTTGATTTAGAAATGATGAATGAATTGGGGTATTGCTCAGGTATTGAAAACTACTCCCGCTATCTTTCTGGTCGTGGGCCTGGTGAGCCACCACCAACGCTATTTGATTATTTGCCTGCTGATGGGTTATTAGTGATTGACGAATCACACGTTACTATTCCGCAAATTGGCGGCATGTATAAAGGCGACCGCTCACGTAAAGAGACGTTAGTAGAATATGGCTTCCGGTTGCCTTCTGCGTTGGATAACCGTCCATTGCGTTTTGAAGAGTTTGAAGCATTAGCACCACAAACCATTTATGTCTCAGCAACACCGGGCAAATATGAGCTAGAAAAATCAGGTAATGACATTGTAGAACAAGTGGTTAGACCTACAGGCTTACTTGATCCGGTGGTTGAAGTTCGCCCTGTTGCCACACAGGTTGATGATTTATTATCAGAAATACGTATACGAGCAGCTAAAAATGAACGTGTATTAGTGACAACATTAACAAAACGTATGGCGGAAGATCTGACCGAATATCTTGAAGAGCATGGTGAACGGGTACGTTATTTGCACTCAGATATTGATACCGTCGAGCGGGTTGAAATTATCCGAGATTTACGTCTAGGTGAATTTGATGTGCTGGTGGGGATAAACTTACTTCGTGAAGGGTTAGATATGCCAGAAGTCTCTCTTGTGGCGATTTTAGATGCAGATAAAGAGGGATTCTTACGTTCAGAACGTTCGCTTATTCAGACGATTGGTCGTGCTGCTCGTAACCTTGAAGGTAAAGCTATTTTATATGGCGATAAAATAACAGATTCTATGGCGAAAGCTATTGGTGAGACAGAACGTCGTCGGGAAAAACAGCAACAATTTAACCTTGAACATGGCATTGTGCCAAAAGGCTTAAATAAGAAAATTGGTGATATTCTTAAGATTGGTCAACCGACTCAAGGCCGTAATAAGAAAGGACATAAAGCGGTTGATACTCATGAAGATTATCCATTACTTTCTACGGCTGAATTAGAAAAAGAAATTCAGCGCTTAGAAACGGAAATGTATCAACATGCTAAAGATCTTGAATTTGAAAAAGCGGCTCAAACACGGGATAAATTACAAACTTTGCGTGCGCAATTTATTGCTAATTCTTAATAAGAACATTTAAGTAGATTAGCTTACAGGGGGGCGTTATAACGTTTATAACGCTCTTTTTTGTTATTTCTTTATCACTTTTTATTTATTTTGTTATTCCCTTCCTGGCAGGCAATCAACTGTTTAAATATTACAACTAACAAACAGTCAATGATTTACAAAGATAAAAAAGACATTAAGGATAGTGAATGAGTGGTTATGTGTATGCAGGGTTTCCAAGCTCTGTAGGAGTCATTATTGGTGTTTTTTTCCTCGTGGTACTTTTTAAGTGGTTACGCAACTTTGCCGTGCAAGACAATAAATTATCAACCTCTGCAATGCCAGCAACAACTGATCCAGAGTCTGCGTTATCTACTCCAACAACGGAAGGTTCAGTAAATCAGCTATTACCTAATGAATGGGGATTATATGTTGCAGCCCCTTATGCTGTCATGAATGAATGGGCATATAACGAATATAATCAAGGTAAAGATGATGGTGGGCTATCAGCGGCTTGGGGAGTTAATGATCGGTGGGATTTAATCTACCAATTATTTTGGTTGCTGACTCAAGGTCATACCAATGACTTTTACCAGTTACGTGACCAGATTTTGAATGGCAAAGAAGAAGATATTCAATCATTAAAAAACGATATTTTATTATCTGATTTAACTGAAAATGATAAAAATGAACGTTTATGGCAAATCGATATGATGAACACCAATCGAATGAATATCCAAAATGTAAAATATCTTATTTGGGATCTTTGTCGTTTTAACAAGCTTTGCTTAGAAGGCTGCCAACAAGGTTATATTACCCAGCAAGAAGCACAAACATGGTCATTAATGAGTGCATCAATGCTACGTCGTATTTATGATGGTTGGGAAGATATGTGGCAAAACTTTATTGCTACTCGTTGGTTATGGGCAAGTGGTGATCAAAATTGGGCATCATCACATCAAACATTTTCCGATGTCGTACAAAATATACTCAAAGCAGAAAATACCTTAGCGACAGAAGAAAACTGGGTGATGGAGCTACCCCCATTAGATTTAATGTCTTTTACACGAGCCGTAGCTGGATTAGGTTTTATGAAAAATGATGTGCCTATGTCACTGGCTGAAATAGAAGAAATGATCAGCGAACGCATTACTTTAAAAACACTTAATAGCTAATTGTCTATTTGTAAAACAAAATTACACAGTTAAAGTAAGAAAATAATCTAATAAAGACTAATTAACCGCACTGAGATAGATAATGATTTTAGTGCGGTTTTTTGATTGGTATAACGATTAACTCGCTGTACAAGCGGTATTACGTTGACCTAATTGCTGAAGTGTTAATTCAATAGCTTTACTTAATAGGTGCCTATCATGACGGTAAGGAATATCTTTCGCCTCTAATTGCGCTTGAACAATCAATCGTCCTTTCATTGATTCATATTGTGTTTCTGGACTAATAATCACGGCATCAATAGTTTGTAAGCCAATATAGGTTTCCATCATGGCGATTTTATCTGACATCGTCATACTTGCAGCCGCAGGGCTAAGCTCTTTACCTAAATTACCAATATAAATAGTAGTGGCACTGCTACGACGTAATGCTTTAGCTAAATCAGGTAGCAACAATAAAGGCATCAAACTGGTAAAAAAACTGCCCGGGCCAATTAAAATTAAATCAGCTTGCTCAATGGCTTCAATGGCTTCTCGTGTGGTGGTGACGTCTGGATAGAGTTTTAATTGACGAGGCATCCTCGGTAAATTATCTACATTGACCTCGCCATAGATTTCATTTCCTTCATCATCAATGGCCATTAAATCAACCGCTTGTTCTGACATAGGAATAAGATGAGCATTGACTCTAAGTAGACCGCGGATAAGATTAATTGCTTCTAATGGGCGAACGCTTAAGTTATCTAAGGCCTTTAGCATAAGATTACCTAAGTTGTGTCCAGCAAGCTCTCCTGTGCCGGAGAAACGGTATTCAAACATCGCAGAAGCAACGGAAGGCTCTGTGATTAATTGATTAATACAATTGCGCATATCTCCCCACGCGATACCGCCTTCGTCTTTACGAATACGTCCCGTGGAGCCACCATTATCTGTTGTCGTGACAATCCCCGTAAGGCGAGTTCCTAAATAGGAGAGTGCTGAAAGCACACGTCCAAGGCCATGACCTCCACCAAGGGCTACAACACGATCTAAATCACTTAGCGTGCGATTTCGCATAATTGTCTTACTCACTTTTAAAAATTTGCCGCTAATTTATCACAATTATAATTTAAGCCTATGATCACGGCGTGATTTCATCACATTCTTAATCTTGAATGAGTATCGATTGCTGGTTATTTAGACAAATAAAAGGGAAGAGTAAGGGGAGTGTAAATAGAATAAAAATAAAAAAAGTGTTGTAAGTCGTTGTATTGTAAATTATATAACGAAAACAATATTCGCTTTTTATTAAATAAACAGGTAAAATCCACACATAAAATATTGGTATAAGAACCTGTTAAAAACAGGTAAAGATTAACTCCTAGCCTTAACATCTAAGTCAACAAGCTTTATCCAAAGGATATGATGTTCTGGCCGTGACTAACTAAGTCACCAGGGTGCACGGTAGAAATGCCCGCATCTCCCGAATTTGGAAAGGTGTTATTATGCAACAACTTGTTGATGCGTTTTCCCGCAAATTTTTCTATTTACGTCTATCAATCACAGACGTGTGTAATTTCCGTTGCACTTACTGCTTACCTAATGGCTACAAGCCAAATGGTCATAAGTCCTTTCTATCACTGGATGAAATCCGCCGACTGACTCACTCTTTTGCTGAATTAGGCACAGAAAAAATCCGTTTAACGGGTGGTGAGCCTACGATGCGTCGAGATTTTACTGATATTATCGCGACTATTAATGAAAACCCAGCCATTAAAAAGATTGCTGTGACAACAAACGGCTATCGTTTAGCCCGTGATGTTGCACAATGGCGTGATGCGGGGCTAAGTGCGATAAATGTCAGTGTTGATAGCTTAGATCCCCGCCAATTTCATGCCATTACCGGGCAAGATAAATTCCATCAAGTGATGGAAGGAATAGACGCTGCTTTTACGGCAGGTTATGACAAAGTGAAAGTCAATGTTGTGCTAATGCGCAACGTAAATGATAAAAACTTGCCTGATTTTCTCCATTGGATCAAAGACAGACCGATACAACTACGCTTTATTGAACTAATGGAAACTGGTGATGGTAGTGATGTTTTTAATCGCTTTCATTTATCTGGTGAAGTGATCCGCCAACGTTTACTTAACGAAGGTTGGCTACAAATTCCTCGCGCCCGTAGTGATGGGCCAGCTCAAGTCTTTACTCATCCTGATTATCAAGGTGAAATTGGTCTTATCATGCCTTATGAAAAAGACTTTTGTGTCACCTGTAACCGTTTACGCGTTTCTGCGATTGGTAATCTTCATCTTTGCTTATTTGGCGAAAATGGTATTCCTTTACGCGATTTATTGGCTGATGATGCACAACAACAAGCTCTACAACAGCGTATTCAGGGTGGACTTCTTCATAAAAGAGAAACACATTTTCTTCATCAGGGCGATAGTGGTATTACCCCTAATCTTTCTGTGATTGGTGGATAAGTTTTTTCGCTCTGTTATTTAGTTAATTTCAGGAGTTGTGCATGTCTCAACTAACTCATATTAATGCTGCCGGTGAAGCGCATATGGTGGATGTTAGCGCCAAAGCTGAAACCGTACGTGAAGCGCGAGCAGAAGCCTTTGTTGAAATGTCAGCAGAAACCTTAGCAATGATAACCGAAGGTCGACACCATAAGGGAGATGTCTTTGCTACCGCACGTATTGCGGGTATTCAAGCAGCCAAAAGAACATGGGAATTAATTCCTTTATGTCACCCATTGCTGTTAACCAAAGTTGAAGTCCATTTAGAAGCCCTTACAGACTCAAATCGTGTGCGTATTGAATCAGTGTGTCGCTTAACGGGTAAAACGGGTGTTGAAATGGAAGCACTCACTGCCGCATCAGTGGCCGCATTGACTATCTATGATATGTGCAAAGCAGTACAAAAAGATATGGTCATAGGATCTGTGCGTTTATTAGAAAAAACCGGTGGTAAATCGGGACACTTTAAGGTGGATGCATGATTAAGGTTCTTTTTTTCGCCCAAGTGCGTGAATTAGTGGGTGTTGATTCACTGGAATTACAAAATGATTATTCAACAGTGGATGATTTACGCCGTGCTTTAATTAACAAAGGCGATCGTTGGGCATTAGCGCTTGAAGATGGCAAATTGTTATCCGCGGTAAATCAATCCTTTGTTCAAGGCAATTATGCCATTAAAGACGGTGATGAAGTGGCTTTTTTCCCACCTGTAACAGGGGGCTAAGATGAGTACATTGACCCGTATATCAGTCCAAAACGAACATTTTAATGTTGGTGATGAATATCAATGGTTGTCAGAGTGTGAAAGTGATGGTGCGGTCGTCACTTTTACAGGAAAAGTGCGTAATCATAATTTAGGTGATGAAGTTAATACGCTAACTCTAGAGCATTATCCTGGTATGACAGAAAAGGCGTTAAATGACATTGTTGAGCAAGCACGCGCGCGTTGGCCTTTACAAAGAGTCAGCGTCATCCACCGTGTTGGCCAATTAAATATTGGTGAAGAGATCGTGTTTGTTGGTGTGACCAGCGCACATCGCCATAGTGCTTTTGAATCCGCAGAATTTATTATGGATTTTTTAAAAACGCGCGCGCCTTTTTGGAAAAAAGAGGGGCTATCAGCTAACCAAGATAGATGGGTTGATGCTCGCCAAAGTGACTATGATTCAGCTAAGCGTTGGGAATAATTCATCAAGCGAAATCAAAGACAACATCACTTTACTTAAATTTATTTTACGGTGACATTCTATACAGTTTATTTCGTGGAAATGTAACATTAGTGTGATAAAATTAATCACTAATGAGTCCATAATGGGCTCTTTACTGAAATAAACGTTATCGTTAAATTCAACGTTATCACTATGATTAAAGGGTAATCATCATGGATCGATTTTCACGTTCAAATGATTCAATCGTACAGCGCACTGGTACAGGTCTACAAACCTTTATGGCGCAAGTGTATGGCTGGATGACTGTAGGTCTGTTACTTACTGCATTTGTTGCTCTGTATGTTGCATCCAGCGCGACTTTAATTGAGATGATCTTCACTAATAAGATCTTTTTCTTTGGTTTGATTATCGCTCAATTAGCATTAGTTTTTATATTATCCGGTATGGTACATAAAATGAGTGGTGCGCTTGCCACAACCCTCTTTATGCTCTATTCCGCATTAACAGGTGTCACTATTTCGAGTGTGTTAATTGTTTATACTTACTCCTCTGTTGCTAGCACTTTCTTTATCTGTGCGGCAATGTTTGGTGCATTAAGTGTTTATGGTTACACCACTAAACGTAGTTTAACTGGGATGGGTAGCTTCCTGTTTATGGGGCTTATCGGTATTATCATTGCTTCTATTGTTAATATCTTTATGCAAAGCAGCATGATGAGCATGGTTATCTCTTACGCAGGTGTACTGATTTTCGCTGGTTTAACCGCATATGACACACAAAAATTAAAGGATATGGGTAGCGAAATTAATCAAGAAGATAAAGAAAATATGCGCCGTTACTCAATTATGGGTGCATTAACGCTTTATTTAGATTTTATCAACCTGTTCTTAATGTTACTGCGTATTTTAGGCGATCGTCGTTAATCATAAACTGCGTCGTTTAATAACCGCATAGTTAAATCCCATAACCTCTTCAGTTATGGGATTTTTTGTATTTATAAAATACTATTTATAGCGTGAGATGTTTATTCTTATCTATCAAGGTAGAGATTTTATACTATCTTCCTGCGGAAAAGATAATAGGCAATAGAGCCTGTCCCAATAGCAATAACAATCAGTGCCCATAAACTATGCCATATTACGGTAATATCGGCATTTTTGAGGTAGATTTGTTTGGTAATATCAGTGAAATGACGGATTGGGTTTATCCATGTGGCTTGCTGTAACCAAACTGGCATATTTTCCACTGGAGAAATATAGCCTGATAATAATACTGCGGGCATCATAAATACGAACACACCAATGAATGCTTGTTGTTGTGTTGAACTTAACGCGGAAATCAAAAGCCCAAAACCTACCAGCGATAAACCGTAAATAAGCATGGTAAAGTAAAATAATAGCAGTGAGCCTGAAAAAGGTATTTGATAGCCGAAAATACCGATAATTAATACAATGGTTCCCTGTACTGCCGCAACAACCATCGCAGGAACCGCTTTTCCTACAAAGATTTGCCAAGTTGATAACGGTGAAACTAATAGCTGATCTAATGTCCCTTGCTCTCTCTCTCTAGCAACAGACAGTGATGTTACTATCATTACTCCGATGGTGATAATTAAGGCCACTAAAGAAGGCACAATAAACCATTTATAGTTTAAATTGGGGTTATACCAATTACGTACTACTAATTCGCTTTTATTCAGTAAAGATGGGGTATCGCCGGCTAATTCTGTTTGATAATTTTGCACAATTTGTTGTACATAATTTGCCGCAATTTGTGCACTATTAGAATTACGTCCATCAAGAATTAATTGTAATTTTACCGGAGTATGACTGGCTAAATTAGCACTAAAATTTTGTGGAAAACGCACCAATAGCAAGGCTTTACGATTATTAATCGTCTCTTTAATTTCATGTTCACTTTTTAATAATAGGGTTTCAGAAAAAGCACTGGCTTTGGCTATGCGTTGGGTTAATTCAATAGATTGTTTACCATTGTCTTCATCAAAAATAGCAACAGAGGCATTGGTAACATCAAGGGTGGCAGCAAAAGGGAATAAGATCATCTGAAAGATAACCGGTAATATTAAGATAATCCGTGTTTGCGGCTCTTGTAATAATGACTGTAGCTCTTTCATTATCAGGGTGAGAAGACGATGAAACATAAAAACTCTCCCTTATTAATCTAAGCGACGACGTGTTGCTAACGCCGTTAAGCCAATAAAAAAGATGGCTGAAACAATTAATAGCCACATATCTAGCATTAAGATCATCGGAATATCTCCCGCTAAGAAGAGTGTCTGTAAGCTACTAACAAAATAACGTGCGGGAATAAAATAGGTCACTACTTGAATAAAAAATGGCATGCTATCAATTTCAAACACAAAGCCTGATAACATCACCGCAGGTAAAAAAGCCGCATTAAGTGAGATCATTGCCGCGTTAAATTGATTGCGAGTTAGGGTGGAGATCAGTAGCCCCATACCTAGTGCAGTGGCTAAAAATAGTGAAGTAATACCCGCTAAAATCCATAATGAGCCACGGTAAGGCACGCCTAATATATAGACAGTGACCAACATACATAGCACCATAACAAAACTGCCTAATACTTGATAAGGAATAAGCTTGGAAAGCAGTAATTCTGTGCGTGTAATTTGGGTTGAGAGTAAGGCTTCCATGGTGCCACGCTCCCATTCTCGAGCGATAACCAAAGAGGTTAGAATAGCCCCAACCACGGTGATGATAATAGTGACGGCACCGGGAATAATATAGTGTTGGCTGATGGCGGCAGGGTTAAACCAATACCTTGGCTCAATTTCAATTAATGGTTGCTGCTGAATGCCTTGACTTAAAGCTTGTTGCTGTAACCAGATTTGCCAAACCCCTTTGGTATAGGCTTGTACAAAGTTTGCGGTATTTGGCTCACTACCATCGGTGATCACTTGAATGGGAGCTTTGCTATCTTGTCGGGCTAATAATTGCGCAAAGTCGACAGGAATAACCACAATGCCACGAATTTCTCCGGCTTGCATTTTATCGATAAGCAATTGGCGATTATCGCTGATGGTGGCGTTAATATAGGGAGAGTTGGTAAAAGTATACACTAACTCTTGTGCCGGTTGGCTTTGTTGGTTAGTTAGTATACCAATATTTAATTTGCTTGAATCTAAGTTGATACCGTAACCAAAAATAAACAGTAGGGTGAGGGGGATAACAATAGCAATAAGCGCGCTACTGGGATCACGGGTGATTTGTTTAGTCTCTTTTAAACAAAGAGCATATAAACGTCGCCAAGAAAAGTGTGCAGGTGATGATTGAGACGAATTACTCATGTTTTTCGCTCCCTTGGTGATTTTCTTGTTCAAGTTTTTTATCGTAATCCAGTACTAATCCAATAAAAGCATCTTCCATAGAGGGGGTCGGATTTTCTTTTGTTGCTACCATCTGTTTTAATGAATCCGGCTCGCCTGCTGCAATAATTTTTCCGCGATAAACCAAACCGATACGATCACAATATTCAGCTTCATCCATAAAGTGAGTCGTTACCATCACTGTTACACCTTTATCCACCATTCCATTGATATGAAGCCAGAATTCACGGCGTGTTAAAGGATCAACCCCTGAGGTAGGTTCATCAAGAAAAAGAATATCTGGCTCATGCATCAAAGAGCATGCAAGGGCAAGACGCTGTTTATAGCCAAGAGGTAAGGTATCGGTGATTTGATTAATCATTGGCTGTAAGCCAAATGCGGTTATCATATCATTAATTTTATTGCGTTGTTGCTTACCATATAATCCATAAACCCCAGAAAAAAATTTCAGGTTCTGCCCCACTTTTAAGTTGCTATATAGCGAGAATTTTTGTGCCATATAACCTAAATGTTGGCGAGCTTTACCTGAACTGACTTTCAGATCCATACCTAACACTAATGCTTTACCACTCGTTGGTACTAATAGCCCGCACATCATCTTAAAGGTTGTCGATTTTCCCGCACCATTAGGGCCTAATAATCCGAAAATCTCCCCACGTTTAACTTGGAAATCAACATGATCAGTGGCGGCAAATTGACCGAACATTTTCGTTAATTGTTGAGCTTCAATAACGGTTTCATCGGGTGCTGGGGGGATTTGTGGCATGATCTCCGCCAGTTCAGATTTATGAGAAGGGCCACCACCTAATAAATCAATAAAGGCATCTTCAAAGCGCGGTGTCGCCGGAATAAGTTTTGCATCTGGTTTTCCTAAGGCGTTTAACAATGCTGTTTGGTCACTGTGTTTTTTTAAGATCAATCGTACAGATTGCCCTTGGATCACGCCATCGGTCACTTGAGGTTGTATAATGGCTTGTTGCAATACTTTTCGACGCTGATGACCTTCAACATTGAGTAAAAAAGAGCGTCCCGCCATTTTAGCAGTTAAGGTCTGAGGTACACCGCTATAAAGTAATTCACCTTTATTCAGTAGCAGAATGTTTTTACATTGTTCTGCTTCATCAAGATAAGAGGTACTCCATAAGATAAGCATGCCATCACCGGCTAAGGTATGAACCATTTGCCAAAGCTCTCGACGGGCAATGGGATCAACACCAACCCCGGGCTCATCTAATAACAGGACTTTGGGACTACCTAATAGAGTACAAGCTAACCCTAATTTTTGTTTCATCCCACCAGAAAGATTACCCGCTAGACGAGAGGTAAAACGTGTTAAGTCAGTAAAAGAGAGTAGCTGTTGATAAACTCTTTTTCTCTCTTCACCAATAACATTTTTTAAATCTGCATAAAGATTGAGATTCTCTAGCACAGTGAGATCTTCATATAAGCCAAATTTTTGTGGCATATAACCGAGGATAGCCCTAACATCAACACTCTGTTTTTGCGGATCCATTCCTAAAATTTTGATCTCACCAGCATCAGGTTTTAGTAATCCTGCTAGCATGCGGATTAGGGTTGTTTTTCCCGCACCATCAGGGCCGACAAGACCTGTGACTGAACCACCGGTAATGGTGGCGGTGAGTGAAGCAACCGCCGGTTTTTCAAGCCCAACAAAGCGTTTTTCAACACCGCTTAAATTGATGGTGTAATTTGTGTTATCCATATTGATTGCCTCTCCTCAACTTAATGAGTCGGTGCAAATTTCAAGGTCACTGGCATTCCTTGGCGTAATGCATCATCAGCATCGGTGACAACCACTCTTATACGATAAACTAGATCAGTGCGTAGTTCCGGTGTTTCAACGCTTTTAGGGGTAAATTCAGCGGTTGGCGAAACAAAACCTATAGTGCCGTGATAAGGCTTATCTTTGCGACTGTCGGTATAAAGATACACTTCGCGATTAGGTATCGCTTCACCTAAATGATTTTCACTAATATAAGCTCTAACCCATACAGGGTTAGTTAAAGAAACAGTAAAAACAGGGCTTCCTGCTGATAAAATAGTGCCAGGCTCCACAGCACGAGTCAGTATAGTTCCTTCTGCAGGTGAGGTTAATTTGGTGTCTTGAAGATTAAGCTCTGCTTGGGCGACTGCCGCTTTGGCTTGAAGTACTTGACCTCTTGCCATATCAATATCTTCTTGGCGATAACCATTTTGATATTGATTGAGTTTGTCTTGTGCTGCTTTTAATGCCGCAGCCGCTTGGTTACGATTATTGCGGGCACTGTCTAAGTCATTGGCTGAAATAACTTTGCGATTAGCAAGATCTTGTTGTCGCTTATAAAAGTTTTCAGCATATTGCCATGCGGCACGTTTTAATGACACATCTGACTGGGCTTGTGCAATTTCTTCACTGCGGTAACCAGCCTCCATTAAGGCTAATGAAGCGATGGCACTATCACGTTCACCATAAGCTTTATTTAATGCATTAATGTAAGGTGCATCATCGAGTTGGCCTAATAATTGACCTTTGGTGACCGGCGCACCTTCATCAACTTGTAGTTCCGCTAACTTGCCTGCAACACGAAAACTTAAGTTAACCGTCCGAATATCAACATTTCCATAGAGTACTAACTCAGGATCTTTGTTCTCTTCATAATAATAGATACCTGCGATAATACCGATAATAATCATTAAGATAATAAAGACACTGATTTTTTTCGTTTTCATAATAACTCTATTTATATTTATGCATGGTTGTTATGAGTATAGATCTCTCTTAGTCCATCAAGTAGTAAAGTAATATGTACTTTTAAGGTATTAGAAATAATTTCATATTCCTGTTTACCAATTCTATCCCATCCAGTTTGGCGTAAAATGGTTTCTCGTACTAATCGAAATGATAGCACCTCTCCCAAAATAGCGTGAGTATGTAGCATGGTTTTTGGTAAAGTTGGATCTAAGCCAATATAAAGTGCTAATAAACGATTTACACGAGTTAATAGCGGAGATAACGCTTGCTGGTGGATAAGGGAATAGGCTTCTGTGGGAACAAGTTGTTCTCTTGCCATAATGCGACTGATATGTACATTGCTTTTATCAAGTACGAGTCGGGCATATTGCAAAAAACTGTCAATGATCAGTTTTTGTAATAGGGGTAAGTGCTCTGTTGGATTAGGTTTTTCAAGAAAATCATCAAGTTGTGCAACGGTGGGTTCAAAATCAATTCGAATTAAATCGGCAATATACTGTGCAACAGCGAGATATAACCCTTCTTTAGAGCCAAAATAGTAAGCAATAGCCGCGATATTTTGCTTCGCAGCTTGCGCAATCTGGCGAGTTGTGGCGCTATCAGGCCC
This sequence comes from Proteus sp. HMSC14B05, assembly GCF_001808035.1. Classification (NCBI taxonomy): domain Bacteria; kingdom Pseudomonadati; phylum Pseudomonadota; class Gammaproteobacteria; order Enterobacterales; family Morganellaceae; genus Proteus; species Proteus sp. HMSC14B05. Next base: position 40,012 of record NZ_KV791986.1, on the reverse strand, counting down.
ATTTTTACCAAAGATTTCACAGGCAGCTTCTAATAACTGTCGTTTTGCAAGTTCCCCTCGAGTTTTCTTTTGGTGTGTGTCTGGCATAAGGATACCTTACTTAAGTAAAATGTAACAAAGAAATAACATTAAAATAGTCGTTATTGAAAGTAGTATATTCGATGATATTGAGTAACAGGATAAATTTGTAGTAAATAATGAAATAAAGATGACATGTAATAAAAAAAACATGATTTATTTAAAAATTATTTTTATATTCGCAAGATAGCAAAACTGTTAAAATGACCGCTATTAGGTTAACCTGATAAGGTTCATTCTCTTTCACCTTGAGGTGAAAGCCCGTCATTTTTAATTTCAATCACCGTGTTATACGTTCTGGTTGTAGGAGATTTCTGTTTTGACCGATTTTACATCGCTTGGTTTAAGTGAGGCGCTTCTCCGCGCTATTGATGAACAAGGGTATAAAACCCCAACCCCTATTCAACAACAGGCGATTGAGCCGATTTTGGCGGGTAAGGACGTATTAGCAAGTGCACAAACGGGTACGGGAAAAACGGCCGCATTTACATTACCGATACTGGAAAAACTCGCTACATCTGCAGAGAAAACGAAAGGGCGTAAGCCAGTTAAAGCGCTTATTTTAACCCCTACACGTGAATTAGCTGCACAAATTGCCGATAACGTAAAAGCTTATAGTCGTTATTTACCTATTCGTTCATTGGTGGTTTTTGGTGGCGTCAGTATCAATCCTCAAATGATGAAACTACGAGGTGGCGTCGATGTTTTGATTGCAACACCGGGCCGCTTACTTGATCTTGAACATCAAAATGCTGTTGACTTATCTCGCGTTGAAGTATTGGTGTTAGATGAAGCTGATCGTATGTTAGATATGGGATTTATTCATGATATTCGTCGAGTCATCAATAAGTTACCGAAAAAACGACAAAATTTACTCTTTTCAGCGACTTTTTCAAAAGAGATAACAGGGCTTGCTAACTCACTACTCAACAATCCTATAAGTATTGCTGTTGCCCCCAAAAACTCAGCGGCTGAATCTGTTGATCAATATGTCCATTTAGTGGATAAAAAGCGTAAGACAGAGCTGTTATCACACTTAATTGGTCTAGAAAATTGGCCTCAAGTTCTTATTTTTACTCGAACTAAACATGGTGCGAATAAATTAGCTGAACATCTTAATTTAGATGGCATCAAATCAGCGGCGATCCATGGTAATAAAAGCCAAGGAGCTAGAACACGTGCTCTAGCTGATTTTAAAGACGGTAAATTAAAAGCGTTAGTTGCCACTGATATTGCAGCGCGGGGACTTGATATTGACCAACTTCCTTATGTGGTCAACTTTGAATTACCGCAGGTAGCAGAAGATTATGTTCATCGTATTGGTCGAACAGGGCGTGCGGCAGCAACAGGTAAAGCGATATCTTTAGTTTGTGTTGATGAACATGGCTTATTAGCTGATATTGAACGCTTATTAAAACGTGAAATTCCTCGTTTAGCATTAGAAGGTTATGATCCTGATCCCTCAATAAAAGCGGCACCTTTGCATAAAAAGCCAAAGAATAAAGCACGTAATAATAAAGAAGGCGGACATGGTCGTGCTGATATTCGTGGCAAAGATAATCGCCATACACCACGTAATAAAAATAGTCGTAATCAAAAAGAGAGTGAAACGGGTGAGATAAAACAGAATAAATCTAAACCAGCTAGACGTTCACGCAAACACGATGATGATCGTGATAATCAAAATCCTTGGTCAAAAGCTAGAAAAGAATTTTGAGGCTAAACTGTGCGAGTCCTATTAGCGCCAATGGAGGGGGTGTTAGACCCCCTTGTGAGAGATCTACTGACGGCGATTAATCATTACGATCTCTGTATCACGGAATTTATTCGCGTTGTTGATTCATTATTACCGCCAAAAGCATTTTATCGTTTATGCCCTGAATTACACACCCAAAGCCGCACGCAAAGTGGCACCTTGGTGCGGGTACAATTATTAGGGCAAAATCCACAATGGTTGGCAGAAAACGCTTTTCGAGCCGTCTCTTTAGGTTCATGGGGGGTTGATCTTAATTGTGGTTGTCCTTCTAAAACCGTCAATGGTAATGGCGGTGGTGCCTCGTTATTAAAACAACCAGAAACGATTTATCAAGCAACTAAAGCGATGCGTGGTGCTGTACCTGCGGATTTACCTGTTTCTGTAAAGGTACGATTAGGGTGGGATTGTTCATCTTATTGCCATGAAATTGCCGATGCGGTAGAACAAGGTGGCGCGACAGAAATTACTATCCACGGTAGAACAAAAGAAGATGGTTATCGTGCTGATAAGATAAACTGGCAAGCGATTGGTGAAATTCGCCAAAAATTGACTATTCCCGTTATCGCTAACGGTGAGATTTGGTGTCGAGAAGATGCTATCTCTTGTTTAAAGATAACCGGCTGTGATGCGATTATGATAGGTCGCGGGGCGATGCATACGCCCAATTTAAGTAATGTGATAAAAGGTATTGAAGAAAAAATGCCTTGGTCACAAGTGATCCAATTACTTAAACGCTATATTCGTCTAGAAAAGCAAGGGGATACCACTTATTACCATGCTTCCCGTATAAAACAGTGGTTGGGATATTTAAGGAAAGAATATCAAGATGCTGATGCACTTTTTAGTCAAATTAGAACGCTAAAAACCTCACCTGAAATAGCCAAAATAATAGAAGCGTTATAATAACCACAACAGGTTATTAATAGCCAAAACCAGCATTAATAATAAGGTGCTGGTTTTTTCTATAAAAAGGTAAAAATATCTGAATATGAAAAAAATAATTGCTGTTTAAGTACAATTATTGGAAAAAATCACTATTTCGTCTTACACTCTTAAAGTGACCATTTTTAATATACTATCTATATTATCACTACATTTAGGGGGAACTATGGGATTTCTTTCTTGGATTGTGTTCGGTCTTATTGCGGGTATCTTAGCCAAATTCTTAATGCCTGGCTCGTATGATATCGGCCTTATCTGGACCTGTATTCTAGGTATTGTGGGTGCTGTAGTTGGTGGTGTAATTAGTAATTTCTTTGGTAAAGGCAAAGTAGATGGTTTCAATTTTGGTAGTTTTGTCGTTGCCGTAATAGGGGCAATCGTTGTGCTTTATTTAGCAAAAATATTTGCCAGTTAATTGGAAATAAAGAGTCTATTAATACTATTAAACCCGCATCTGCGGGTTTACTTTTTTGTGCTAACTTCACTATCGCTTTTATTTTATTCGCATTCACAAGGTAATGCGTTTTCTGCTCCCCACTGCGCCCAAGAGCCATCATACAGTGCGATATTTTGGCAGCCCAATAGAGTTAAAGCCAAAAATAGAATAGCTGCTGTCATACCTGAGCCACAACTGACAATAATTGGTTGAGATAAATCGACACCTGCTTGTTCAAAAATGTGCTGTAATTGCGCTTTATCTTTTAATTGTCCATTAATAACTAAGTTATCCCAAGGAACATTTTTACTATTGGGAATATGGCCCCTACGTAAACCGGGACGAGGCTCTGGTGCTCTACCATAAAATCTATCCGCCGAACGAGCATCAATGATTTGATTTTGTTGCGTAGTCAGATTATCCAGTATTTGTTGTTTATCGACACGGCGTTGAGTGTGGCGTGTAACGATAAAAGGGTGAGTGGCTGGGACTTTGGGCGTTTCTCCTTGTTCAAGGGGGAACCCCGCTTCTTGCCAAGCTTGTAAACCACCGGCCAGAATACGCACCTTGTGACAACCTAAGGTAGTAAAAGTCCACCAGCCACGAGGTGCTGAAAAGAGATTGCCGATATCATAGAGGATCACTGTTGTATTATTTGAAATACCTAACTGAGTTAAGGTTTCAGAAAACAGTGTGTCAGATGGCAACATATGTGGTAATGATGTTGTTTTATCGGCGATTTCATCCAGATCAAAAAAATGGGCACCAGGGATATGACGTTCAAGATAGCGTTGATGATAGTCAATATCTTGCGTAGGCATGGGCGCGCTAACATCAACTATCACCAGATCTTGATCGTCGTGATGTTCAAAAAGCCATTGTGGGGTAACAAAATAATCAAATTCCATGGTGCAACCTCTTTATTTCGTCGATGGTGAGCTATCTGGTAGAGCTGGAAATTGCTGTGCTGGTGAGCGATTAGGTTGAGTCTGCTCTGTGTCTACCGGTGTGGTTGAGCGCGTATAAATATTTAGTCCGGCAAGAAAAACGCCTCCAAGGGAGCCAAAAGCCAGTAGTGCGATAACAACAAGAAGTAATTTTTTCATAAGATTTATGTGCAGATGAATGTTACTAAAAAGTATATCTAGATATGCCATTGAAACAAGTGCTGTACCACATAAAGCAGTAAATTGGTTAGTATTAAAATAGGATATCACTGTTCAAAAAACAAACAAATTTGGAATATAATAATACCTAGTTTTAATTATGGTGATAGTTATTGTTTAGGGTGATGGATAATAACAAAAAGCCCTTAAACTCAGGAGTCACCGAGTTTAAGGGGAAGGGAATACAACTTATTATTTTATTTGATACACAATCGGTGCTGTAAATTATGTGTATAAAAACCAGAATGTCATCGCTAAGTTAACGGTAGCGGCGATAGCCATTGGAATTGCGGTTCTTTTCACTATTTGGAAAGGTGAGACATTGGCAATTCCTGCAATAGCAACAATAGCTGCCGTAATAGGTGAAACTGTGCGACCAAAGCTGGTCATAATTTGCATAGGTAAAATTAAAGTGATGACATCGACTTTTAAGAACGCAGCAATTTTGGGTGTTAATGCGGCAAATGAAAAGAATGCAGCATTACCCGATCCCATTAAAAAGGCTGCTAATGCTAAGATGGCACTCATCACAATAATCATCGCAGCAATACCAAAGCCAGCATCTTGAGCAGAACTAATTAAGGTATCTACCGCGCCACTTTTTAGTAATCCATTAGCAAAAAATTCCCCAGATACAATCAACGATACAACTAAAACAAACTGTTTTCCCATGCCTTCAAAGAACAACATAAAACTGTTCATTACCGCTTTAGCATCGCGCAATCGCACATATTCAAAGACTAGTGCAATAACCGTACTAATAATCATTGCGGTAGTCACTTCTAATTTAATGTAATTATGAAATAACGGACTAAAACCAATAATGAGAATTAAAGGGATCACGGGTAATAAGGCATATGATAATGGCACCTGACTTCCTTCTTCTTTTACATTATCAATAGCTGTTGGGTCGAAAACAAAACCCTCACGTTTATCCCACCAACGTTGAATAAAGAAATGGGTAATAGCAACCGCAATGATAATAGGAATAGTGATAGGGAGTTGGTGTTGAACAAAATAGACTGCAGGTTCAATATCCGCTGTTTTAGCCGCCATAATAACATTTCCAGAGCCGGGTCCATGATCAATAAATTGACAACAACCGATAACAGCTAAAGCAGATAGAGGACTAATACCTGAGCGAATTAAAATAGGGTACATCGTTACCATGAGTAACATTCCTAAACCTGCATGGCTAGGAATAAAAATAACTAAAATTTGTGTGACTAAAAATGAAATAACCAGTAATAAGTAGGGGGATTTAATCGTTTTTAATGGTTTTTCAAAAATAGCAAATAAAGCTCGGCTGGCGCCCACGTGTTCCATATAACGTGAGAAACCAGCAATTGCCATTAAGGTTAAACCTAAACCCGCTAAACGCGAGCTCATAATATCGGTAAAAATTTGGAAAATATCAAAATACTTAAATTGTGTAGATTTATTTTCCGGTAATAAAGGGTTGAGATCGAGAGAAGCTGTAAGGAGCAATAACAGCATGCCTCCGAGTAATAACACAGGTTGAGGTTTATAACCTCGAGCCAGCAAATAAACTACCAACGCAGTAACTAGCGCGGCAATAATTAAACCAGTCATAATTAATTCCCCAGTGTCGTGATGCAGTATTGTTGTTATTGATTTAATGCACTAAATGCTTGGGTGAGATCTGCAATTAAGTCATCAGTAGACTCAAGACCAATATGTAAACGTACAAAAGGACCGTGGCCTTCACGCCAATCTGTTGCTGTTCTGGCACCCATAACATTGGCGGGTAATGCAAGACTTTCAAATCCTCCCCAAGATGCACCAATACCAAATAAGGTTAATGCATCAATAAATTGTTCAGATTGTTTAATGGTATATTTTTGTTTAAATTCAATGGTTAATAATCCATTACTACCTTTACAATCACGTTTCCATAAGTCATGGCGAGGATGTGTGGGTAACTCTGGAAACCAAACTTTGGCCACTTCAGGGCGTGTTTCTAACCACTGAGCGATAGCCAGTGCTGATTTACCATGATTTGTAAGACGTTGAGCAAGAGTCCTCATTCCTCTCAGGACTAAGGCGGCATCATCAGGGCTACTTGCTTGACCAAGAGCTTCTGGTAATGCCCCAATTTGTTTCCATGCGGTTTCATTTGCGATCATAATGCCCATCATGACATCTGAGTGACCGCATAAATATTTAGTTGCAGCAATTACAGAAACATCAGCACCTAATTCCAAAGGGTTATAAAGCCATGCCGAGCCCCAAGTATTATCCACCCCAACAGGAATATTTTTTTCATGAGCGATATGGCAAATTTCTGGTAGATCCAGCATTTCATAAAGTAATGAACCCGGTGATTCAACGAAAATAAGTTGAGTGTTTTCTTGAATTTTTTGCTCGAAATCTGAACCGTCAGTTTTAAAAAAGCTATAAGTGATATTATTAGGCTCTAAAAAAGCAGAGGCTATTTTACGTACGGGTTCATAGACAGAATCAGCAAATAAAACATGCCCACCACTTCGGGCGTAGCCCATAATAGTAAATGCAATTGCGGCTAGCCCTGTAGGAAAGAGCTGTGCTCGATAACCACCTTCTAATTCAGTTACTAATGCTTCAAGTGCAAACGCTGTTTCTGTACCACGAGCACCATAGCTTAATACTCGTTCAGTAATACGACGATCGCGTATTTCACGCCAACTTTTTATTGAATCAAAAACAATAGTACTGGCTCTCATAACAGGAGGGTTAATTGGGCCAGATGTTTTAATTGCTTGACGCCCACTATGTATCAATGTTGTTTGTTTATTCTGTTTCATTATTTATATCTCCGAATATAGAAAATAAGATCTCCCAGTAATTAATTTAGAATTTAATTACTATTTTGAGCTGGAAATTTGTAGTTGCTATTATTTATAACAAAGATATTTATTTTTAAAATATCTATTTTTAAAAAATGATGATCTTGCTCTAATTTTTTATCATTAATTATTCTAATTAAATCTTAAAGATTGTTTAAGATTTAAAAGGTATAAATAATAAATTAATTTTATTTTGCAACTTATTGAATTTTAATTAGTTTTCAATTGATTAGAAATTCTTTAAATTAGATTAAAATTATCAAAGTGTTTTTATTAAAATTCTATTGCATAAATAAAGTAACAAGCTAACAACTCGTTTTATTTTAAAAACGATTTTTTATTATTCTTTTAACAGGGGAAATAATTATGGGAACTAGTGTGTTTGATTCTGTTTTATTAAAAAACTTATGGTCAACAGAAGAAATGAGAACTATTTTTTCTGACAAAACTAGAATACAAAATTGGCTTGATTATGAAGCAGCATTAGCAATAGAACAAGCTGAGCTTGGTTTAATTCCTCAAAAGGCGGCTGAGGTTATTGTACAGAGTGCAAAACTTGAAAAATTAGATATGGATTATGTATTAGAACAAGTTCGTCTTACTCGACATCCATTAGTACCTACTATTCGAGGCTTAGAATATACTTGTTCTGAACATTATGGAGAATATGTTCATTTTGGGCCGACAACACAAGATGTTATTGATACAGGCTTAGTGCTACAACTTAAAGCTGCTCATCAAACTTTTTTACGTGATATTAAAATATTAGGTCGTTCATTACTTTCTTTAAGTGAAAAACACCGTAATACACCTATGGTTGGACGCACTTTAGCGTTACAAGCGTTACCAATCACATTTGGGCATAAAACAGCAATTTGGTTGACAGAGTTAGCGCGTCATTATCAACGACTTAAAGAGGTGGAACCTCGTCTATTTGTTGGCAGTGTAGTCGGTGCTGTCGGGACTAAAGCTTCTTTAAGCGATAAAGCTGATGAATTAGAAAAACGCGTATTAAAACGCTTAGGATTAGGTATACCGGAAATCTCATGGCAACCAGCACGTGATAGATTTAGTGAATATGGTATGTTAATTGGATTAATTAGTGGAACGTTAGGGAAAATAGCTAACGAGATCTTAATATTAGCACACAATGAAATTGATGAGCTTTCAGAGCCTTTTGGTAAAGGGCAAGTTGGCTCTTCAACTATGCCACATAAACGCAATCCAGCTATTGTTGAAAATGCCGCCTGTGTAAGTAATACCTTAAAAGCTAATCTTTCTGTATTAACGGATATGATGAAACATCAACATGAACGTGATGGTGCTATCTGGAAGATGGAGTGGAAGATTATGCCAGAAATGTGTCTGATGTTATCTGTTATCTTGGATAATATGAAAACAGTACTAGGTGGGCTAAATGTTCATGTTGAAAAAATGCGTCACAACATGGATATCTTAGGTGGGTTTATGTTAGCAGAACGTGTGATGTTTGCTCTGTCCGATAAAGCAGGCAAACAAACTGCTCACGAAATTGTGTATGAAGCGTCAATGTCTGGACAAGAAGAGGGGATTACTTTCGTAGAAGCTATTAATCGTGATACTCGTATTCGTGACCATATTTCACAAGAAGAGTTAAATGCTTTGCTAGATCCAACTACCTATGTTGGTAATGCTCCTGAGCAAGTTGATCGTGTAGTCGCTCAAACAAAAGCTTCCGGCTGGTTAAATGATTAATTGATGGAATGAAATCTCATAAAAAGCCAGTGATAACTGGCTTTGTTATTATCAGCATTGAGGTATTTATATGACATTGAGTCAGCATGTAGCTAATTTTATTACTACAACGACATTTTCACAGCTTCCAACGCAACTGATAGCTCGAGCCAGATTACATTTATTAGATACATTAGGTGTAGCACTTGCAGGGAGTACACAATCTAGCTCGAAACAAGGACGTCATGGGATTACTCTTTTACCCGATAGCCAAGGTAAGATCCCCATTTGGGGAAGTATGCAGACAGCTAATACCACTGCAGCAGCCTTAGCCAATGGTATTGCTGCACATGCATTAGATTTCGATGATACACATACTGATTCTATTACTCACGGTAGTGCTGTATTAACACCGATAGCTTTTGCGTTAGGGGAAACATTAAACGCCTCAAATGAAGAAATATTAACGGCTTGGGTTATTGGTTGGGAAGTTGCTGCACGGGTTGGTTTAGCGAGTCACAGTGGTTTCCATCAACGTGGATTTCATGCAACGGCGATTGCTGGGATCTTCGGTGCAACAGCATGTGCGGCTTCATTATTAAAACTTACGTCACAGCAGGCGGTAAATGCGTTAGGACTAACGGCAAGTCAAGCAGCGGGTATCGCTGAATATCTGACTAATAGCTCATCGGCAAAATGTTTTCATGCCGGATGGGCCGCTCAATCCGGTATTATTGCAGCCTCGTTAGCTAAAGGGGGAATGACTGGGCCTGAGACAATATTTGAAGGGCGATACAGTATTTATCATACTCATGGGATCAGCGAGCAAGCGATCCCTGAACAGGTTGCACAAGGATTAGGTGAACAATGGGAGTTTTTAAATGTTTCAATAAAACCTTATCCGGTTTGCCATTTTGCTCATGCTACTGTTGATTGTGGACGTCGTTTACTTAAAAGAGGGATCAGTGCGGAAGAAATTGAACAAGTAGAATGTGTGATTGATCCAGTTGCTGCTGCATTAATTTGTGAGCCACTCGAAACAAAATGGGCGCCAAAAACAGCTTATGGGGCAAAATTTAGCTTACCTTGGTTATTTGCTATTGGTTTTTTGGATAATGCGTTAACTTTATCATCGCTTTCAGCGGAAAACTTACAGCGTAACGATATCCAACTATTGGCGAAAAAAGTGAGCTATCGTTATCCATCAGAAAATGAAATTCCCTTTCCGAGCTATTTTCCTGGATTAATCTTTGTTAGATTGAAAAATGGGCAACAATTAACTGAAAGGATCGATATTCAGTATGGTAACCCTGAAAATCCGATGGTTGATACGGATGTAATAGCGAAGTTTTATGATAATGCCAAGTGTGTAATGAAAAAGACACAAGCTGATCAACTGATTGAAAATATAATGAATTTTGAAAATATACCTATTTCATTACTTACACAATTATTACGGGTAGAGGCATAACTCTTTTATCTGCATCCACAGGGACAAGATAATGAATCTGATACCTTTTGTTTAAATGAGTTGCACCTGATAAATGGCACTGACAATTTATTGTAGTGCCATTTTTGTTTCCTTAATGAGTTAGTGGTTTTGAAGGGTAATATCTGCGTGATTAATGACTTCATTCTGCTCATTTTTTAATGAATCAAATAGTATCTGAGCTGCTTTACTCGGGCTATTGGCATTAAGATAAAGGTTATAACGAATAGCAGGTAATGGCGGTAATCCCTCTTTTTCACCCAAAATACGTAAATCATCACCAGAAAGCTCGATAGAGCGTGCCATTATACCTAAACCAGCACGAACGGCCGCTCTGGCACCAGATAAGGTGGTGGCAATATAGGCAATGCGCCAGCGAATATTTTGTTGATCAAGGTGATTTATCATCATATCACGGTAAGTACTTGGTTCATCAAGAACCACTAAAGGTAACGGTTCGTCAAGATCAAATCTAAAATGTTTACCGCAATACCATAACGAAGGCGATACGCGTAAGACAATTTTAGGATAACCGACATGCTCTTCTGTAGAAATGGCTAAATCGACCTCATTATTTTCCAACATTGACATTAAAAAAGGGCTACGTTTAACAATAATCTCCATAATTAAACGAGGATAAGCACCTGAAAAACGAGCAAGTAGATCGGGTAAGATTGTGTTTGCTGTATCATCGGGAGAGCCAATCTTTAATATTCCATCAATTTCTTCATGCAATAAAGATAAACATGCTTCATCATTAATGCGCAAAATCCGCCGAGCATAATTAAGCAGTTGAGTGCCTGCTTCGGTTAATGTTTTATTTCTCCCTTGTCGAGCAAAAAGCTCTTTACCTATTAATGACTCAAGGCGTTGCATTTGTTGGCTGACTGCAGATTGTGTTCGGCAAACTGATTCAGCGGCTGCGGCAAAGGTGGAACCATCGGCAACAGCAACAAAAGTTCTGAGTAGGTCTAACTCTAAATTAAAAATAGGGCGCTTTGCAGAAGTCATTTTATTATCTCTTAATTGGTGTTGTGGTGCGAAATAAAACGCAAGAGGTATTATTTTTATAAAGGTTAATAAAGTTCTTTTTAATTGGCATACCGCTCTCTTTCATACTATGAAGAGTTGGATCAATAATCTATAACACCGCTCAATAAATTCGTAGGGTTACGCAGTATTTGATGAAAAAGGCGAGTAAGTGCAGCTGACTACTGATTTTTATACAGTGTTATGCGACAATAACGCTTATTTTAATGATAAATAGAGTAGTTATGTCCCTTTCTCAATCTGTAAAAATGCAAATCAGCCAATGGTATAAAGCATTACCTGAGCATATTGAAGGCTTTATTCCACGAGCGCCTCAGCGCGAAATGATTGCTGAAGTTGCGAAGACATTTTCTGATGAAACGGGGCGACATCTAATTATTGAAGCGCCTACAGGAGTAGGTAAAACACTCTCTTATCTTATTCCTGGTATTGCTATCAGTCGGGAAGAGAAAAAACCACTGATTATCAGTACGGCGAATGTGGCGCTACAAGATCAAATTTACAGCAAAGATCTGCCTTTACTAAAAAAAATTATTCCAGACCTGACTTTTACTGGGGCTTTTGGGCGAGGTCGTTATTTATGTCCCCGTAATTTAGAGGCAATTTGTGCAACAGAAGGTGAGCAAATTGATTTAATGTTTTTGCTGGAAGATAAAGTTGATGTCGCAACCAGTGCGGAAAGGGAGATTTGCCAAGAGTTAAAGCACGATTTTACCAGCTTTGGTTGGGATGGTTTGCGTGATCACCATAAACGAGCATTAACGGATAGTTTATGGCGCAAGATTAGCACAGATAAAATGAATTGCTTAGGTCGTAATTGCCAATACTATCATTGCTGTCCTTTTTTTCTGGCCCGTCGAGAAATAGACGAAGTTGATGTGGTTATCACCAATCATGCTCTTGTGATGGCTGCGATGGAAAGTGAATCGGTGTTACCTGATGCAAAAAATATCTTATTAGTGTTAGATGAAGGGCATCATATTCCTGATGTTGCTAGAGATGCGCTTGAAGTTGAAGGGGAAATAACCTTATCGGCATTAAATATGCAACTTGATAATATGACTCGTCATGTCAGCCAATATTTAGCACAATTTATCCCAGTCAAACCACCCAAATTAGCCGATCCCATTCGTTTTGATGCTCATATTGCAAAAATGCGCGAAGCCTATCAAGACGTTGAACATTTTACCCGCGCGTTATTGCCTGAGCGCAGTGAAAATGATGAATATTTATTTCCATTAGGTCAATTACCTGAACAATTACTGTTATGTTGCCAAGACTTATTTAAGCTAACCGATGGTTTAAAAATGTTAGGTGAGTCGATTCTTAACGACTTAACTGAGCGAACAGCAAAAGAAGATGTTGTACGTTTACATCGCGCGATTTTAACCACCAGCAGAATGGTTGGTTATCTGGAAAATATGGCAAAACTATGGCGACTTGCGACATTAGAGCAGACATCAAAAGCACCCGTTTCGAAATGGCTTACTCGTCGTTATGATAAAAAGCAGTCACATCTCTATTTACATTGTGCTGGTATTCGCGTTAGTGAACAGTTAACACAATTATTATGGAAAAATATTCCTCATGTGGTGATCACTTCTGCCACACTACGTTCATTAAACAGTTTTTCGCGTATTCAAGAGCTTACAGGACTAAGCGAACACTTTGATGATCGTTTTATTACCTTGTCATCGCCTTTTACACATGAAAGGCAAGGGAAACTCGTTATCCCTAAAATGCGTTATGAACCGACAATGGCGAATGAAAAAGCGCATTTAAAAGAGATGGCACGCTATTTTCGTCAAGGAATGGTAGAAAACCACCATCGAGGGCAATTAGTATTATTTAGTAGTCAACGGGCGATGGAAGGTTTTTTAGAGGAAGTTAAAGATCTACGTTTGAGTCTCTTAGTCCAAGGAGATCAACCGCGCTATCGTTTAGTGGAGACACATTGTAAGCGTATTGATGCGGGCGATAATAGTGTGTTAATTGGGTTACAATCTTTTGCTGAAGGATTAGATTTAAAAGGTGACTATTTAACGCAAGTACATATTCATAAAATTGCTTTTCCACCTGTTACTGATCCGGTCATTGTGACGGAAGGGGAATGGCTAAAATCACTGAAACGTTATCCTTTTGAAGTGCAAAGCTTACCAAGTGCATCATTTAATTTGATCCAGCAAGTTGGGCGTCTTATTCGTAGCCATCATTGCCATGGTGAAGTTGTTATTTATGATAGACGTTTATTAACGAAAAACTACGGCTCACGGCTATTAACCGCGCTACCTGTCTTTCCTATTTATCAGCCAGATATACCTAAAACAGAATAATAAAAAGGCTACCTATATTGGTAGCCCTTTTCAGTAAGAAGCATGTGATTAAGTAAGCAATTAGTTTTCAATATTTGCTTCAATAAACCATAAGAATTTATCTAGATCACGGGATGCTGCGGTAAACATATCAGCAGTATCTTCATCTTCAACTTCATCAATCGCTTTACGAATATCATTAGCGACTACCGCATAGCGATCAGCCAATGCTTTAAGGTGATCTTGCACATCATGAATATCGAGTGGATAGGCTTTTAAAGGTGTTTTTTTACTGACAGTTTGTGGTGTACCAAGGACTGTGCCACCTAATTGTACTAAACGCTCAGCAAACTCATCAGTATGTTCATTGATGGTATCACGGAAACCATCTACCATTTCGTGTACGGCAATAAAGTTTCTACCGCGCATATTCCAGTGTGCTTGTTTGGTAATGAGAGACAAATCGATAAACTGAGTCACCATTTGCTGCAGTAGTTCGATAGTATGCAGTTTAACACTGTCATCAACATTATTACGGGTATAAAGCAGGGCTGAAGGTGTGGATTTGACTAATTTAGCAGTACTCATAATCGTTCTCCCTAAATAATTAATAACTCAATATCTTAATTTCTGTTAATTATGATAGTGGATTATTAATGGTTAGTCTTATCGCTTGCTACTATTAAATTGATAGGGCATTACTAATAAAAATGTCATCTATCGAAATAGCCTATTTAGAATAAGACAATATGCTTAAAATAGCAATGTTAGGGAAGTAAAGTTATTATTTAATAAGTAAAAAGAGATCAACTGATCTCTTTTCATTTAATATTTTATTTATTAATAAGTTAAACTGTATAAATATTTATTCTACTTTTTCAATTTTGGTTTTTCTTTTCATGGTTGCAGTGGAACCAATTGACGCTAACACAATAAATGCCAACGCAACCCATTGTATTAACGTTAAATGTTCATGTAAGAAAATAATACCAATAAAAGCCCCCATACAAGGCTCTAAACTCATCAATGTCCCAAAGGTTTTTGCCGGTAAACGGGTAAGTGCAATCATTTCCAAAGTATAAGGAAAAGCGGTAGATAAAATCGCAATAGCTAATCCAATAGGTAATATAGACCAACTAAAAACTAGCTCAGGGCTACTTTGTAGCATACCAATAGGGAAAAAGATAAAGGCGGCGATAAGTGAGCCAATAGAAACTGTCGCTGCGCCATAGCCTTTTCCTGCACGTTGTCCGAAAACAATATACAGTGCCCAACCGACACCCGCACCTAATGCATATAAAATGCCTAGGGGATCGAGTCCGTGAATATTATCCCCAATCGGCAGTAATAACCCTAATCCAGCAATCACTAAGATTATCCATAAAAAATCGATTGCTCTGCGTGAAGAAAACATCGCTACCGCAAGCGGTCCCGTAAACTCAAGTGCTACTGCAATACCTAATGGAATAGTTTCAAGAGCCAAGTAGAATAAGTAGTTCATTGCCCCTAATGATAAACCATATAAAAATAGTGGCATTATGGCACTACGAGAAAAGCTTAGACGCCATGGTTTAAAAATAAAAAACAGGATCAGAGTACCTAAAAAAAGGCGTAATGCTGTGACTGCGGGGGCGCCAATAACAGGAAACAGGCTTTTTGCCAATGATGCGCCACTTTGTATTGATAGCATAGAAAGAAGCAAAAGAAGCACAGGGTAGAACACCTGTAATTTAGCTGAGTGTCTGGCTGACAACATCCTGAAAAACCTCGTCAAAAGTAAAGCGTTGAGTACTCTGTTATCCTATATAACAAAGGATCACATAATATAAAGTAAATTTGTGATTTTTAATATAGTTATTTATTAATTATTTATTAATAACACAACTTAAATTATTTTAGTTTAGGGATAGTTTAATAATATTAAAATATATTTGGAGAATACAATAAGGATGAATAAAAACAATCAAATTAAATGTGTATTATTAATAAAACAAACAGAGAGATATATTATAAAAGCGATAAAATAATTTTTTTTGACCTTTTTTATAACTGAGGGGTTCAGTATAATTTTTCACTCGTTTTAACTAGCTAAAGAGAATTAAAAATGAATAAAATAAAGTCTATTGCCGTGTATTGTGGTTCAAGTTTAGGCGCTTCACCAATTTATAAACAACAAGCGATTCTTTTTGCTAAAGAGCTGGTTAAACGTAATATCACTTTAGTTTATGGTGGTGCCAGTGTAGGAATTATGGGCACGCTCGCGGATACCGTTTTACAGGAAGGGGGTAAAGTTATTGGTGTGATCCCAACGCTATTAGAAGGGCGTGAAATCTCACATAAAAATCTGACAGAGCTCCATGTCGTTGAAACTATGCACCAACGTAAAAGTAAAATGATTGAACTCGCGGACGGCTTTGTGGCACTGCCGGGGGGTTTTGGCACATTAGAAGAGTTCAGTGAAGTGTTTACTTGGAGCCAAATAGGCCTTCATCAAAAGCCATTAGGTATATTTAATATTAATGATTTTTATCAGCCATTACTGGCTATGATAGATAAAATGGTAGATGAAAAATTCTTACATGAAAAATATCGTCATATGGCGATTGTTGAGCAATCACCTATTCAGTTATTAGATAAATTTGAAAGTTATATTGCCCCTTCGATTAAAACCTACGATAAATAAAGGTAGAGCATGATAACCATAAGAAAAGCTGTACTTTCTGATGTTGAGCAGATTAATACCCTGTATGGCTATTTATTTGCTGAGATGGCGAAATTACAGCCAGAAAGATTAAAACCGGGTAAACAAGATGAAGCATTTATTATTAATGGCATTAAAAATGATAAATTTCATCTGTTAGTGGCTGAGTTAGAACAGAAAATTGTCGGTTTTACTATTGCCCAAATACAAGAGACACCGCTATTTAACTGTTTAGTACAGCGTAAATATGCCTATATTTTTGATATTGTTGTTGACCCTTCTGTTCGTGGACAAGGGGCAGGGGCATTGTTGCTAAATGCCATGAAGGCGTGGGCAAAACAACAAAAAATGACCCACCTAGAGCTTTCAGTATTGGCTGAAAATGCCGATGCTAAACGTTTTTATCAGCGAGAAGGGTTAAAAGAAGTCAGTACCGTGATGGGTATTGCTTTGTAAGTTTCGCTTAATCATGGCAAAAATAAACCCGCTGAGTGCGGGTTTATTAATTATGTTATTCAGCTAAATTGTGGGTTTCCCCGCAATTATCGTACACAATACCCTGACATTTTCAATATCTTCTGCCGATATTTCAAACAAGTTTCTATCTAAGACAATAAAATCGGCGAATTTTCCTACTTCTAATGAACCAATCTGTTTATCCATATCTAGTGCATAAGCGGCATTGATGGTGGCAGCTCGTAATACTTCGATTAAGGTGAGATTGCGATCATTATCTAAACGTGGCTGAGAGGGATCTTTTTGTCGAGTCATGGCAACTTTAAAGTCATACCACTCATTTAATGGATCAATCGGCCAATCACTGCCAAATGCGACAGTCACTCCCGCATCAATAAATTTACCGGCGGTTTCTAGATATTGGCAACGTGCTTTGCCTAACATTTCAAGATCTTTATCAATATTATGTTGCTCTACGCCAGCCCATTGAAAGGAGAGAAAAGGGTAGGTATTTAATTGGGCAAAGCGCGCATAATCTTTTTCACACATTAATTCGTTATGCGCAAGGCCGGGGCGAATATCTTTTTCTGGCAAGGCTTTGCGCATTTCACTAATGGCGTCAAGTGCGACACTAATAGCCCCTTCAGCTACGGTATGAATATGAGGATGATAACCTGCACGGCTAATCTCAGTGACTAATGGCGTCAAGATTTCAGGTGAAAAATAGAGATCGCCAACATGCTCTGAATCTTGCCAATGAGGCGTTTCATCCGTACCGACATTAATACGATAAGGGGCGTGTAAACGGGCTGTCATAATCGGCGCTTGTAATACACCATCAAGAAAAAGCTTAATATGGCGAATAGCGACACTGGGTTGCGCGCCTTGGCTGATTTGATGCCAGTGAGAGAATCGTGTTATTGCTTGTTGTACAGCATGAGGAATAGCTGCAATATCAGCCACATCATCAGGGGTAATTTCAACCGCATTCTCAACACGAACCGTTAATTCACCCGCTTCTCGCAAGGTATTAAAGGCACGTAATTGTGGCTCACCAACACGTGCATCCATGATAGTCGTTACCCCTTGTTGATTGAGCAACTTTTGTACATGGCGTGCGATTTGTAGATTTTGCTCTGCCGTTAAAGGCGGTAGGCTATCAATAGCCTGCATAGCTGGCGCATCTTCAAGAATACCAATAGGTGTTCTATCACCATCACGTTCAATATTGCCATCAGGGGGATCGGGGGTTTCAGCCGTAATATTTAATAATTCTAGTGCGCGGGAATTTGCTAATACGCTATGACAATCACTAGAAAAAAGTAAGATAGGACGAGACGTATTTAAGCTATCAAGGTGATAACGCGTCATTTGTATCCCTTCCGGTTGCATCCCTTCACGATACCATGCTGACACTTTCAACCAAGCTGTATCACTATCGATGGGATCAGCATCAAGATAGCGTTGGATACGCGATAGAATTTCATCGATTGTTAAGGAGAGGTAATCAAGGTGACAACCTGCTAATGTGGCTCCCCCCCAAAATGGATGCATATGAGCATCAATAATGCCGGGCATCACCATTTTCTTCTGTAAATCGATATGCTGTGTTTTTTCATTACAGTAAGCAAGTAAATTCGATTTTGTGCCTGTTGCAATAATAATGCCTTGGGAAACAGCGATAGCTTCGACGAAATTGTTACTATTATCAGCGGTATAGATTAGGCCGTTATAATAGAGTGTGTCTGCAATTTGAAATGTCATTCTTCTACCTTGTATAGCTTTTTTGGCGATGATGGCTAATTTTCGGTACTGATTGGGCATCCTATGAAGTTTTGATGCGGGCGGTCATATTAGAATTAAATGACGCTCAATACTACCTACGTGTTACATTGATTTAACTAACTGTTTTATCAACGGGCGAAAATAATAGGATAAACCGCATAGAATACCACTATATGGAAGAGAATAAGGTAAGCAGAACCGATAGCTACTTACCCTATTAAAATATTAGAAGGGGTCAATTATCGGGTAAATTAGCCGCACATACATCACAGTGTGGATTTTTAGGTAGCTTAAATTCACGAAATTGCATCCGCATAGCGTCAAATATTAATACTTTGCCATGTAAAGTTTCGCCATAACCAGTGAGTAATTTGATGGCTTCAATGGCCTGTAAAGTGCCAATAGTACCCACAACAGGGGCCATAATACCCGCTTCAACACAAGTGAGTGCATTATCACCAAAAAGATGACTTAAACAGCGATAGCAAGGTTCATCATCTTGATAGGTAAAGACGCTAATTTGGCCTTCCATACGAATGGCTGCACCAGATACTAAGGGTTTTTTCTGCATAAAACACAGTCGATTTAGTTGTTCGCGGATAGTGACATTATCTGTGCAATCCATTATCAGATGATGTTGGCTGATTAATTCAGCCAGTGCTTTATCTTCAAGTAGTGCATCAACCGTATCTATCTGTACATGGGGATTAATCGCGTTTAATGTTGTTTTAGCTGATAAAACTTTCGGCTGACCAATGGTGCTATCGCGATGCAGGATCTGGCGTTGAAGATTGGACAGTGAAACGGTATCAAAATCTAATAGTGTCAGTTTGCCAACACCTGCGGCAGTGAGATATTGCGATACACTACAGCCTAATCCCCCAACACCGACAATCAATACAGAAGCACTTTTCAGTGCTTCTTGACCGTCAAAATCAAAGCCCCTTAACACAATTTGGCGATTATAACGCAGCGTTTCTTCATCGGTTAATTCTATACTCATAAACACTATTCGCTTTTTAGCAGAGGATTAAATAGCTCAATAGTGACGGTTTCACCCGCTGCAACTTTACCACGCTCTCGCTCTAAGACGATAAAACAGTTTGCAACACTAAAGGAGCTATATACGTGAGAGCCTTGATGTCCCGATGTGGTTACTTGCCATTCACCATTTTCATTAATACTGGCGATACCGCGTTGGAAATCCAGACGACCGACAGATTTTTTTAATGGTGAACAGGTTTTAGCATGGAAACGCTGTGGTGCTCGCCACTGACTAAAACCAGATAAACGGGCAATTAAAGGCTGTACTAATTGGTAGAATGTCACTGTTGCTGATACAGGATTACCCGGTAATCCGCAGAACCAAGCATTATGTAAGCGACCAAAAGCAAAAGGTTTACCCGGCTTAATGGCTAATTTCCAAAAACCAATCTCGCCTATTTCATCTAAAATTTGTTTAGTATAGTCCGCTTCACCCACAGAAACTCCGCCACTGCTAATCACTAAATCCGCTTGTGCATCAGCGGTTTTAAAGGTTTCTCGCAGTTTTTCTGGCGAATCTGGAATAACGCCTAAATCAAGCACATCACAATCTAGTTTTTCCAACATTAAGCGTACGGCAAAGCGGTTAGTATCATAGATTTGCCCCGCTTTTAATGGTTGGCCAATAGTTTGCAACTCATCACCCGTTGAAAATACGGCCACTTTTAATTTGCGGTAAACATTAATATTGGCAATACCGAGTGAAGCAATAAGAGGTAACTGTGCTGTAGAAAGTTTTGTTCCTGCGGCTAAGACGATATCGTTTTGTTTTATATCCTCACCAATACGACGAATATTTTGTCCAAGCTTGGCCGGATGTGGAAAAAGAATACCGTTGTCAGTCACTTGTGTTTCTTCTTGCATAATAACGGTATCGACACCTGCGGGTATCATGGCTCCGGTCATGATACGAACACATTGTCCTTGTGGTAATTCACCTTCAAAAGGGACTCCAGCAAACGCTTTGCCTGCAATAGGTAAAGGAGATTGAGTGTTTAGATCCGTATAACGTACACCGTAACCATCCATGGCAGAATTATCGAAAGGAGGTACATTGAGTGGTGAAGTGATGTGCTCACTTAAGATATAACCTGCTGCCTTATGCAAAGGGATACTAAGGGTATCTGTGATTGCCACCGGTTTTTCAAGTAATTTTTCTAGCGCCTCATCAAGGGATAACAAACCGCTAACCTGACATTGACTCATTGTATACTCCAAAATCTATCGAAATGTTCTGTTTTATTTCATGATACTAATCTATCACGATGAAGCACATCATGTTAGCGATCATCTCATCAGCAAAAAAAGAAAATATTACTCAACATAAAATGTTAACTATTTAAAACAAAACTGTTAGTTAATGTGTTAATAATATTGTTGTATTTTAAATGTAATAAATAACATCAATACAATGGAGCCTTATGAATACCTCAACCCACCCAAGCCATTCAGCACAAGCCTTTCATATCGCTTTTAGTGGTTTTCTTGCTTTAGTTGTTGCAATGGGGATAGGGCGTTTTACTTTTACGCCTCAAGTACCGCTAATGATTGCGGACACACAACTGACATTAACCAGTGCCAGTATTGTTGCAGCATTTAATTATCTAGGATATTTAGCTGGTTCATATGATGCGATGAAAGCAACTAAAGGTGTGGGCTATCGGCTTTGGGGGGGATTATGGGGAGCGGTGATCATTACACTGCTTAGTGCGGTACTTAATGATGCTTTAACTCATAGTATTGCCCGTTTTTTTATTGGTTGGGCAAGCGGTTGGACATTAGTGCTTGTTGCTTCGTGGGCAAATGAAGTATTAGCCCGTTTAAATCGCCCGGCATTAAGTGTGGCAGTCTATGCAGGAACAGGGGCGGGGATCTTTATTAGTGGCCTTCTTGCGGTATTCATTCTCAAGTGGCAGATGAGTGCGACAACAGGTTGGTTGATTTACGGTGTGTTGGCATTTATTTGTGCAATTTATGTGAGCTATCATTTACCCAAACCTTGGTCAATTAATCGTGAGCAAGTCAAAGTAGAGCCACTTATCTTAACGCCGGCGATGAAAAAATTGATTTGGGGTTATACCTTTGCGGGCTTTGGTTATATTTTACCTGCGACCTTTTTATCTCAAATGGCGACAGAACGTTTTCCCGGTAGCTTAGTAGCTCAATTTGTCTGGCCTATTTTTGGTGCTTCCGCAGCTTTATGTATTGGGATCGCGATACTGACACGTAATGTCCTTAATACACAATTACGATTGGCGATAACACTATGGTTGCAAGCACTGGGGATCATCATTGCCGAATGGCTACCCACAATTACAGGTCTTGCTATTGGCGCATTTTTAGTGGGGGGAGGGTTAATGTGTGCGGTGCAATTGGCATTTTTACGTGGTAAAGAGTTGGCACCTGATCATGCTCGTTATATGGCAGGATTATTAACAACATTTTATGCTATTGGACAGCTAGTTGGGCCTCTGGTTTCCTTCCTTTCAACGGCGTTAACGGGAAGACTAGAGCCGGCATTATATGTCGCCTTTGTGATATTGATCATCGGCGGTATTTTGGTTTGTATGAAAGAAAACAATAAAGGGTAAAACAATAAAAAATGACAAAAAAGCAATAATTTCATAACCAAAAATGCAGTATTGCTGGATAATGTGATTCAGCTCATCTAAAGTGTAACGGTTATCGTTGAATTAGGTAACAGAGACTTAATTAATGTGTTTATCGGAGAGTCCAATGTCATCAACATTAAGTAAAGAGGCGCAATGGGTACATGCCGCGTTAGTGGAGCGTGGTTTGGAAACGCCTCTTCGTGAGCCAAAACTTTCACCCAGTGAGAGTAAACAACAAATTAAACATCACATGACGGAAGTGATGAAATTGTTAAACCTAGATTTGAGTGATGACAGTTTAGCGGAAACGCCACATCGCATTGCGAAAATGTATGTTGATGAAATTTTTTCAGGCTTGGATTATCACAACTTTCCTAAAATCACCCTGATTGAAAATAAAATGCAGGTTGATGAAATGGTCACTGTTCGTGACATCACATTAACCAGTACTTGTGAGCACCATTTTGTCACTATTGATGGTAAAGCAACGGTTGCTTATATTCCTAAAGATAAAGTGATTGGTTTATCAAAAATTAACCGTATTGTGCAGTTCTTCGCACAACGCCCTCAAGTGCAAGAGCGTTTAACGCAACAAATATTGATTGCCTTACAAACGCTATTGGGGACGAAAAACGTTGCTGTCTCTATTGATGCCGTTCACTATTGTGTAAAAGCAAGAGGCATTCGTGATGCAACCAGTGCAACCACCACAACCTCATTAGGTGGACTATTTAAATCTAGCCAAAATACTCGCCAAGAGTTTTTGCGTGCTGTACGCCATCTTTGAGATGAATAAATGGAACAAAATTCACGTCAACGCATCGACGCTTTAGATGCGTTGAGAGGAATAGCGATCCTTGGCATCTTATTACTCAATATCTCAGGTTTTGCCTTATTAAGAGTTGCCTCATTTAATCCTATGCATTCAGGAGAGGCGACTTTTGCGGACAAACTTACTTGGATGGGGCTAAATTTATTTACCCAAGGAAAGTTTCTGTTTATTTTTGCGCTGTTATTTGGCGGAACACTTTATTTATTATCACAGCGCTCTGTTGCTTGGAACGTCTCTCGCCTAATTATTCTGGCATTAATCGGTATTATTCATACCCTATTACTATGGGAAGGGGATATCTTATTTCCTTATAGTATTTGCGGATTATTTGTTCTCTTTTTTATTAAAGCATTACCTATTAAGCGGCAATTTATCCTTGGGCTGCTGCTCTATTTATTTGGCGCGATTATTTTAGCTTTTTTATTTTATTACTATCGTGATTTTGTTGAAATAGTTTGGTATAGCTCTGACTATTCCGCCATGATAGAGACTAATTGGAAAACCGGAAACTATATAAATAGTATCTACTGGCGATTAGATGAACTGAGTGATTTTATTTTTAATTTAGTTCGTCAATATAGTTGGTTTTTAATTGGCGCCATGTTAATGGGGGCGGCGTTAATGGCATCCGGTTGGTTACAACGACGCTATTCACAGTCTCATTATGGTTTGATAGCGGTTTGTTTTTTAGTCATAAGTTTACTTTTCCAAGGGACGCTTGTTATTACCGATTATTATTTAGATTGGCATTATATGTGGTCTGCGGTAGTGGCTCAGCCTATCACCATGGTGATCCAAATTATTCAAAGCTTAGGTTATATTGCTTTACTCTATTGGGCATGGCCTTATATTCAACACAGTTTTATCGCCTATGCTTTACGTTGTGTGGGGAAAATGGCGCTTACCACCTATTTACTACAGAGTATTATTGGCACAACGCTTTTCCAGCGGATGGGGTTATTTAACCAATTTACCTTATTGCAGCTTATGCTATTTGTGATGGCTATTTGGGTGATAAATATTATCTTTGCCGTAACGTGGTTACGCTATTTTTCTCAAGGGCCAATCGAGTGGCTGTGGCGCCACTCGTCAACAGGGTTAGCAAAACGCTTTTAACTGTTTTTGCCATTGTTTAATGGCAAAGCTTCTACCTCTTGTGGTGAAACCGCCGGATAGCCCTTAATATCATCAGGAATATTTTGTACAGCAGGTATTGCTTCTGGTGGACCTAGAAAACGCGGTTCGCGTTTTAATATATAGAGATCGACAACCGCACCTGCTCTGGCTAAAACTTCACGTACACGCACCTTAAACATACTCTTCGGCGAAGCAACAGCAAAACACTGGGCATCAATGCCTTTTTCAAGGGCAATAAATACGGCTCGTTCGCAATGGAAACGCTGAGTGATAATAGTAAAGCCATCTGTTCCAAACACTTCTTTTGTGCGTACTACCGAATCTAAAGTTCTAAATCCAGCAAAATCCATAACGATACGCGATGCCGGTATGCCTGCTTTAATTAAATCTTTACGCATCGTATTGGGTTCATTATAGCTATGCTGTGCATTATCTCCACTGAGTAACAGATATTGCACTTTGCCGCTGTTATAGGCATTAACAGCACCTTGAATACGATATTGATAAAATTGGTTAAGATAGCCTGTGGTGTAATATTTAGCAGTACCTAATACCATGCCTACTTTTTTGGCGGGTAGTTTATCTATATCTTCAAATATATAGGGGCTAGTTTTTACACCTATCCAGCGATCACAAGCAATTAATGCCACCGCAACTAAGATAAAAAGGGTCAAAAAGAGATAAATGAGGCGCTTTAGCATATCCTTGCCTTAATGACTCAGGGTTTTCTAATAGGTTAAAGGCTACTTGAGCACTAATTGGGAAGCAAGAAAAAAGCGCGCTATTAGTGATAATAGTGCGCTTTTCAGAATGAAACCTAATGATTTTAACTCAATTAGAATGACGTTCTCTTGTAAATACGGTATTCAGGCTCCCAATAGTTACGTTCAATCGCTTCTTCTAAAGCAGAATCAGACGTGACTGTTGCAACACCTTGCACCTGTGCTTCTTTGGCAACTTGTTTAGCAATATAACGTGAAACTTGTTGAATATCGGCTAATAAAGGTAATAGTGGGCCATCGCCTTCTTTTGCCATAGGCGAACAATCGGCTAACGCACGGCTTGCAACCATTAACATGGCATCAGTAACACGTTTTGCACCACTTGCAATAACGCCAAGGCCAATACCAGGGAAGATGTATGAGTTATTGCATTGTGCAATAGGATACACTTTCTCTTTATAGGTGACTGGGGCAAATGGACTTCCTGTAGCAACAAGAGCTTGTCCATCAGTCCAATTGATAATATCTTCAGGACGCGCTTCAACACGAGACGTTGGGTTAGAAAGAGGCATCACGGTAGGACGTTCACAATGCTTATGCATTTCACGAATAATCTCTTCAGTGAAAAGTCCTGCTTGACCAGAAACGCCAATCAGAATGGTTGGCTTAGCATTTTTAACCACTTCTAACAGTGAAATTGCATCCGTTTCTGTTTGCCAATCGGCCAGCGTTTCGCTTTTTTGAATAAGCTTACTTTGGAAATCGAGTAAGTTTGGCAGTTTATCCGTTAACAAACCAAAACGGTCAACCATAAAGATACGTGCACGAGCTTGTTCGTCGCTTAGTCCTTCAGACTTCATTTGTGCAATAATTTGCTCTGCAATACCACAACCGGCTGAGCCTGCACCTAAGAAAGCGACAGTTTGATCTTTTAATTGACGCCCCGCAGCACGGCTTGCCGCAATTAGACTACCTAATGTCACAGCGGCAGTACCTTGAATATCATCATTAAAGCAACATAATTCATCACGATAACGATTTAATAACGGCATGGCATTTTTTTGTGCAAAATCTTCAAATTGCAGCAGTACATTTGGCCAACGACGTTTAACGGCTTGAATAAATTCATCGACAAATTCGTTATATTCATCTCCGGTAATACGTGGGTGGCGCCAGCCCATATAAAGTGGGTCATTTAAACGTTGTGGGTTATTGGTGCCAACATCCAGCACAACGGGTAAGGTATAAGCGGGGCTTATTCCACCACAAGCGGTATATAAAGAGAGTTTACCAATAGGAATACCCATACCACCGATACCTTGGTCACCTAAACCAAGGATACGCTCACCATCTGTGACCACAATCACTTTTACGTTTTGTTTGGTGGCGTTTTGTAGCATATCATCAATATTGGCGCGGTTAGGGTAAGAGATAAAAAGTCCACGCGCACGACGGTAAATATCAGAGAAGTGCTCACAAGCTTCACCTACTGTGGGGGTATAAATGATGGGCATCATTTCAGTAAGGTGAGATTCCAACAGACGATAAAATAGCGTTTCATTGGTATCTTGGATATTTCTTAAATAGATGTGTTTATCGTTATCATTTTTAAAATCAAGATATTGACGGTAAGCACGTTCCACCTGCTCTTCAATGGTTTCTACTGCCTCAGGCAGTAAACCATGAAGGTTAAAGGTGCTACGCTCTTCTTCGCTAAAAGCACTACCTTTATTTAACAGGGGAAATTCAAGCAGGATTGGGCCTGCATACGGGATATAGAGAGGACGTTTACTTTCGTGTTCCAGTTCCATGAAAAATACTCTTGTAAGGCAGTTAGTCACATGACAAGTGTAGATCCTACAAAATAATAAAAATATGTACAGCTTATGTTATTTTTTTATGATTTTTCTGCTTAGAAATGAGAGATAGATACAATTGTTATGACTTTTTCTGATAAGCATCAGCAAAAATTTACATGCTGATGCTTTTTTATGAGGACAATTTAACGGTATAAGTTAAAAAATGTTACAAAGTGACACGCTGTATTTGGCGACAACCTAAAGCTGTTAATGTTGCTTGTGTGGCATCCCACTGAGTTAATAGGCTGTCTGCTTTTTCAATTAATATTGCAGACTCAATATCCATAACATTTTCACCCGCCATATTTAATGCGATAAGTGCCGCTTGTAATGGTGGCATACTGGGATTGAATGCGGCATTTTCAGCATAACTGCCTTGAAAGATCTTACCGCTTTTCATCTGTACAGCAATACCACTGTGAGAATGGCTGTAAGGGGCATGACTACGATTTATTGCTTGTAGTGCCTGTTGTGCTAGTTGGCTAGTGTTATCTATTTGATAACCGTGATTAACTTTATCCATCAGTAGGGTAGTGATATTGAGATCTTTAGGGCCAAAGCTATCAGGTAAGTAGTCACCTAAGGTCGCCACTTTTCGGCCTGGGAGATGGATTGCAATATGAGTGCCGCTATTTAGTTCGTTCATAAACTGACGACAATGACCACAAGGGGTATAGTTAACTGTGATGGCAACTAAACGAGACTCACCGCGTAACCAAGCATGTGTAACCGCACTTTGCTCTGCGTGTACTGTTTGTTGTAATGGGGCGCCAGCAAACTCCATATTTGCCCCAAAATAGAAGTGACCGCTTTCACCACGAGCAATGGCACCCACATTAAAATGAGAGATAGGTGTCACAGCACAAGCGGCTGCAACAGGCAGTAATGCGAGGGCTAACTCATCATCATTACATTGTAACTGTGTTTTTAACGCATTAACTTGTTCTGCAGTGAACATTGCCGGAAATTCATCCTGCTCAAGATAAGGCGTAAGTGCTTGTTGTAATTGAGGGGATAAATCTGACCAAATTGCCTGAAAACGAGTATGCATATAGGTGTCTCCCATTAATCTTCTGCTATTGTAAGATTTTAGGCATCTTTACCTACTCTTATATGTGATTAAAATCATATTTTCAATGAAACCATTGCAACTGAATGATTAATTGGGAGATGCATCTCAAATTTATGTAAATTGATTTTAGCATTAGCATAAAAAACCTTCGCTCCGAACGAAGGTTTTTTATGTGTTCTCTTGATTTAGCTAATTAGCTAAAAAGGTGCAAAATAAAAGGAAAAATAAAGGGTGCAGTAAGTGAAGTAATAATACCGCAAGTCATTAATGCTAATGAACTATATGCCCCTTCAATATAATCGATTTCAGCAGCTCTAGCTGTACCCACTGCGTGAGAGACGGTTCCCATCGCTAAACCACGAGAAGCGTGAGTTGGAATACGTAATATTTTAAATAGCGTATGACCAAAAATGGCACCTAAAATACCTACTGCAATAACACATGCAGCACTGATTGCAGGAATACCACCTATGGAATCCGCAACAGCCATTGCGATAGGGGTTGTTACCGATTTAGGCAAAATGGAGGCGGCAATTTCAGGAGTAGCGCCAGCCCATAATGCAATCGCTGTACCACTAGCCATGGCGGCGATACTACCAATAAAGCAGATACTAATTAACGATTTCCATTGTGCGCGTATTTGGTGTAATTGTTGATATAAAGGAATAGCTAAAGCAACAACAGCAGGTTGCAACAAGTCGTTAAGGATACGACTTCCGGCAAAATAATCCTCATAGGCGGTGTGTGTCACTAATAAAATAGGAATAATAACAACAATAGCAATCAATAACGGATTTAAAATAGGCCATTTAAATCGAGCAGCTAGTTTACGAGCTAAGTAGAAAATAATAAGCGTTAGCGGTAATGACCACCAAATATTCATTAATATTAACATTTTTTCTTCTCACTTAACGCTCTGTCGTCGTCTTGTTGTTCTGCTAATTCTACATCCTCTACTTTATCGGGTTTAGCACCGATAATAGGACGTTCACGATGCACGTAATGTGAGCAGTAAGCGACTAGCGCCATCACCGCAAAGGTACTGACAACACAGGCCAGAACAATAGGAAAGAGTTGTTGGCTTAATAAATTATAATAGTTCATTACACCCACCCCGATAGGAATAAAGAGCAATGACATATTTTTCAGTAAAATATTACCACCGGGTTTTACCCAACGTAATGGAATAAGCTGGAAGGCAAGTAAACCAAATAGAATAAGTAGTCCAACAATACTGCCTGGCACCGCGAAAGGTAATAAGGCTGAAATAAGATTACCGGCAAAAAGGCAAAGATAAAGTATAAAAAATGATCGTATATAGTGCCAGATTGTGATCTGCACCCGCTTAGATTTCATAGATATGTGTCCTAAATCAACTGACGTATTTATCATACACCAATTTTCAAAGTGTGCTATGGATCACAATAAAAAAAGAGCGGGGCTCTTTATAGAACCCCGCTTTGTATTTGCATTTTGAATAAAGGTCAGTTTTTATTTCACTTGGTGACCCGGTTTAGCCCCACTATCTGGGCTAAGTAAGAAAATATCTTCACCACCAGGGCCTGCGGCCATCACCATACCTTCTGAAATTCCAAAACGCATTTTGCGAGGTGCTAGGTTTGCAACCATAACAGTTAAGCGACCTTCTAATACTTTCGGATCAGGGTATGCAGAACGAATGCCGGAGAATACTTGGCGTGTTTCTCCCCCTAAGTCCAGTATTAATTTTAGCAACTTATCTGAGCCGTCAACGAAATCAGCCTGTTTAATTTCAGCAATGCGCATATCAATTTTGGCAAAATCATCAAATTTAATGGTTTCTTGAATAGGCGCGTCTGCTAATGGGCCCGTGATTTCTTTGGCTGGCGCAATGGTACTTTTTGAAGCTTCTACCATTGCATTGGCTTTATCCATTTCAATACGATTAAACAATGCTTTAAATTTAGTAATTTCATGGTTTAACAGCGGTTGCGACAGAGCATTCCAAGTTAATTCAGTTTGTAAGAAGGCTTCTGAACGTTTTGTTAAAGAAGGTAGAATTGGTTTTAAATAAGTCATCAGTACACGGAATAAGTTAATTCCCATAGTACAAATAGCTTGCAACTCAGCCTCTTTACCTTCTTGTTTAGCAACCACCCAAGGCGCTTTTTCATCAATATAGCGGTTAGCTTCGTCTGCTAATGCCATAATTTCACGAATGGCTTTACCAAATTCACGGTTTTCAAAACATTGTGCGATGCTTTCTTGCATATCGACGAAATGTTGATATAACTTCGCATCATCAAGGCTTGCCGCTAATTTGCCATCAAAGCGTTTACTGATAAAACCCGCAGTACGGGACGCGAGGTTAACCACCTTGTTGACGATATCGCTGTTTACACGCTGTACAAAGTCTTCTAAGTTTAGGTCAATATCATCAATACGTGATGAAAGTTTTGCCGCATAGTAGTAGCGTAGGCAATCAGCATCAAAGTGATCAAGATAGGCACGTGCCGTAATAAAGGTGCCGCGAGATTTTGACATCTTCGCACCATTGACGGTGACATAGCCATGCACAAATAGGTTGGTTGGTTTACGGTATTCACTACCTTCTAACACTGCCGGCCAGAATAAGCTGTGGAAATAAACGATATCTTTACCGATAAAATGGTATAAGTCAGTTTTGCTCTCTTTGTTCCAGAACTCATCAAAGCTTAAATCACCACGCTTTTCACATAGGTTTAAGAATGAGCCCATATAACCAATAGGGGCGTCTAACCAAACATAGAAATATTTACCCGGCGCATCAGGGATTTCAAAACCGAAATAAGGGGCGTCACGGGTGATATCCCACTGTTGCAGACCGCTGTCAAACCACTCTTGCATCTTATTGGCTACTTGCTCTTGCAATGCACCGGAGCGGATCCACTCTTGCAACATATTGCTAAAGGCTGGGAGATCAAAGAAATAGTGTTCAGTTTCACGCATTACCGGCGTTGAACCCGATACCACAGAGCGAGGATTAATTAATTCTGTCGGGCTATAAGTTGACCCACATACTTCACAGTTATCACCATATTGATCGGGCGCTTTACACTTAGGGCAAGTCCCTTTAACAAAACGATCAGGCAAGAACATGCCTTTTTCTTCATCATAAAGTTGAGAAATCGTTTTACTTTTAATATGACCATTTTTTTTCAGGGCTAGATAAATTTTCGTCGATAATTGACGATTTTCTTCACTGTGTGTGGAGTGATAATTATCGTAGCTGATATTAAAACCGGCAAAATCCTGTTGATGCTCTTTGCTCATCTCTTCAATCATGGCTTCTGGGGTAATACCCAATTGTTGAGCTTTCAGCATAATAGGCGTGCCGTGAGCATCATCAGCGCAGATGAAATGAACTTCTTTGCCGCGCATTCGTTGGTAACGGACCCAGATATCAGCCTGAATGTGTTCAAGGATATGACCGAGATGAATTGAACCGTTAGCATAAGGTAACGCGCAGGTTACCAATAATTTATTCGCGACGTGAGACATAGTAAGGATCTTACTTCCATTAAATTAAAAAAAGGGTCTTTGATGTTAACCTATCCGTCATGATGTCGCTAGGGCAATCATAGAGTTTTTGCAAGAGAAATTTCGCTTGGCAAATTGAGGTAAGGCATTATCGTAGTCATTGACTATCTGATATGATAGGTGCACTCAGATATTTAATGAATAACGAAAATGAGAGGAGCCGGGATGAGTGATAAATCCCCCGAGCAGACCACCCCTGAGATTCTGAAAGAAAAAGTTTCAGGTGTCTTGTCTACTTTTGAACACCCGACATTGAAACGTAATCTGCTTTCCCTAAAAGCATTACATCAGTGTGCGATGATTGATGATGTCCTTCATATCGAATTAGTGATGCCGTTTGTGTGGAAAAAACCTTTCCAACAACTGATTGAAGAAAAAACGGCAGAGCTGCGTAATATGACGGGAGCCAAAGCTGTTGAGTGGAAGCTAAAACATAATATTGCCACACTACGTCGTGCAAACGATCTTCCAGGTATTAATGGCGTACGTAATATTCTGGCGGTGAGTTCAGGTAAAGGCGGGGTGGGTAAATCCAGTACCGCGGTAAACCTTGCTTTAGCGCTAGCACAAGAAGGGGCTAAAGTTGGTATTCTGGATGCGGATATTTATGGCCCATCCATTCCTAATATGTTAGGTACAACCATGGAACGCCCAACTTCACCAGATGGGCAACATATGGCACCTATTATGGCGTATGGTCTAGCATCTAACTCTATCGGTTATTTAGTCACAGACGATAATGCCATGGTATGGCGTGGTCCAATGGCAAGTAAAGCGTTGATGCAAATGCTGCAAGATACGTTATGGCCTGATTTAGACTACCTTGTGATCGATATGCCACCAGGAACGGGTGATATTCAATTGACCTTATCACAAAATATTCCGGTGACTGGCGCCGTTGTTGTTACAACACCACAAGATATTGCGCTGGTGGATGCGATGAAAGGCATTGTCATGTTCAAAAAAGTCAATGTACCCGTATTAGGTATTATTGAGAATATGAGTGCGCATATTTGTAGCAATTGTGGTCATCTTGAGCCTATTTTTGGTACTGGTGGTGCTGAGAAATTAGCCGAAAAATATCATTGCCAATTATTGGGTCAAATTCCACTGCATATCTCTTTACGTGAAGATTTAGATCGCGGACAACCGACGGTGATGCGTGATCCAGAAGGTGAATTCGCTGATATCTATCGTGAAATTGCTTCAACAGTTTCTGCGCAAATGTATTGGGATGGGGATGCTATTCCAACGGAAATTTCTTTCCGCGCGGTATAAGCGGTGAAACAATAATCTATTGATTATTATGGGAAGTCTTTTAGGCTTCCTTTTTTTTATCCGCTGAAATCTGACTATTTTTGATAAAAAACAAAGAGATTTTTGGTTTTACGCTGGAACCAGAAGGATTTCAAAACTATAATCTGCGCGAGCGTAATATTTACATATTATTACGTTATTCCTCTTTTTTATTTCAAACCAGGTTTTTTATTATGGCTGACACAGCACATCAGTGCACAATTGTAGGTATCGCTGGAGCCTCTGCTTCAGGTAAAAGTCTTATTGCCAGTACACTTTACCGTGAATTAAGAGCGCAAGTAGGTGATCATAATATCGGTGTGATACCAGAAGATTGCTATTATCGTGACCAAAGTGATTTAACAATGGAAGAGCGATATAAAGTTAACTACGACCACCCCAATTCGATGGATCACGCACTTTTATACCAACACTTGTGTGAACTAAAAGCCGGAAACGCCATCGAACTCCCTCAATATGATTATGTCGCTCACACCCGTAAATCAGAAACCATTCATTTTAAACCAAAAAAAGTTATTATTATTGAAGGTATTCTGTTATTAACAGATAAACGCTTACGTGAAGAGATGGATTTTTCTATCTTTGTCGATACGCCATTAGATATCTGTTTAATGCGTAGAATTAAACGTGATGTGAATGAACGTGGGCGCAGTCTAGATTCTGTTATTGAACAATATAATAAAACTGTTCGTCCGATGTTCTTCCAGTTTATTGAGCCTTCTAAACAATATGCCGATATTATTGTGCCTAGAGGGGGAAAAAACCGTGTTGCGATCGATATTTTGAAAGCAAAAATCGGACAGTTTTGTGAATAATTGAGTTCATTTGTAGGCAGCTTTCATGCATGATTAACCATGAAACTGCCTGTTTAACTTGAAGAAGGGAAATAAAATGCGATTATGCGACCGTGATATTATTCAGTGGCTTGATGAAGGTAAATTAGTCATTGAACCCCGCCCGCCTGTCGAGCGAATTAACGGCGCAACAGCGGATGTTCGCTTGGGTAACCAGTTTCGTGTTTTCCAAGGACATACTGCGGCTTACATTGACCTCAGTGGCCCCAAAAATGAAGTTAATGAGGCCCTTGAGCGGGTAATGAGTGATGAAATTGTATTACCAGAAGGCGAAGCTTTTTATCTTCATCCCGGAGAGCTTGCCTTGGCGGTTACATTAGAGTCTGTCACATTACCGGATAATGTAGTAGGGTGGTTAGATGGACGCTCATCTTTAGCGCGATTGGGATTAATGGTACACGTCACGGCTCACCGAATTGATCCGGGTTGGCATGGACACATCGTATTAGAATTTTTTAATTCAGGTAAACTGCCATTAGCATTAAGACCGGGTATGGTGATTGGCGCATTAAGTTTTGAACCTATGTCAGGCTCTGCGGATAGGCCTTACAATCGTCGCCAAGATGCGAAATATAAAAATCAACAAGGTGCGGTAGGAAGTCGGATTAGCGAAGATTAATTTTTCATTAACGACTATTATCAACTTTATTAAGCGGGTAACAATATGAAAAGGTTTTTGACAACACTCGCCATTTTGCTTGTAGTGATTTTGGCAGGCTTAACGACATTAGTTTTGCTCATTAACCCTAATGATTTTCGTGGTTATCTTGTTGAACGCGTTGAAAAACAAAGTGGCTATAAATTAACCTTACAAGATGATATGCGTTGGCATGTCTGGCCAAAACTCAGCATTATTAGTGGTAAAATGTCATTAACAGCTCCCGGTGCTGAGCAACCATTGATCACTGCTGATAATATGCGTCTTGATGTGGAATTATGGCCATTACTTTCCCACCAGTTGGAAGTAAAAGAAGTGATGCTAAAAGGCGCAGTGGTTAGACAAACGCCTGAGAGTAAAGCAATACCTAAAATAACCCCGCCTTCTGTTGCCAATGAAGACAGTACTCGTCCGATTATTGAGCCAAAAACAAATCGTTGGCAATTAAATATTGCTAAGGTGAGGATCTCCGATAGTTTGATTATTTGGCAAACCAAAGGGGGAGAGCAACTTAATTTACGCGATATCAATTTATTATTAAAAACGGACGACAAAAAACAAATTAACCTTGAGATGAGCACCAAAATTAATCGTGATCGTCGCGAGTTAATGTTAAATGTTGTTGCTAATGCTGATATGAGTGGCTACCCATATCAAATCAGTGGCAATATCGCTCAATTAGATTATGCATTATCGGGAATAGGACTTCCGGCTCAAGGGATCTCCGGAAATTTAACCTCAGATTTCAATATTAAAAATGATAGTGTAAATGTTATTGCCTTAAATAATTTAAATATGACGGCAAATGAGAGTCAGCTACAAGGTAGCATCACGGCTGAATTGGCTAAAAAGAACCGCTATCAAGTGGAATTAACTGGGGACACTTTAAATTTAAATACCCTATTACCTGAGTTAGCACAGCCTAATTCATCTGAAACAGCATCGTTAACCTTGGCAAATACCCCGTCGAGATCATTCTCATTCTTTAGCCATGCTCAGGCTGCACCATCACCCAATGCAACTATTATGGCTCGTCCGGTTATTACCTCCGCGACAATTGAAAACAAAGCGTATGATTTAACCCACTGGGGTGATATTGAATTTAGCTTAAACTTAGCGCTCAATAAGTTATTGTATAAAGAATTAGAAATAAACAATGTTAAATTAACCGCATTAAATAACCCCAAATCATTAAATATTGATAGGTTAGAAGGGCAGATCCTAAACGGAAATTTCTCACTGCCTACGGTGATTTCTACTAGCATTGTGCCAGCGCATATTAGTATGAATGTCACAATGAATAATATCCCTTTGCAACCTTTATTACGCGTCTTTGATCAGCCAGAAAATTTCAGCGGTTTAATTTCTGCGAAAGGGCATCTAGAAGGTGCCGGATATAATCGCAACGCGTTTCTTAATAGTTGGCAGGGTACACTGGATACGTCATTAAGCGAATTTAAAATGCTAGGATTAAATATTCCACAAGTGATCCAGCAATCTATTGCACAAACAACCGATCAAGTGGTTTATCCTGAAGATATTGAGAACTATACCAAAGCCGATAGTGTGATTGCCCAGTTTAAACTAGCGCCTAAAGGCCGAGTGACGTTAAATCAGTTAGATGCTCAAGCAAGTGCTTATCAGATCAGCGGGCAAGGTCAATTAGATCTACAACGTCATAATCTAGATGTGATGCTGATGGTTAATATCAAAAAAGGTTGGGGCAAAGAGAATGAATTTATTCGCCAACTGGCCAAAATAGATATTCCATTAAGATTGTATGGTAATTGGAATGCTATCCAATATGAGTTTAACGTTGAAAAATTACTACGTGATCAATTACAGCAAAAAGCAAAACAGGCCATAGATAATTGGTTAAATAAGCAAGATGATAGCCCCGAAGTTAAAGCGCTTAATCAATTATTGAAAAAAATATAATTTTTAAAGTTGTTAACAAGGTGGAATAAAATTTTATTCCACCTTGTTTTGTTTTTTGGCTAATAAATTGATTTTATTAATTTATGATTAATAACCCCTTCTCTTATATTAAACAATATCTGTGGAACACAGATGCTGCATTACGTTTCTTATCCCCGTTCCCCGTTCCCCGTTCCCTGTCACCGTTAACAGAAAATGGATAAAATGATTAAATTATGCTCATAGTGCATTATGTTTATCATTTAATTCAGTTTTTGCCTAAAAAATACTCATTCGTACTGTTTACATGTAAAAAAATAGTCGTTTTTTTTGATATATGTCATACACTGCAACGTTGCCTTTGGGCAGAGTGTGTCCATTGCACTAAATGCAAAAAAATGATGATAAAAACAAAAAGCTTCATTTTATAAATAACTATCGTAGACAGGAACTATACATGATTGAAATTCTTATCGGCGCCCTCGTCGCTGTGGGTGTTGGGCGTTACATTGTTAAGGGATATTCGCCAACAGGTGTGCTACTTACTGGTGGGCTATTATTGCTTATCATCAGTGTGATTATGGGCAAATCAGTATTACCAGCCAGTGTCACAAGTACCGGTTATCGCTTAATCGATATTGTTGAGTATGTAAAAAATCTACTTATGAGCCGTGGTGGTGATCTGGGGATGATGATCATGGTGCTATGTGGGTTTGCTTCTTATATGACTCATATTGGTGCCAATGACGTGGTCGTGAAACTTGCCTCACGCCCATTAAAAATGATCAACTCACCTTATCTTTTAATGGTAGCGGCTTATATTGTTGCATGTTTAATGTCATTAGCTGTTTCATCCGCAACAGGTCTTGGTGTGTTATTGATGGCGACCTTATTCCCAGTGATGGTCAATATGGGAATTAGTCGTGGTGCAGCGGCGGCTATCTGTGCTTCACCTGCATCAATTATTTTAGCGCCAACCTCTGGTGACGTGATTTTAGCGGCACAAGCTTCTGAAATGCCACTTATTGATTTTGCGTTTAAAACAACACTGCCTATCTCTATTGCCGCAATTCTTGGGATGTGTATTGCTCACTTTTTCTGGCAACGTTATCTTGATCGTAAAGAGCATATCGAAACAGAGATGTTAGATGTGAACGAAATCAAAACTCACGCCCCTAATTTCTATGCGATTTTACCTTTCACACCTATTATTGGTGTATTAGTTTTTGATGGTAAATGGTTACCAGAGCTTCATATTGTTGCCATTATTATTCTTTGCATGATGTTATCTGCGGTTATTGAATTTATCCGTAGCTTTAGTGCTAAAGAAGTTTTTGCCGGTTTAGAAGTTGCTTACCGTGGTATGGCTGATGCATTTGCCCAAGTGGTAATGTTATTAGTTGCCGCAGGGGTTTTTGCGCAAGGTTTAACAACGGTTGGCTTTATTCACGCGTTAATTGATGGTGCACAATCATTAGGCTCAGGGGCAATTGTTATGATGATTGCATTAGTCTTAATTACCATGCTCGCGGCAATGACAACCGGCTCAGGGAATGCGCCTTTCTATGCTTTCGTTGAATTAATTCCGCGCTTAGCAAGTAATATGGGTGTGAATCCTGCTTACTTAACTATTCCGATGTTACAAGCATCAAACTTAGGACGGACTTTATCACCTGTATCGGGTGTGGTGGTTGCTGTATCAGGAATGGCAAAAATTTCACCTTTTGAAGTGATGAAACGCGTTTCTGTGCCAGTATTGGTCGGGCTTGTGATTGTGATTGTTGCAACGGAAATACTGGTACCCAGCACATTAGGTTGATCATCAATAAATTATTGAAATAAAGTTAGCTTTATCTACTTTATTTTTCATTCTATTGACGGGCTTTGTTATGCATAGACAAAGCCCGTTTTTTATTAAGCACCATTTTCAGATAAAAAATATCCGCCTTAGAGACGGATATTTGGTTATTTAATAGAAATTAAGCTTCGTCGACGTTTTCTTCGTCTTCAGGTGTTGGTTCAACAATACGTACTTTATTAATACGGTGATTGTGTACATCTAATGGTTCAAATTCAATACCATCAATAACCACTTTTTCACCGACGGCAGGAACGCGTTGTAAATGTTCCATCAATAAGCCAGCCAAGGTTTCATACTCACGTTTTTCATCCAACTTAATGGGAATATAAAGCACTAAGTCTTCCAGCGGTGTAAAACCATTGACAGTCCATGAGCCATCTTCATTTTGTACTAAGTCGTGACGAGAGTCATTTTCCTCTGTACTTACTGGTAAATTACCGGCGATGGTTTCCATTACATCGGTTAAGGTAACAATGCCTTCGACAGAGCCAAACTCATCAACCACAAAGGCAAAGTGAGTATGAGCATTACGGAATTGTTCTAATGCCTGTAATAGTGATAACCCCTCAGGGAAGATTAAGGGTTGTGTAATTAATAAACGCAAATCTAATGGTTCATTACGTAACTGTTGATTTAATAATTGAATAACATTTACCACGCCAATAGGTTCGTCGCTATTTTCTTCGTCGGTAATAACGAGACGAGAATGGGGATCTTCTTCTAGTAATTGGCGAATATCATCTTGGGTGGCTTTTAGATCAACATATTCAACATCATGGCGTGAAGTCATAATACTATTGACGTTTCGCTGGCTTAAACCCAGAACGCGCACAATCATTTGGCGCTCTTGAGGATCAAACACCTCTTCTGTATTAGCAACTAAATCAGAAGTGTGAGGGTCAAGTTCAGAGGCTTCTGGTTTACCATTAATAATGCGCAATACCGCTTCCGCTGTACGTTCACGCAAAGAGCGAGAAGCTGATAAGAAGCGTCGGCGGTTAAACTGTGCGAGTTGGTTAAATATCTCTATCATAATAGAGAAACCAATGGCAGCGTATAAATAGCCTTTAGGTATTGGATAGCCAAACCCTTCTGCAACTAAGGCAAAACCAATCATCAATAAGAAGCTTAAACATAAAATAACAATAGTTGGATGATTATTGACAAATGTGGTTAATGGCTTACTTGCGAGGATCATCAAGAACATCGCAATAGTTACAGCAGCAATCATAACGCCGAGATGGTCAACCATCCCTACCGCAGTGATAACAGAGTCTAGAGAGAATACAGC
The DNA here is from genome assembly GCF_001808035.1 of Proteus sp. HMSC14B05. Lineage (NCBI taxonomy): Bacteria > Pseudomonadati > Pseudomonadota > Gammaproteobacteria > Enterobacterales > Morganellaceae > Proteus > Proteus sp. HMSC14B05. The sequence continues at coordinate 548 of NZ_KV791986.1, read as the reverse complement.
ATCTAGTACAATAATTTGCGCAACAACAGACCAAAAACTCGTGGTTTTACGTTGTTTTCCCTCGCTATGATCTTTACCTTCTAGCCGTTCATTAAGCTCCATTGTGGCTTTGAAAAGTAAGAATATCCCTCCGAGGAGCATGATTAAGTCTCTGGCACTGAAAGGATGATCAAACAGTGTGATAAGAGGTTTGGTTAGGGTGATAAGCCAAGAGAGACTAAATAGCAGTACAATCCGCATAATAAGAGCACACAATAATCCTGTGATACGTGCTTTATCTCTTAATTTTGCTGGGAGTTTATCTGCTAGAATAGCAATAAAAACAAGGTTATCAATACCAAGTACGATTTCGAGAACAATAAGGGTGGAAAGACCTACCCATATCGTCGGATCTACGATCCATTCCATACAGTTTGTTTTACCTTCTATAAAGACGGCATATGCCGACTTGGGAATAATGAGCAATTTAGCGGAATTTTTCAATAAATTATTATTGATAGTGGCAGAATAATTTCATTTTATCCAAAGCACCGTAAAACCCCGTCCTT
>NZ_KV791984.1:299079-407312 GCF_001808035.1 Proteus sp. HMSC14B05 | reverse complement strand
AATAAACAACAGGCTTCTGCTCTAATAATAGATTCGCTAAATTGATTTATAAATAAAAAGAGTCTCGATGTTTTATATCGAGACTCTTTAATTTAAAAGTTACGACTTTTACTTGATTAAATAAACTGTTATTGGTATTGCTTGTATAGTCGTTGTTGTAATTAGCGTATTACTATTTTGATATCTAATATTAACACCTAATTGTGGTGTGGCTAATTTCCAAATCCCTTTTACAGTAACTGTACTACTTATTGGTTGAGGATCGGCTGTAAGCCATTGGCGAGAATAAACACTCACTTCAACCTGGTTACCCTTATTATCAATTTGGTCAGCTTCAATACCCTGATATAAATTTAAATCAGGATTAACAATACTTAGCGTTAATTGTTGTTTTTGTTTTTTTACCATTACCATAGTGGGGGAATCACTTGATAATAATAAAGCTTGAGATGAATTGACTTCGGTGGCATTAAAAAAAGCATATCCCTCTTCTTGCGTGATTTTATCTTTTACTGCATGAAGTTGATTATTATGCTGCAATACGGTGTATTCAGGCGCTTTATTATCTTGTGCTTCTATGGCTATTGCATATTCATAATTTGCATTTTTAGGGGCTTTACCGTGAGAGATAACGGCTGTTGCAAACAATTGTTCTGTTTGCTGTGAATTTCTGTCATCAACAGAGTATTGTTTTTGATAACTAAATTCTACCGTTTGCCCTTTAGCTAATTTATACAAGTTACCCGCCGGATCAATTAATGTATCGGCATTATTTAAGGTTAATTGAGTACCGAGTTGGTTCACTTTTTTACCATTAATTATAATTGATTGTAACTTAGGAACAGCAAACTGGAACAGTGTCGTTTCTGTTGTATGTTGTTTATCATTATTTTCAATACCAGAGCCTAATGCGATCACTCTATTATCAAATAAGAAATAGGATTTATTCGCTCTTAGACTTTGTTGTTGATATTTACTGTGACCATGTAATTTCATGGCAAACATACTGTTATTATTTAGTGTATTGGCACCAGCATAACGTTGTGTTGAAAGCAACATTTCTTCTATGCCTGCACTTGGCAATTGGCTTAGTTTTGCTTCTAGTTCATCATAAGGAAGGTGGATCGTAGTCGTTCCTGGATATCGATTCCAATCCCAACCTGCATGACTAAAACCAGATTTAGTTAAATCCGCAGGAATAATTTCAAGTTGCCCATATTGCAAGTAACGACCATAACGGTTGTTATTCTCATAACTTTCATTACCCACTAAATAACGACTAAAACCACGAGCGATAGCAAGCCAGCTTTGCTGTGGCGCTGTTATTGATGCTCTACGCTGGATTGCCATTGAAGCATAATTCATTGCCCATGCACCTACCGGTTCATTTTCTGCTTTAATACCTTCAAAGCTATCTTTGTTTGCTAATTTTGCATAAGCGGCTGCTAATGTAGTATCTAGCTCTTGTTTACCATCGGGCGTACCTGCAAGAGCCATCCATTTGAAGGGATCAATACTTATTTTATGTAACCCCGTAGGATGTCTGCCACTTAATACCAGAGGAATTTGTGTTTCTTTGGTATAGATACGCATTTTTAATAATACATCTTTTAAGCGTGCATGTGCTGGTGATGAAAGACGAAAAGGGGAATGACTTAAGGCATAAACACTAGGCGCTAAGCCACCAAATGCATCTTTGGCATAAGCTGGATAATGTTGTGAATGGTGAAAAATAGAGCCATCAGATTTAAAGCCACCAGCGACACCTTTAGAACTAAGAATGGTTTTGTTTAGCCAACTTTGCAATTGTGCTAAGGCTTGTTGGCGCTGTTGATAATCTGGCAACATCAATAAACTTTTTATCATCCACTGTAATTGGGTATTGAGAATATCGACATTTGCATCAACGATTTCATTATCTTTTTCAAATATGCGCCCTGTTGCGTTATACCACATCATGGCTTGTTGTGTCGGTGCTAACAGATTATGTTTTGCTAGAATATGGCGACCAATAAACCATGCATCAAAAAGCTCTCTTGTTTGATAACCTACGTGAGTAATAATTTGGTAACCACTCCCCCGTGTGAAACCTTGTTCAAGAACGTAACGAGTGCCTAATAAATAGAGCGTTTCTAATTTTTTTCTATCGATTGCTGATAAGGAGTGACTACGCAAGTAAATCGCTGTTTGAAGAAGCGTTTTGCCTACATCTCTTAGCATGTTGGCATCAAGTAATGCTTTTTGGGTTTCTTCACTAAAGACCCCCTCGACTTTGATAAAATTCTGGCGATTAGGATGATCAAGGGCTTTTGCGGTTATTGAGCCATCAGCATGTTGTTCTAAGGCTAATTTTTTCCATAATGCTAAATTTTTGTCGATCATTTCAGCGGTGATTTTTTTATCACGACTGACACCTTGATAGTATTCAAAACGTTGATAAATAGATGCCACTTCAGGCTGATCATCGCGAAACTCAGTCGCAAAATTTAATGTAGGATAATGCGCTGTGAACATTTGATCGTACATCAATAATGCACTCCAATTTTTACTCACCATTGTATTTACTGCATTATTAACATATGGAATTTGATAGTCAGGAATAGGCCAACGATTATCTAAAGGTACGCTCATAATTATTTGATCAAAAAAAAGCGTACCTGCTTGATCTGGTGCAGTAATGACTAATTTATCTAATTTGCCTGTTGCTGAGCCTTTCATATCACGAAAAGGAACTGCAATACCTCGCCAACCCGTGAAATTCAGTTCCGTGTTAAAACTTAATGCTACTTGATTATTTTGTTTAAATTGTAATGTAAGGGGCGTTGACTGTGGTTTTTCATTGTAAATCCACATCATAAAAGTGAGTGGTGTTGCTGTATTTTTATCATCTTGATAATTAACTTCATTATTAAGTGTTAATGTTGATTGGGGTTGATACTGCCATTTGAGTGACTGTACGCCATCTTTAGCATGCTCTTTACTTAGTGATAGCTGATGGTCATTTGAGGTGCTCAAGGTATTTGGCATTTCATCTTCAAAAAGATAAAGATCGCCAAAAGGTTCATGAGAAAGAGAAGGTAATGCTTGTGCGGGTAAGGATAAGCAGAAACTTAGTGTAATCGCATAAGCTAAAGAATTTTTTATTAGCATAATCAGATTTCCTGCAAAATAAAAAAGGAACGCGAATGCGCTCCTTTAAAGGTTTAATCAAGAGAGAGGAGAGAGTTTAATTTCTTGTGGAATGCCAAAGTAACTGGTGAAAATAAGTTCGGTATTATCCCCAGAAACGTTATATTTTACCTCACTGTCTTGAGCTGTGGGTTGCCATTTCCCTTTCACTGTCACATTAATGGTGACGGGGGTTGCCGCTTTTTGGCGAGTCATATTTAAATCAGGTGTTACAGCACTCACCGTCAGTATATTTCCTTCCTGATGTGTCATAACAATGGACGGCTTATCGACTTTTTTGATCCATTTATCGTCAATGACTGCTGGTTGATAAAATGCATAACCTGTTATTTGACTGAGTTTATCGTAAATAATATGTACATCTTTATCTTTACGAATAACTTGGTATAACCCATTGTTAGCACGGAATTTCTCGGCTAATTGCGCCATTTTTTCCGGTGTTGCATCTAAGAAAACCATGTACTCATAACTATGATCTTTGGGTTGAATACCGTGGTCGATCCATGCGGAGCTAAAATTTCCTTGCGTGGGTTGACGATTTTTATTTTCAGCCGAAGTCTGGTGTTGGCGGCTGACATTCACTTTTTCTGCTTGAGTAATTAAATAACCGTTACCATTACTATCGATTATCCAATCTCCTTGTTTTAGCGTAGTTTGATAAGGAAAACCTTCTATTTTTTGGCCATTAATCCAAATAGTGTTTAACTCAGGCGTAATAGCATGTTGGAATAACGTTGTTTCCACAGGGTGATCTTTATCGCTGCTATTAATATTGCTACCGACAAAAATTAAATGGTTATCCGCCGCTAAGACGGTTTTTTTAGCGGTAAAGTTAGCATCAAAACGCGCAAGATTAGCGGGATAAAGAAGATCAAACGCCATCATGCCATATTTTCCTTCAAGGGCTGATGTGCCGCTAAATCCTCGCTCACCTCGTTGCATCAAGGTGTGTGGGTTAGGGCTATCAAGTTCTTTAAGCGGAAGATGAATGGTTGTGGCGCCAGGCATTCTATTCCAATCCCAGCCTTCTTGCTGATAGCCTTGTGAAAGTTGAGATCCATTGCGAACGATTTGAGCAACACCATGACTTTGATAACGGCCATAACGGTTATCTTTATTGTAAATTTCAGATGACCATACATTGGTATTATAGGCTTTTAATGTCACCATTTTGTCTTGCCAACGGTGAATACCAAAGGCACCACCGTTAAAGGCATAGAACCCTTGAGGAAGGGACGCTGGCGTTATCTCTTCACCAAAAATAGTGGGAGATTCATTTCGCGATTTACCACTAATTGCTAAATAAATAGATGCTAACTGTTTATCTGGCGCTGGTTGGGCAGACATCGCGAGCCAATAGTAACCTTGTGCTATAGATTGTAGGGAAGGTGAGTTAAAGGGGTGTCTTCCCGCTAAAGGTAAGCCAACTTCAGGATTACTATAGATCCATGCTGAAATCATTGCCTTTTTTAGGTTATTCCAGCCACTTTCACCTACAGCAAAAGGTGTTTCTCGTAATAAATAAATCAGCTGTGAGGCATTTTTAAATGCTGGGAAAGAGTAGCCGGGATAATTACCTTCATGTCGCCATGCCGTACCATCAGGACGCAAACCGTCTTTACTCCCCGGTGGTACTTGAGTTAAGGCACCAGTGATATAATGACTAAAAGAATTGACTAAGTTAATACGTTTTTGATCATCGGGTTCAAGTAATAATAGCGCTAAATGTTGACGAGATAAGGTATTAAAATAGTCTAAATCAGAGCTATTTGCGCCAACTTTCATATCAAAACTACTTTTAAATTCTCGTGAATACCAAAGTAGAGAATCATAGACTTCTGTCTGTAGATTAGCTTCTTTTAGTGCATCAGCCATTAATAATGTAGAGATATACCACCAACGTGAACTATATCCCCAGTGGTGAGTGGTTACTAGGGCACTACCTTTGACAAATCCTTGATCTAATAGATGCTTGGTCATCAAGAGGTACATCTGTTTTAGCTGTTCTTTTTGTGTTGGATCTTTTTCGAGCACATAAGCACGGCTAATATTAAACATTAATGTGGTGTAGTTACCAAGAATGACGTAATTATCAAAAAGTTGCTTGTCTTGAGAATTAAGCTGTTCTGGCTGATAGATGATAGTTTGTTTATCGGTGATAAGATGTCGACCTTGCATTCCTCCATCCGAAAGAGGGCGAATATTCAGTGCTTCAAAATCCGTTTTTAGCTTGCTGATATTCTCTTCTAAAGCAAGATTCGTCTCTTTTTCACCACCAACAAATTCATTGATAAGACGTTGGCGAATAAGATCTATCGCAGCTAAATTTTCTGGTGTTACAGGTAATTGAGGTTGTACGGTGTGAAATTCAATTTCCGGCTCTGATAATCGTGTTTTTATTTGATAATCAGACCATTGGTAACGGGCGTCATCAATAGAAAACATAATACGGTCGATATAGATTTCACCCTGACTGATATTAGAAGGGGCTTTAAAACGAATGCTGTCAACATTCGCACCTAAAGAGCGACCAATACTATCTTGAGTACCATCGGATGATGTATTTGTTGCATTTAAAGTCATCTCACGATTTTCAAGATCGTTATTTAAAGAGATACCAATAGCACGCCAGCCAGTGAAATTTAGTTTTACTTTAAAGCCAGCTTGGGCTTCGCTGGTGGCATTGAGCTTTTCCCCTAAATCAACAGTGAGATAACCATCAATAGGTTTTTCGTTGTAAAGCCAAAATGATAAAACAGGTGTAGAAGCGCGTCCCCATGCTTTAGAGGCTTCTTTATCTGTGGGAACTATAAGCTTTTTATGTAAAGTAAAACTACTGCCACCTTTCCATTGCCATAAAAGGGATTGGTTTCCCATAATGCTACGTTTATCAGATAAAGTTAGTGTTGAATTTTTATCTGATGAAAAATCAGCTAATGGATCACTTTGTGCAAAATGATAAATTTCTGATTGCATAAGATGATTGGGATCAAATGCAGGATTGCTGGTGGCAGCAATAACATGATAGGGGGTTGATAATAACCCCAATGTCATTGCAAGCGCAGTAAAACGAAATATCGGCATTATATTTTCTCCTTAGAAACGCTGGCTAACAGTAAAGCCGATACGCCCTTCATTGAATTTGTCATAACGCTGATATCCCATTGTTGTACCTAAATTTAACGATTGGGTAATATCAAGGTTTGCACCTAATTCAGCACTAATGATGTCACCACCAACGGTATTTCCTTTAATATCGAAGGTGCTTCCTCCAGTATTAAAATAGGTAAGGCTGTGGCGTTGATTAATATCGTTATTACCTGCAATATCTTTGATATAACGAAGGTTAAGAGAAGGGGTTAATTTGCCATAAGAGGTTTGGTAGTCATTCCATAAAGCAACAGAGCCACCTAATTGATTAACTGCGTAGCGTTGGCCATAAGTACGCATAGATAATGTAGAGCCTGTTTCTTCCCAAGAATCAATATTGAGCCATTGATATTGGTAAGTTAGCATCGGTTTAATATGGATAAAATCAAAATCCAAATAGGTGCCAGCGTTAATCTGATAGCCTAATTGCACACCAGAGTAGTCACCTTTTGCTTTGGTATTTCCTTGCCATCCCGTATTACCACCGATATCCCTCTCACTATCGACAGTGTAATAACCAATATTTAAATTACCGTTTAAGAGTAATGTATCACTATACCAACCGGCATAAGGCATAAATTCAAAATGGCTAATTTCTTTGCTTGCATTACGTTGTTTAGCATCGGCTTTAGCGTAGTTATATGCTAAAGAAACGCCAATTAGCGCATCTTGATTTATTTCATAATCAGTACCGATTTGAATACCAGTGCGATAAGTATTGTAGCCGTTAATTCCACCTTGTTGACTTTGCGTACCATAACCGTACAGAATATTTGCCCAGCTATTCCAACCTATTTCTCTTTCTTCAATGGGGAGCTGATTATCATAGCGTAAGTAGCGATGAGCAATATTGTTGCGCATATCTTCAACCATGATTAATCCTGCTTGAATATCACTACCGTCAGCAATGGGCGCCAGATCATTTGATAGTGCAGCAATATTATTATCATTATTACCAGCGGCGACTAATAAACTTAAAGCTTCATCTGAAATCTGGCTACGTGTATTATTAAATTCATTTAATACTGTTGGAATAATAAAATTAGCTGCTGCTAATCCATTCTCTGTGACATTGCCACGTTCAGCAGCGCTAATAAAATTATCCCCCCCTTCGTAGCTAATACCATAACGCGCAATTAATTGATTACCACTGACACCACCGCTAATATTTGGTGGTGTCGTTTCTAACCATGAATCTGTTTTTTCTAATAAAGGTGAAATATCTGGCGCTATGGCATTTGCATCAGTCACTGTAATGCCCGCTTCATCTTTAATTGCCGAGTCTGAAGCAATTAATACAATATCTTTATTAATGATGTTATCAACACTGGTGCCTTTAAAATCAAGTTTTGCTTGGCTACCTTTTTTAAAGGTGACATCGCCGGTAACATGTAAGATAGTTTCATCAGTATTGGTATTATCATCAAGGCGGAAAATAAGCTGGCTATTTTCCTTATTCATGAAGTTACCTTCCCATTGAATGGTTTTATCTTTACCTTGGATAGTTAAATTGCCATGGTTTTCAATTAAAGGAACACCGGTAATTTTATAGCCGTCAAATAATGCATTTTGTGCTCCTCCCTGATAAGCAAAATTGATTTTGGTATCCACATGATTATTCCCTAAAATATCACCGTGGATCTCGCCATTAACATCACTTCTAAAGCCTGTTTTTAAAGTGCTAAAATCAATCGCTGCGGTTTTTCCTCTGATAATAGCGCCATCTCGGATATAAACACCTGTTCCTCGTTTAGGAAAGTTACCTTCAACTAATATTGCTGTACCATTTTCACTAGTAACGTTAGCGCCATTTAAATTAATATTACTACTAAAAGTAGCTCCCTGATTTATTTTAATTGCATTTGCTCCATTACCAGTAACAGTAATATTTTTTGTAATTGCTTGAGCTTTATATTCTGTTGATGAGCCATTAAATACTACACCGTCACCTTGTGATATATTAACATATTTATTTATTTGCGCTGTATCGCCATTATTAATGTTTACGGTTTCACAAATGTTTAAAGTACTATCGCAATCAGCCGCTACGGCTGAGCCATATATAGCTGAAAGGACAGCAGCACTTAAAAATAACAAATTTTTATTTTTCATGAGATATAACCTTATGACTATTATATGGTTTTAATTATTAGAAAGTTGCTCTTACTGATACTTTAAAATAATCTTGAGTTGACTTGCTGCCGTTATTTTTATTCTCAACACGCTCATTATAATATTCTGTCATAACACGCCATTGAGGAGATATTTGGTAAGCCATTTGTAAGGTATAACGAGTCATATCTTTATCGATATATTCACCTTTATTTGTTCTGTCTTCTATTTTTCCAAAAATAGACTTACGCATTGAGGGAGAAATAATAACACCGATAGGTGTCGTCCAGTTTACATACATACGTAATTGCTGGTTGTGATTTGTTTCTTTTGTATCATACTCTTCATGTCTTATTGCTTGTTTTCCACCATCAAAATAAGCCACTGTTGTATTGAGATTCGGGGTGATAAAGTAGCGAATACCGGGTTCAATTTCCCAACCTAAATAATCCGTATTAGTGACGCCATTACTTCGTTTGTCCTCTTTTTTTTGTAATCCAAACAAAACACTACCGGTTAAAACCCAGTCTTTATTAATAGGAAATTGATAATTTGTTTTTGATTCATAAAAGTCGATAGTTAAACGGCTACCATTATCATAGTTAGTTAAATCTTGACGTATTTTTAATCCTGGTTGTATCCAACCATTATTTAATTTAAAACGATAACTACCTTGTAAATCATAACGCTGATAACGATTTTTATTGTCATGTTCACGCTGACGAAAACCGACGTCAAAATACCAGTTCGATTTGTCTGGATTAATGTTAAAATCAACACGATAACCAGAATAGTTATTCGATGTATCATAATCAGCAGATTCCCACGAGAACATCGCATTAACTGTTGCTGCGTGAGAATGAAAAGAAGTTAAAGCTAAGCCAAAAAGAGGTAAGAAAAGCACAATACGAAGTTTGTTCATGGTCTATATCCAATTCTTTATTCGCTTTTATTTATATCTATTTTTAGATGTAGGACGTCTTCCTTTTATTTTATTAAAAGGATTTTTATATTAGCGAATTAGGTTTATATATAGCGCCATAAGGTTATGGCGCAGATGTTTTTATTATTTTTCTTCACATATTGATATTTTTTTATTTAATTTATTCGTTGTCGCTGTAATAAACTCAGTCGCTCTCCAAGAATCTCCTGTTTTTTCTAACCAAGGGGTTAATTCTTCTTTAATTAATTTATCAATTAAAGGCATATTATCTTTGGCAATATTTTTCATTTGATATGGATCGTTCACATTGTCATATAAAGTATATTTTAATGGTTGCCCATCTTGCCTATCTATCACCAAAGTATGAGTTTTTGTTCTTACACCTCGTTTACCGAATGAAGGTTCACCATAAGGAATAAAAAGATAAAGCTGAGAGTTTGCTGTGTCGCCTTTGCCTGTGATGACTCTATCTGCAAGATCTGTGCCTTCTACTGAATCAGGGATCCATTCTGATAAACCAAGTAACCCTAAAATAGTTGGGTAAATATCAGGTGCTGACATTAATGCATCATCAAAACCTGGTTTGATTTTACCCGGTAAGCGAAACATCATAGGGACACGCATCGATTCTTCATACGGATTATTTTTTGTTGCTTGTCCATTTGATCCTAAGCAACTGCCATGATCAGAGAAGAAAACGACGAGAGTATTATCTGCAAGGCCCTGTTTTTCTAATTCATCGACAATGCGACCAAATTGCTCATCAACACCGTTGACCATTGCCATATATTCTTTGAAATATTGAGGCCCATAACCTTCTTGATATTCACTGTCCCACTGTACATTAGGGCGTGTATTTAACTCTTTTGATGTCTTACCTTGATAAGCATCGAGGTATTTTTTCGGTACTTGATCATAAGGAGAGTGAGGTGGGTTCATTGAAACCACTAATGCAAATGGTTTTGAATTATCTCTAAATTGATTATTTTCATTTTTGAGGAACTTGATTGCCATATCGGCTTCATGTTCAGGCCCCCATTGATCGATATAAATCGGTTTATCACGAGGTGTATCGTTTGCCCAATACATCGGTTTCAAGTGTAAGTCATAAGTACCATAAGAATACCAAAAATCAAAACCATGACGCCTATCTGGAGCAGCCCATTCATTCCAATAACGACCTTCCATTGGATTATTGTAACTTTCAATAAAAGGCTCATAGGGAGCATCAAGGTGCCATTTGCCAATATACCCAGTGCTATAATCTAAGGATTTAAGTACGTCAGACCAGCATTTTGCGTAAGGAGACAAGTCAATACCTACTTTTCCACCGTAATCATGGGCATTACCTGTGATACCATTACGCACAGGGTACTGACCCGTCATAAACATGCCTCGAAAAGGGGAGCATAGAGGGTAATTTGATGCCATTTGTGTCATTACTTTGGCTTGTTTGGCAAATTTATTAAGATTTGGTGTAATCGATGGATCTTCCCCCATAAACTGTAGAGCATGGGCTCGCATTTCATCAGGAAAAACAATTAATAAGTTAGGTGCATTTTCTGGTCGAGTGTGTTTGCTTGCTGTAAAGTCACCTGAAGTAGCAAGAGCAGGTGTAGAAACAGAGATTGCAGCCCCACTGGCGGCAAGACCTTTGATAAAAGTTCTACGGGAAACAGTCATTGCTTCCTCCTATTTTACGTTTGCTTTCGAATTGGTGGTATTTATCTTATTTATACTTTTATGTAAGATCAAAAAGTAAGTTAACGAAAGATCTAGAATTGAAGGAGAGATCACAGAATGGTGTCAAATTGTAAGCAATTTGATAGAGAAAAGTCGGATTCAAATATTGTTAATAATTATGAGTTAATTTATGAAATATTAATAAATTATTGATTTTTAATTAATTTTATATATAAATTGATTTTTATTATAAATAATACTCATTATCACTGTTCGATATCGTAACTCATTGAAGAATACATATGCGTACTTTTTCTTTCATTTGTTTTCATTATCCACTAATTACCCACCATGCTTTTCCTTGAAATTGAAAATTTTCAACAATATTCATACCTAATTTTTGATGTGCTTTTAGCGAGCGGATGTTTTCACTATTAATAAATGCAATCGGGCGACCACCTTGTAACGCACCAATATATTGGTAAAGCTCGGTTAATAGCGATTTTCCGCGGTATGATTTATCAATACATACAGGACCGTAAAACCAATTATGGTATGTAAGGCTAGGAAAACGTCGAGTAATTTCTTGAGCAATAGGTGGAAGAGAAAAAGAACTGACCGGAAAGCTGAAAACAACCGCTATAATCTGTTCTTGGTCAGTTGCGACTATGGCATTGGTACTACTTTGGTACATAGCTTCAACTTTATCGTGTGGATAATCACCATATAATCCACCTTGCTGTGACTGTGAGTTTTCTTGTAGTAATGAAGTCACTGCTTTGATATCAGCGAAGGTCATTTTTCGTAATGGATAACTCATGTTGTGTCTCTTTTAGTCATGGGGAATTATGTCATTATAGGAAAAATGTCACTATCACAAAAGGGAATAAAAACAGAAGATAAGCTTATCTTTTTAATAAGTGTAATGCATTTATTTTATTTAGAAAAATATTGTTAAGCAGCAATAAGGATACTACTGCTTAAATAATAAAAAACTTTCTTATTAAGTGGTGAGGCTAATTAATAAGATCACCAGCCATAAGCTAATCCGCCACCAAAAATAAGCTCTTGTTCACTATTAATTGATGAGTTAAATCGAAATGCTATATCGTTATTTGGCTGATATTGGATACCTCCAGCAAGTGCTATGCCAGTACGATAATTACTAATACCGAGGCCACCACTAAAAGTATGATGAGTAAGATAAGGAATATTGGTCATGGCAATTGAGGAAGCAATACCTGCATAGACTTTTTTTTCTAATGAAATAACTTTTTTATCCAGTGCTTCAATTGCATCGGTAATTGATGCTTGGCGTCTTCGATAATAATCATCAAATTCATGGATGGTTTTTTTGATGGTGTTTAAGTTATTATTAGTTTGATTTCTAAAAACATTTATTTGGCTATCAGTTAACCTTTTATTTTTACTAAGTAGTGCTTTTGTTTGTGCCAGATTGACTGCATCAGTATTATTTTTACCTTCACTGACATTGGTGAGTCGTGCTGTTTGTTTCTCTTCACTATTACCAAATGAAACCGTATTTTCCTCATTGGCTAATGCACCATAACCAATAGCAACCGCTCGAGTATTGGTGGCTTGGCTATTGATACCTATAGCAGTGGCACCGCTGCCGGATGCTTGACTATTGTCACCGAGTGAAAAACGGGCAAGATTATCATGGTTGGGAGTTAGTGAATTATCTATATTTGATGTTGGTAAGGTATTAGCGTAAGAGAGAGTAGGGAATAAAAAAGACACTAAAAATATTTTTTTTAATAGCATGTTATTCGTCCTGTAATGGATAACAGAGTTGCCAATAAATGCTAAATGATTCTTTTTCTCATCACAATCTAGAATAAATGAAATCACTCTTAAAATTAATTTTGTTTAATATAGCATGCTATTTAATTTATTTTTATTAATTATTATTTATTCTATTTTTAATAAAACCGCACCTTATATAAGATGCAGTTTTAAATAATATGTTAATGGCTCTTTTTTCTAAAAGCGAATGCAACTGAAAGTGCTTGTAGTAAACATAATGTTGAGGTTTGAGAACGAAACATTTTTATTTGTGCTTCTTTTACAGTTAAACAAACATCACTTAGACTTGCTAATGGGCTTATGGGGCTATCTGTTACAATAATTTGTTTAGCCTCTTTATAAGCTGCAATCTCACACATTTTTTGCATTTCTTCTGAATAAGGGTGGAAATGGATGCCAAACAGCACATCTCTATGTGTAATATTCCTAAGTTGTTCTTTATACATTCCCCCTAGGCAATTAACAAAGACGGTTTCACAAGGGATATGAGAAAGCGCGTGAAAAAAATAGCTCGCAGCACTAAAAGAATGGTGAAAACCACCTATATAGATAGTTTCTGCATACTCAAGTAGTTGTATAGTTTTATTTAACATATCCTTATGGGTTTGATGAGCTAACTGTTGCAAAGCGTGGCTATTGGCTTGTGCAAACTCTTGCAGAATATAATCTGGCTCATTTAAGTTTGGTGGTTCCTTTTTGTATTGCTGCTTATAGGTTAATTTTTCATTGTCCATTTCACCCATTAAATGACGTTGAAATAAAAGTTTCATTTCATTAAATCCTTTGAAATGAAATGCATTGGCAAAACGGATTAATGTTGATGGAGGAACATTTGCTTTATCTGCAAGGATCGCGATTGTATCAAATGCTACACTGTTTTTATTATCCAAAAGATAATGTGCAACCTGCTGTAGCCTTTTACTTAATCCATTATAGCGGGAGCGAACTTGTTCCTGTAGTTCATTCAGATTTGTTGCAGTAGACATAGTGCCCTCAATAAAAATACGGCTACAATTGTAGTGTTTTTTCAAGTCAAATTGAATGTTTTTAGTTAATAACTATTAAAATGAAATCATGAGTTAATTTTAATTAAATAAATAACCTAAAGGTAATTATTCAATGTTAAAATCTCTATTCGTGTTAAAAGTAAGATGGTTTATTATCATAATGTGAAACTATTTTTTTGAGTTTAACTTTGGGTGAAATAATTATTTCAAGTCTAAAGTAAAACCCATTATATTATTTTAAGTCTTATGGTGGGCTATTTTTTATTTGTGATTGTATTTTTTAATTCATTTTAAATTTAACTTATTGCCATATTTTAAGTTGTTTTGTTGGTGTTTATTACTAATTTAAAATAGATTAGTGTTTTTGTGCGCAATGGCTAATATTTATAATAGGTTACTTGCCTTATTAGATAATAATAGTAATTTATTGCTATCTTTATTTTAAATTATTTTGAAGGCTTAGATTGTTGTATGGATAGTGAGGATGTTTGGTTTTATTTCTTGATGTGTTATTTTCATGAACACTATTCTGAACTTATTTCAGTTATTTTTATTATTAGCTTTATTGGAATTATTTGGGGTATTATTCATGAAATGCGCTGGCTATCTGTTTTTTTTACACTACCGCTGTTAATTTTTGTGGTTGGACTCATTTTTTCTAATTCTTGAGTTTAGGTGATGTTAAGTAAATCATATATAGCTTTGTAAATTTTTTCGATATTAAAATTAACTGACTCGCCTATTTATTCTCACTTCATTCGCTACTTTTCTTTTATCGTAACAATATTAATACAGTAACAATATTAAGTTAATTTTTTGTTACACCTTCGACTTTACTGTTACATAAATCGCCTATATACTGTTTTTTGTATATATTATAATCAATAATTATATTGATAAATTAATCAATAAGGCAACTAATAAGCGATAATGACTCATTGATTATTATTGAAAAAGATAAACAAATAATTTGTTGAATTTTAGACTAACATTTTATATTTAATCTACTAATATAGTTAACGGCTTGTTAATAAAATATCGATTGAGGATCATTATGCAGTGGCGGAATACATCTACTCGCTATGGGCACTTGTCGCTTCTTTTACATTGGGGGACAGCATTAACCGTCTATGGCATGTTTGCCCTAGGATTGTGGATGGTAAATTTAGGCTATTACGATAGCTGGTATCATTCAGCCCCTGAAATACATAAAAGTATAGGGATAATTCTATTTATTGTTCTTCTTTTCCGAGCAATTTGGCGTTGGATTTCTCCTCCACCAACAGCATTATCCAGCTATAGCCGACTTACTCGCATTAGTGCCCATGTGGCTCATATGCTGTTATATCTAATTTTATTTGCCATCATTATAAGTGGCTATTTAATTTCTACTGCTGATGGTCAGCCAATATCTGTATTCGATTGGTTCTCAGTACCTGCTGTTTTCACAGGGGAAGGGGAACAAGCTGATTTAGCCGGTGATGTACATCTTTATTTAGCCTGGGCGGTTGTTGTGTTATCGCTATTACATGCCGCGGGTGCATTAAAACATCACTTTATAGATAAAGATATTACATTGAAACGTATGCTTGGCATAAAAACACAATAATTAAATTTATATTACCCTGTTAATAACAATATTATGGAGAGAACAATGTTTAAGAAGGCGTTATTGAGTTTAACTGCAGGTGCATTATTATTTAATGCTAGTTCAGCATTAGCGGCTGATTATCAAATTGATAAACAAGGGCAACATGCTTTTGTGCAATTTCGTATCCAACACTTAGGTTATAGCTGGTTATACGGCACATTTAAAGATTTTGATGGAAGCTTCACTTACGATAAAGAAGATCCTTCAAAAGATAAAGTCGATGTTGTGATTAAAACGGGTAGTTTAGATACTAATCACGCTGAACGTGACAAACACTTACGTAGTGCTGATTTCTTTAACGTCAGTAAATATCCTGAAGCTAAGTTTGTCTCAACCAAAGTGACTCGTGATGGTGAAAATTATACGGTGACGGGTGATTTAACACTTAATGGCGTTACAAAACCAATTTCACTAAATGCAAAATTAATTGGTGAAGGTACTGATCCGTGGAAAGGGTATCGCGCTGGTTTTGAAGCAACAGGTAAAGTTAATCTGAAAGAGTTTAACTTTAAATCAGATTTAGGACCAAAATCGCAAGAAGCAGAATTAATCATCTCTGTTGAAGGCGTGAAAAAAAATTAAACGTAGTGAATATTGATAAGCAATAATTTGCGATATCACCTAATAGATTAAAAACTGATGCTTTTAGCATCAGTTTTTTTTTACTTAAGATACGTAACTTGTCTTATACTTACTTAAGAAAATTTCTGTAAGATAGATAAATCGTTATTAATTATTAGAGAGTTTATTTTTTATAAGTGATAAGAAAGTGGTCAAAATGAGGAAAATAAGATTAAGCTTATCTAATAATTTAAAGGTGAAAAATTATGCTAAAAAAATTACGACATACTTTATTAAGTACATTAATTATTTCAGGTACCTTCTTAGGTAGTATAACTACGGCGCAAGCTTGTACCCGAGTTGTTTATTTAGGTGAAAATAACCAAATAATTACTGCTCGTTCTATGGACTGGAAATACGAAATTGGTACTAATTTATGGATATTCCCTCAAGGAATGCAACGTTCTGGTGAGGCTGGTGATAATTCAATTCAATGGCAATCAAAATATGGTAGTGTGATTGCATCAGGTTATGATATTTCTACTACTGATGGTATTAATGAAAAAGGATTAGTGGCTAATTTATTATGGCTTGCTGAATCAGATTACCCAAGTTATTCCAAAGATAAGCCTGCAATGGCTATTTCTGCATGGGCACAATATGTATTAGATAATTTTGCTACTGTTGAAGAGGCGGTAACTGCTTTAAAAGATGAGCCTTTTATTGTCTTAACAGACAAAGTACCCGGACAGGATAGAGTCGCAACGTTACATTTATCATTGTCTGACAGTTCTGGTGATAGCGCAATTATTGAATATATTGATGGTAAACAGGTGATCCACCATAGCCGAAAATATCAAGTGATGACTAACTCCCCTATATTTTCTGAACAGTTAGCATTAAATAGCTATTGGCAGCAGATTGGTGGTACGGTAATGTTACCGGGTACTAATAGAGCATCGGATCGTTTTGCAAGAGCCTCTTTTTATATTAATGCTATTCCTAAATCGCAATCGAGCAAAAAATCACTTGCCAGTGTATTTGGGGTGATCCGCAATGTTTCGGTGCCTTATGGATTAAGTACCGTAGAATCTCCAGAAATATCATCGACTCGTTGGAGAACTGTCGCTGATCATAAAAATCAGCTCTACTTTTTTGAATCTGCATTATCACCAAATACTTTTTGGGTTGATTTGAAACAAATTGATTTTTCAAAAGAAACAGGAAAAGTGATGATGTTAGCGTTAGGGCAAGAGCAGTCAACGATTTATTCAGGAGATGCAAGCTCTCAGTTTAAGCCAGCGAAACCTTTTAAATTTAAAGGGTTAGAAAATATACCAATACAAAATTAATAGAAATTAGATAAAAATGAAGTTATCGGCAGTCGTTAATTTTATGGAGACATCGTCTTTTAGCAGAAAGATGATGTCTTTCTTATTGATCTTGAATAGTCTTTTTATTATTTACTCAATATTACTTTCTCGTGGTGTTTATCTTGATTGGGAAATACACGGTTTTGCTGACTGGCTAAAATCGTTAGGTATATTGAAATTACTTGACATTCCTAAAGTGATGTTAGCGAGTGCACTTATTTTGCTCTCTTTCTTTATGTATATGGGGGCGCGGATTGCGTGGTGCGTTTCATTAATATTATTAGTGACGATCGTTTTTTTAGATGTCGCGGTTTATCACCAAGCTGGTACTCAAGCCTATACTTCATTAGCATTAGCCATTGTATTGGTTATCAGCCGGCGTGCTTTTCCTCATCATAGCTTAACCAGTGCCGGTTTTGTTGCTTTTATCTGTACGATTTCGCTACTGTGTTTCTCTATGTTAGGCAGCCTCTATATTGGTGATGAATTTAAACCACATATCACAACGTTAATGGATGCTTTCTACTTTTCCATTGTCTGTATGACAACACTTGGTTTTGGCGATATCGTTCCTATCTCAAGTAATGCGAGAATGTTTACCCTAACAGTGGTTATTTTGGGGATCACTGTTTTTACGACTTCTATTGTTTATGTGATGGGATTTTTGGCTCGTGGTACTCGCGATATTGTGAAGAAAAGGATCGCTAAAATGCATGATCATTTTATTATTATTGGCTCTTCAATGTTGGCAGCACAATTAGAGAAAGGGCTTAGAGAGCAAGGTAAACCGGTT
The DNA here is from genome assembly GCF_001808035.1 of Proteus sp. HMSC14B05. Classification (NCBI taxonomy): domain Bacteria; kingdom Pseudomonadati; phylum Pseudomonadota; class Gammaproteobacteria; order Enterobacterales; family Morganellaceae; genus Proteus; species Proteus sp. HMSC14B05. Next base: position 389,023 of record NZ_KV791984.1, on the reverse strand, counting down.
ATTGCGATTTGTTCGGATAAAAAGCAAGCCATGTATGATAAAGAAGCCAATATTATTGAAGGTGATCCAACCAATGTAAAAACATTACAAACGGCAAATATTCGCCAAGCGAGTTGGGTGGCGACGTTATCTGAAAGTGATGCGGAAAATACCTTTATTTTATTAACTATTCAAGAGTGTCCAGACCTTCAAGCGAAATTAATCACTATCATTAATAAAGATGAGAATAGAGAAAAAATAAGTCGATTACGTCCAGATATGCTGTTGTCTTTAGCTTCGTTAGGCAAAGAAATTATGATGAAAGTCCTTTGTGGTGAATCTATTAATTCGTCTGATGTTACTGATTTGTTAATCAATAAATATTTAAAATAATGTATGTCAAAAATCACCCTTTACCTAAGAGAGTGATTGCAATAAGATGTATTTAAAATGCATCTTAAGAGAGGTTGAATTATGGAACTTGTTACGTATAAAACGCTACCTGAATGGCACTTAACAGCGATCCCTTTAGCATTATTAGAGCGTCATAACACAAAAGAAGGCACTTATGCGCAAATGCGGATATTACAAGGGAGTATGACATTTGTGCTATTTAAGGATGATGGAGAACAAGTGTTCTTAGAGTGTGATAGCGAAAATCAGCCTCCGCTTATTCAACCTCAGCAATGGCATAAAATCGATAAAGCGAGTGATGATGTACTTTGCCAGCTCTCTTTTTTATGCACTCCCGAAGATAAATTTTTTAAAGAAAATGATTTGTCATTACCTCATTCAGAAGTGCGTTATATGGCAACATTGACTACCCCATGTAAAGTGCTTGATTTAGGCGCAGGACGTGGTCGTAATAGCTTCTATTTAGCATTACAAGGTTATGATGTGACCGCATTAGATATTAATGCCGCTCATATTGATGCGATTGAAGCCGTCAAAGCTAAAACCGGTTTAGCGATCAAAAGCGGCTTATATGATATTAATGAAGCAGCATTAAATGAGAAATACGATATTATTATTTCTACTGTGGTTTTGATGTTTTGCCAGCGTCAACGTATCGCAGATATTATTAAAAATATGCAGGAGTGTACAAATCCTGAGGGGATTAATGTCATTGTTTGCCCTGTTGAAACAGCAAATAGTGGATCTGATGAAGTTCCTTTCAAAACCTTTTTGCGCCAAGGTGAATTAGCGGATTATTACCAAGACTGGGATATTATTAAATATAATGAAAACCCTGGGCATCTACATAAAACTGATGCTAATGGTAATCGTATCAAACTTAATTTTGCGACATTAATTGCGCGTAAAAAATAATAAATAGATGGTGAGAAAAAATACCCTCGTTAGATCACAGCGAGGGTATTTTAGTATTTGAAAACTATAGGGGCTCTTTGGGAGCCTCTGTTTTTTCTTTGGCTTCTGAGCGTTGTAGTATTCTTTCGAGTAGAACCGTATAAATAGGTCGTCCGCCTAATAATTGCGCCAGCATGGTTGCGCCAAGACAGGTAATTATCATCGGCAAAATAAGTTGATAGTTATCGGTCATTTCTAGAACTAACACAATCCCAGTTAGTGGTGCTCTCACCGTTGCGGCAAATAAAGCACCCATTCCAGCAATAGCAAAAGTGCCAATTTGAATTTGATAATCGGGGAAAAGATAGGTTGCCATTAATCCAAAAGCGCTACCAAAGAGTGTGCCTAAGGCTAATGTGGGGGCAAAAATTCCTCCTGGTGCTCCGGAGGAGAAGCTGATAATGGTGGTGATGGTGCGTAACACAAAAAATATTAGCAGTGCAGTTAACGAATATCCTCCGGCACTTAATGCAGGAATAATACTAAAACCGCCTCCGGTTATTTCAGGAATAATCAACGCAAGTAAACCACATGCACCACCAATCACGCCACCGGCTAAAACAAAACGTGAGGTTTTATCTTGATAAAAATGTTGGAATTGTGTTTGAACATAAAATAGTAATTTACTAAAAATAACCCCAACAACACCAAATAACATTCCTAACACTAAATAGAGCCACAGTGTATTCATCGGCGCTGAAGAAAATTTACCTATCTGTATTACGCCTCCTTCACCATTAATTAGGCGAAATACAATACAAGACATGATCACGCCAATGAAGACGGATTTAATAGAGATAAGATTATATTTAAATTGTGGTCTCATCTCTTCAATAATAAATAGAATGCCTGCCAAGGGAGCATTAAAGGCAGCCGTTAAACCGGCAGCAGCACCTGTGGCTAATAGTGTTTGGCGTGTTCCTTTATCTTTAACGCGAGAGACATCATTAACGAGTTGACCAATATTAGCCCCTAGTTGCACGGTGGGGCCTTCACGACCAAGTACCATACCTGAGCCTAAGGTACCGATACTGGCTATAAATTTTACTGGCAATACCCGCCACCAACGAACTGGCCGAATATCTATCATTGCCCCTTCAATTTCCGGTATACCTGAACCACCAGATTCTGGAGAAAACTTCTTCACTAAGTAGTAGCCACTCATGGCTAAAAGAGAGGAAACAAGTAACGTGCCAATAGCCAAAAGATAAGGGTTGGTTAATGCCTCAGCTAATTTAGCTTGTCTTAAATGAATGACCCAGCCAACGGCTTTTTCAAATAGTACCCCAATTAATCCGGCTAACGTACCGATAATGGCGGAAAGAATAAGCGTTTTCACCGGGGCAAGGTTAGTTTCTTTCGCTTTTCTAAACCAATTAAAGCGTTGTTGATTTTGCGATTTTTTGATCGTGTTTCGCTGATACATAATTTATGTTTTATATATAAATAACAATGTATCTAATAATAGCGTAATTTAATCATCAAGTGATATTTCTCACATAATGTAATCAATTTCATAATTAGTTGATTTTTTTTCTAGCATATTTCCTTTTTTTCATCTTTAGTGTATCTGATAACAAAAAATATATATTTACATAACATTTGGATAAAAAGGGTAACGTATGGATTTCATCACAAATATATTAAGCGCTATTAATGGCGTGGTGTGGGGAGTACCGATGTTAGTCGGTATTCTAGGCATCGGTCTATTTATGCAGTTTAGACTCTCTTTTCTGCCAATTAGAAAATTAGGTACAGGATTTAAACTCTTATTTGAGAAAAATGATAAAAGAGGTGAGGGGCAAATCTCACCTTTTAATGCATTAATGACGGCGCTTTCTGCCACTATCGGTACGGGCAATATTGCTGGAGTCGCTACAGCGGTTGTATTAGGTGGACCGGGAGCGCTATTTTGGATGTGGATGACTGCTTTAGTCGGTATGGCGACTAAATATTCAGAAGCTGTGTTAGCGGTACGTTTTCGTGAGGTTGATAAATACGGCAACTACGTTGGCGGACCGATGTATTATATTAAAAACGGTTTAGGTAAAAAATGGCTTTGGTTAGGAACGCTATTTGCTATTTTTGGTAGTTTTGCCGGCTTCGGTATAGGTAATACGGTACAGGCAAACTCAGTGGCGGATGTTTTGCAAAGTAATTTTGGTATTTCTACCACAGTGACAGCAATTGCATTAGTTATTTTAGTCGGTGCTGTATTAATTGGTGGAATTAAGCGTATTGCTGATGTTGCCGGTAAATTAGTGCCCATTATGACAGTAGGGTATTTTGGGGCAGGGATTGTCGTACTCGCACTGAATATTACTGCTATTCCTGATGCATTTATGTTGATTGTAAAATCTGCTTTCACACCGGTTGCTGCGCAAGGTGGGTTTGCTGGTGCGGCTGTTTGGGCGGCAATACGTTTTGGTGTTGCACGAGGTGTATTCTCCAATGAAGCAGGATTAGGTAGTGCACCCATTGCTCATGCGACAGCCAAAACACAAAACCCGATCCGTCAAGGCTTAATTGCCATGTTGGGGACTTTCATTGATACCATTATTGTCTGTTCTGTCACCGGATTAACGATTGTGATCACCGGACAGTGGCTGACAGGGCAAAGTGGGGCAACACTTACTGCAAGTTCGTTCTCTATGGCTATCCCTGGAGGTAACTATATTGTTGCGATCGCATTGGCTGTTTTTGCTTTTACCACTATTTTAGGTTGGAGCTATTACGGTGAGAAATGTGTGCAATATCTATTTGGACCGAAAGCCATTATGCCTTTTCGTATTGCATGGTTAATTGCCTTGCCAATTGGCGCGACTCAATCCTTAGAATTTGTTTGGTTACTTGCTGATACATTAAATGCGATGATGGCTATTCCTAACTTAATTGCATTAGCACTGCTTAGCCCCATCGTTTATCGTCTAACAAAAGACTATATAAAAGATGTTAATGCGGTTGATATTGATCTAAATGAACAAGTGAATTCTGTAAGCAAAAAAGAAGCAGAAGCGGAATAAACGCGTTTGTTTATCTAAGGATAAATGACCATCTAAACGAATAACCGTATGTGAGCAGTTAATATTAGATATTAGGAAAAGCGCATACGGTTTTTTGTTGCTTACAGCAAATAAAAAGCCTTCTGGGGAGAAGGCTAAGAGATGAGTATAGATAATTATATTTATAAGAATATGCTTAACTAGAGGTTAATTATTCTTTGGTACTAATGAAGATGTTTTTCACTTGGCTGTAGGCATCTAACATCATTTTATGCGTTTCACGACCTAAGCCTGATTTTTTATAACCGCCAAATGGTGCATGGGCAGGAAGTTCATGATAAGTATTTACCCACATACGGCCAGTTCTAACGGCTTTTGCAACTCGTAGTGCGCGGTTAATATCTTGAGTCCAGACACCACCACCAAGGCCATATTCAGAGTCATTAGCCATTTCAATAACATCTTCTTCATTATCAAATGGGATCACACATAATACAGGGCCAAAAATTTCTTCACGTGCGACACGCATTTGGTTTGTGGCATTGATAATAATGGTTGGGCGAACAAAAAAGCCATCATCAAACCCTTCACCCGTAATACGCTCACCTCCTGTGAGTATGGTTGCACCTTCTTTTTTGGCCAGCTCAACATAACCTAAAATGGTATCCATTTGCGCTTGGCTGACTTGGGTACCCATTTGTGTATTAGGATCAAGTGGATCACCAACACGGATACGCTCAAATTCTTCTTTTAACTCTTTTAAGAATGCGTCATGAATATCTCTATGTAAGAATAAACGGGAGCCAGATTCACAGGCCTGTCCTTGGTTCATTAATATCGCTAATGCGGAATATTTAACGGCTTTTTTCATATTCGCATCAGGGAAGACGATATTGGCTGACTTACCCCCCAATTCTAAAGTGGCTGGTACCATTTTTTTCGCCGCCGCAGCTGCAACGGTATAACCTACATTGGTTGAACCGGTAAATGCTAGTTTATCAATGTCTTGGTGTTCTAGAATAGCTTGTCCAGCAACAGATCCACGACCAGTAACAATATTTATAACACCGGCTGGTAATATTTCATTTAAAATACGACCTAGCTCTAATAATGAAAGTGAGGTGAGTGTGGCTGGATTAATAACAACGGTATCTCCAGCGGCGATGGCAGGGGCTAATTTCCAAGCAGCCATTAATAATGGAAAATTCCATGGAATAATTTGTCCAACGACACCAATGGGCTCACGAATAACAAGACTCAGGGTATTTTCGTCTAAGACAGCACTTTCATCGGTATGAGAGCGTATCACGCCTGCAAAATATCGAAAATGGTCAATAGAGGCGGGTAAATCGATGTTTTTCGATTCATTGAGTGGTTTACCGTTATCAAGAGACTCAATCCAAGCAAAACGTTCTTGCTCTTGTTCTAAACGGTCAGCAATTTTTAATAATAGCGCTTGGCGTTGAGCAGGAGAGGTTTTACGCCAATGATCAAAAGCTTTACGAGCCGCTTTTACAGCAAGATCAACGTCTTCAGCTGTACCTGATGGATATTCACTTAATAACTCACCGGTTGCGGGACTATAGGTTTTGGTCGTTTGTTGCGATGTACTGGATACCCATTCGCCGCCGATTAACATTTTGTAGCTTTCTAAGGGACGAAATTCGGATGGAACATTATTTAATTTAATCATTTTTAATCTCCAGTGTAGGGGGAGTATCGTCAAATTCTATAGTTTCATTTCGTAATACTCGTACTATTAAAATATATCAATTGTAGTAATTTTATTAGCTATTGATGCAATAGGTAATATTAACTATCAAAAATAATAAATAGATATTATATATACAATGAGAACTAATTAATTTAATCGATTCATCTCACTCTTTTTTAGCTGAGATGTAACAAAATCATCCCGTGCGACACTGCAACATTTCTTCTCAATTTCCCTTATAAGAAAAGCCCTTTAGTTTGTTTACTCACCCTCTTACGAGGTGTGAAGCCAAATCAACAGAAAAAAAAGCAAGCTCTTAAGCACAGCAATAAATTGCGTTAGATCAAACATGGCGTAGATTATTTCATCTGACACTTTTCCTACTATAAAAATGGCGTATTCTTATGTTGCATATTTAATGCAACTTATAAAAATAAAGCGTCATCTTATAGAAGGAATTCGATATGTATTGTGTGCAATGTGAACAAACAATGAGAACACCTGTTGGTAATGGTTGTGCCTATGCACAAGGTATGTGCGGTAAAACAGCAGAAACCTCTGATCTACAAGACTTATTGGTGGCAGTATTAGAAGGGCTGTCAGCATGGGCATTAGCTGCCCGTAGTGTTGATATTATTGATCACGATATAGACAGCTTTGCGCCACGGGCTTTCTTCTCGACGTTAACCAATGTTAATTTTGATTCTGAACGTATTGTTGGATATGCCAAAGAGGCTATTTATTTACGTGAAAGCTTAAAATCACGTACGTTAGCCAAAAATGCAGCCATCCAAGTCGCTCATCCTAAAGCCGAAATTCAATTAGAAGGCAACGACTTAGCCAGTCTACAGAAACAAGCCCAACGCTTTGCATTAAATAATGATAAAGCGCAAGTGGGGGATGATTTACATGGTTTACGTATGCTTTGCTTGTATGGCTTAAAAGGTGCTGCTGCTTATATGGAGCATGCTCATGTTTTAGGCCAGTACGATGATGAAATTTATGCTGAATATCATCGTTACATGGCATGGTTAGGTACCGATCCTGCGGATATGAATGAGCTGCTAGACAATGCAATGGGCATTGGTCAAATGAACTTTCGTATTATGGCGTTATTGGATAAAGGTGAAACTCAAGCTTATGGTGATCCAACCCCTGTTTCCGTTAATGTACGCCCAGTAGCAGGTAAAGCTATTTTAATTTCAGGCCATGATCTGAAAGATTTACAGATGCTACTTGAACAGACCGAAGGTAAAGGCATTAATGTTTATACGCACGGTGAAATGTTACCCGCCCATGGTTATCCAGAGCTGAAAAAATATAAACACTTAGTCGGTAACTACGGAAGTGGTTGGCAGAATCAACAAAGTGAATTTGCCAAATTTCCTGGCCCTGTGTTAATGACATCTAACTGTATTATTGATCCTAATGTGGGGAACTATGGCGATCGTATTTGGACGCGTAGTATTGTTGGTTGGCCGGGTGTGAAACACATTAAAGGTGATGATTTCTCTGAAATGATTGAGCAAGCGCTCTCTTTAGAGGGATTTCCGTACAGTGAAATTGAACACTTAATTACTGTTGGATTTGGTCGTCAAACACTCTTAAATGCGGCTGATACAGTGATTGATTTAGTTTCACAGAAAAAACTTCGTCATGTCTTCTTAGTTGGGGGATGTGATGGTAGTCGTGGTGAACGTAGCTACTATACCGATCTTGCTCGTGCCATTCCCCAAGATTGCTTAATTATGACATTAGCTTGTGGTAAATATCGCTTTAATAAACTTGATTTTGGCACATTAGAGGGCTTACCGCGCTTACTTGATGTGGGTCAGTGTAACGATGCCTACTCTGCGATTATGCTAGCGGTTAATCTTGCAGAAAAATTAGGTTGTGGTGTAAATGATTTACCCCTGTCCTTGATTTTGTCGTGGTTTGAACAAAAAGCGATTGTTATTTTATTAACCCTACTCTCATTAGGAGTAAAAAATATTTATACTGGGCCGACTGCGCCTGCATTTTTAACCGATAATTTGCTCGCAATACTTAATGAAAAATTTGGTATGCGTGCGATCACCACGCCAGAACAAGATCTTCAAGAAATTCTTTCTGCTTAATTTATTTATTCATCATCATTGCCGAAGCCTAAAGGCTTCGGTAAGGAAGCAATATCCATGACGATGCCAACAGCTCTTTGTCCTAATCGTATGCAAGTTCACTCTATCCATCAGGAAACCCCGGAAGTGTGGACACTGAATTTAATTAACCATGATTTTTATCGCTATAAACCCGGCCAATTTGCACTAGTCAGTATTAATAATAGCGATGAAACGATGCGAGCTTATACGCTCTCGTCTTCTCCGGGATTAAGTCCTTTTGTCTCTTTAACGGTTCGTCGTATCGACAATGGGGTGGGGTCAACGTGGTTAACATCTCAAGTTAAGCCGGGTGATTATCTCTGGCTATCAGATGCACAAGGGGAGTTCACCTGTGCAGATAGAGAAGGAACGCGTTATTTAATGCTCGCTGCGGGGTGCGGTGTGACCCCTATTATGTCGATGACGCGTTGGTTGTTAAATAATCAACCTAAAGCGGATATCACGGTCATCTTTAATATTCGCGAACAGAGCCAATTTATTTTTGAAAAAGAGTGGTTAGAGTTAGCTAATGCTTATCCCTATAATCTCAATTTTATTATGATGCCTAAGTTGCCGGATGATAAGGGAATTTTTAGTGGACGTATTTCTCAAGAAAAACTAGCCGCTTTAGTGCCTGATATTGCCAGTCGTACTGTTATGTGTTGTGGGCCTAATAGTTATATGGAAGATACTGCGCGTTTTGCCAAAAATCTTGGTGTTTGTGCAGAGAATATTTTTATGGAACGTTTTGGTGATGAGCCAATGTGTGTTGATGAAGCACAACAACTTACTATGACTATTCGTCATCCGTTAAAGCAAATTAACGTACCGGTGGGGATGACATTATTAACAGCGATGGAAGAAAACAGTGTTCCTGTTTTGGCTGCTTGTCGTGCTGGAGTGTGTGGTAGCTGTAAAACACGCATTGTGAAAGGTGATTATGAGGTCACCAGCACCAGTACTTTAACTGCTGATGAGATAGCACAAGGTTATGTTTTAGCCTGTAGTTGTCGATTAACAGGTGATGTTGAACTAGCCTAATCATTCATTTTATTATCTATTCTTTATCTATCCTTCTATTTTACCCTGCTAATTTATTAGCGGGGTTTTTTGTTATTATTTTTAAAAAGAGAGTTTATTTATTCAATATAATATATAACACGTAAAGCTATAATGAATTAAATATTTATTTTACTTAATTAGCAGTTTACTGATACACATTCTGCTATTATTTAATTTATGATAGGGAAAGGGGGGATATATGAGAAAATTGTTATTTATTTGTTTATTTACTGTCATACTTTCTGGTTGCGAAAAAAATCAAACCCTAGATGGCTCTAATGTTGAGTCATTACGAATATCGATTGTAGAAATGCGCAATTCATTACCGCTTGAAGAGCAGCAACGCTTTGATGAAGCAATAGAATTAGCCATGCTAAATGATATTAATTTTAATGATTTAGTCATTGCTGGGCGCAATAAAAATGCTGATATCATCACGCGAAAAATGTGTCAATCGTTAGATGGTAAAACAGTCAATGAGATCTTCTCACAAGCTGAAGAAATAAAAGTACAAAAATTAGCATTAAAATAATCAATTAATAACCAATTTATTTAAAACTATTTTATTCATCTCTATTTGAGGTGAGTATTTAATTAATGATGTAAAAAATAAGCGATTTAAGATTTATCAATAGAACTTAAACAAAACTACGATGAGACTTTTCATTATAATGTGAGTGGTTATAATGCGCGCCGCATTCGCAAGAAAAGTGCAGTATCTCGTTAGGCGAGGCTCCTATACAAACACAGGTTACTGATCTGACGACGTCGAGAGACGCCCAAGATTAGGACAAGATATATCGACCGAAGGTATATCTCCATGTAACTTCCAGTATTCATCGGATACGTTGTATAGTGCTAAAACCGAGACGTGTAGATAGCTTTTGCATTCTCGCATCTGGTTTCGCCCCTATTGAGAACTGATTTGCTAAACACAAACAGTCATAGGGAACCAAAAAAATGAAATTTACTCCTCAACATAAAATGGATGCTGCATTAATGGCAGGCGCATCCTTAAACACACCCAATAATCATTCAATACAAGAGCAACATCATCGTTTAAAAGATGATGCTACCGTTAGTGCTTATATGAGCCAGAATTATATTTCTGTTTCTGTCGCAGATTCGGTTGAACATGTAAAAGCACAGCTGGTTAATGATTTAAAAGATGAATTAATTCCGACTTATCTGTATGTCGTAGATAAAGATAATTATCTTAACGGTATTTTGCCGGTTAAATCATTACTACTTGCTGATAATGGGCTTTTTGTTTCGGATATTATGCGCCAAACATTTTTCTCAGTTTCACCGGAGCAAAGCCGACATGATGTTTATCAGTTAATTAGCCAAAGTGGTTTAGACAGTGTACCTGTGATGCATTTTGGTAAGTTAGTTGGTGTATTACGACCTCAAGATATTGCTGATTTAATTGAAGATGAAAATACGCTAGATGCACAAATGCAGGGGGCAACGTCGCCATTAGAACAACCTTATTTAGAGACAAGTCCGGTTACTTTGTGGCGTAAACGTGTTGTCTGGCTATTAATGCTGTTTATTGCTGAAGCTTATACCAGTACGGTGTTACATGCTTTTGAAGACAGACTTGAAGCTGCTATCTCTTTAGCTTTCTTTATTCCATTATTAATTGGTACTGGTGGCAATAGCGGTACACAAATTACCTCAACATTAGTACGTGCCATGGCATTAGGTGAGGTGAGCTTGCGTAATGTATGGTCAGTATTAAGAAAAGAGATCACGACCTCGATAATGGTGGCTTTAACCATGGGAATAGCAGGATTTATTCGTGCTTGGACCTTAGGGGTTGGCATGGAAGTGATGATAGTGGTGGGATTAACGCTAATTTCAATTACGGTTTGGAGTGCTATTGTCTCTTCTATTATTCCAATGGTATTAAAGCGTATTGGTGTTGATCCAGCGGTGGTGTCTGCACCTTTTATTGCAACATTTATTGATGGTACTGGGCTTATTATCTACTTTGAAATAGCATCTCATACCATGAGTGTGTTTGCTTAATATATCAATCCTCTCTTATTTATACCGAATAAAGCCGATAAACTAACAAGTTATCGGCTTTATTTTTTGTTATGGGCTTTAGCCTGTTTAAGTCGCGTCAGCGTCTTAAATATAAAACCACCCGCTATGTGATCTCAAGCAAGTCGTCCTTGAGCTATGTGTGGCTAGAACTGATCTAATCCAGCTAACTCTTTAAGCGATAAAGAATGAAAATAAGTTTCTGCCATATCTGCCAATATTGGAAGCAACGCATCTGAACGAGCATGTGCATCAGGAGTTATGATTGCCAGAATTTGGTAATAATCATCGTACATACAGTGCTTACAAAACACTAAAAAGTTATCGCTCACTCTAACAGCCTGTCGAGTTTCGCCATCCCAAGGTTTTTCATTTGGCGTTCTTATATGAACCTTTTCAATGAATGACTGACGCGCTATGGCGCTATTCCTAAAATCAGCAAATTTACCTACATACCCAGAGAGGGATGAGCCATTAAGAGCAGCTGATAGCTTAGCCGCATACTTCCGATAAACACCGTTATCTTTATATCTGGGCGTGATTGTGACTATCGGCATTGCAAGTTACCTGCAAGCAGATCTTGATTAAATTCAGCTATTGAGGAATTAAACAATGCTATATCCTCTTCACCGAATCCATCTTCAACCTCCATTGCGGGTAACGGGTTAATATGCTGATTAAATTGTCTATAAAGTGCTTGTGTATGGTTTCTTAGTGCAGCCATTTTAAGAATAACTTCTTTGAAGTAACCATCAGCTATGCTTTCAAATGGATGAAAAACCTTGGTAGTTTTAGCAATGCTATACATTGCCTCAATCATCATAATTACATTATTACCATGGTTAATCACTCGTTCCAATTCACGCATAACCTCATCAGGGTTATTACCTGCATATTTTTTTATGTCATCTTTTGTTGGGTCATCAAGTAAAGCCACTATTTCATCGATTGATGTAACAAGGGTCGTTAGCACGGTCTTACCACCAACAATTAAATCTATAATTTCATCTGGTGATACATCACCTTTTGCCTTTTTATCAACAATGGTAGCTATCGACATGGCTAAATTAGCCAAGCCTGAATCCACATCTTTTTTATCCATTGGATTTGATAGCATTGCCATCATAATAGCCTCAGAAATCATAGTTTATTACCTTCGCTGAAATAGATACGCATACAAAGTATACATCATTTAAAGCTAAAGGATATATACCATCACCCATCCCAAGGATGGGCTAGATGATTTGATCTTGGCTATATGACTCAGTGAGAAATTACTCTTGATCTTTTTTAGGAGGAATATTTTTCTTTGGCTCTTCAGGCTTTACTTGAATTACATGCGATATTGCATTTGCCTTTCTATTTTCATCATAAACTTCCTTACTTGCAATGATGCAACGCTTGATAAATTCACTGTAATTTTGTGAAGTATTTGAATATAGTTTGCATAAAATTCAATAAGTTTCTCTATCTTTTTGCCTGATATACTTTTACTTAATTGATCATTTGAATTCATCAAAATTTGAAATGACTTCCCGCAGTTTTATTGCCAGTGTTTATACTAACATCCCTGCTCAGTGTCACTCAGAACCTCGGCTGACGTTTAGTCTTAAAGACCAAGCTTACTTTTTTTTACTCTTTAATTAATTGTAAAATCGCCTGACAATGACGACAACGATACTGGGTTTCTCCTCGTTGTACTTTATTGTGTCGGCGAAGAGTTAACTGATGTATTTCTTGGCAGCGACAAGCATAGCTAAACGTTTTTGCTGTTACATTGCTGATATCAAAATGATGGGTCCGTTTCGCACTCACCTGTAACACAGTTTCCATCATCCATTTCCACTCCTTGCCATGAGGTGCCACACGACCAAAATGGCGACTAACTAGCAGATGTGCTAATTCATGAGGAATAACTTCTTCAATAAAATTCTGTTTATTTTCAATCAATAATGTAGGATTAAGACGGATCTCCCAATTTGCATAATAGGCACTGCCTGCAATAGTTCCTCTCTGGTTATATTGTAGAGTGGGTTCTGGGTAATCTGTATTAAGATATTTATTGGCCTGTTGCAGTTTTTCACGCAGTGTACGCATAACACTTTGCACTAAGGCGATAGGGACTCTTACTGTTTTCATATTAGAGAGCATATAGCGCCTTATTAAAACACGCAATAAAAGAAAACTTGCACAATATATAAATTAACATATTATTAAAAAGTATATTGATTATGGAGTTTACCATGACACAACGAGTTCAACCTGATTTATTGGAAGCCATGAAATTAGCGGCTAATGAAGCCTCTAGTATGCTGAAAACGCTAGGCAATGGTGATCGACTACTCTTATTGTGCCAATTAAGTCAGGGCGAAAAAAGTGTCAGTGAATTGGAAGAAAGTTTAGGGATCCGCCAGCCTACGCTTTCTCAACAACTTACTGTGTTAAGAAATGAAGGGCTTGTGAATACTCGTCGTGATGGAAAACGTATTTTTTATTCTATTGCTGATGAAAAAGTATTGGTGCTATTAAATACACTTTATCAGCTATATTGTCCTATAGCAGGTTAACTTATGAATATAGATTGGGTTCACTTTACGCCTTGGAGCTCGGCATTGGGTGGGCTATTAATAGGTTTAGCAGCGGCTATTTTATTACTGTTTAATGGTCGTATTGCAGGTATTAGTGGGATTTTAGGAGGAGTATTAACCACTAACCAACAAGGTAATGGGTGGCGATGGGCATTTTTACTCGGTATGTTGATTACACCGACACTATTTTATCTATTTGATAAACCGTTAACACCTATTATCGACGTTTCACCTTGGCAGTTGATCATTGCCGGTGTACTGGTGGGAGCAGGTACACGTCTGGGGAATGGCTGTACCAGTGGGCATGGAATTTGCGGATTAGCACGATTATCGCGTCGTTCTATTGTTGCAGTTCTTGTCTTTATGGTGACGGCATTTGTGACTGTGTATATTCAACGCCATGTCATCGGAGGCTAAGATAATGACCAAATTAATTGCTTTTATTAGTGGCCTATTATTTAGTGCTGGATTGATCATCGGTGGTATGAGCAACCCACAAAAGATCTTGGCATTTTTAGATATTCGTGGGGATTGGGATCCGTCATTGTTATTTATTATGGGGGCGGGGCTTATCGTCAGTGCTATTAGTTACCAAATTGCACGTCATCGTCAACAAAGTTTATTAGCCTGTCCTCTGGCCATTCCAACTAAAACAGTGATTGATAAACCTCTCGTCTTCGGCAGTATCTTATTTGGTTTAGGATGGGGGCTTGCGGGTATTTGCCCCGGACCGGGTTTGGTATTAGCGGGGGGGGGTTTTACCCAAGGTGTATTATTTGTGTCAGCTATGATTGTTGGGTGGCTATTTATTGGGTTAATTCGCAAACCACAATAATCATCACTATTTTAATCACGCGCGATAAAAAACAACAAACGGACCGCATTAGCTGTCTGTTTGTTGTTTAATCTTGTTACGGGATTATTTAAAATCTGCGTAAGGAATAAGCGGGTTAGGCGGAAGATCTAAATCACCATTCCATCCATCAAATGAATAGCGTAAATACATTAGTGCATGGCTTGGCGTATAGTTTTTCGCTTGCTGAATATCGATAGCGGCACCTATAAACCAATGTGGTGTTATTCGATGTTCAATTAATGCTCTTGCTGTATAACCAAAACCATGACCCGAATCCCCCTTATCAATGATATTTCTCTCATGCTTAAATATTTCTTTTATGGGATCAGAATTAAATTTATCGCTTGAAACGAGATTTTGTAATGGATAACGTCTGCTATCATCGGTTTTTGAATAAGACCAAGAGAGAGAGCCAGATACTTCCCATGACCAATTTTCAGTACGTTGACGGTAATTAACGGGCAGTGAGAATGAGAGATATTGTTGTGGGCTATAATAACCCCCTTGCCCCAAGGTATAGCCACTAAGATCTTTATTGTAATGCCAAAGCATGCTATTTAAGCCAACAGAAATGCGACGATCATTTTCATTGATTAACTTATAGTAATAACCACCCATGGCTTTTACACTGCTGTTATTTTTAACATTTTTTCCTGTTAATCTATCAAACGATATTTCTCCCCAATACCCATCCTTGCCTCCCAGATCATAACTGCCACTTAAACGAAGCCCCGTTTTTCTTACTCCCCCCCAAACTTGATTGGTCCAACTATCACGTTGGCCTGCAAAGGCAAGTAATGAGCTATTTACCGAGCGACGGTGAAGATCTACACTCCAACCGAGATGATAAAAACTATCGTTATAAGCAATTTTACCTACCCAATCAGTCACATTAAAACCGAGTGGCGTGGTACCTAAATCCCATTGCCATTGCTCATTTTCCCAACCGATAGCAGGACTAACACCAAAGGCTTTTTGCTTTAGAGGGAAACAACCTGTGCGATAACAACTACCAAATTTAGCATCGTATGGCGCTGTACCTAATGTGCCACTATTTAAGTGCACAAAATCAGTACGCCAAAAGAAACGGCCATGATAAATAGGATGATCCAGTTGTAACATGGTGGTATGAGCGCGTAATTTAGAGTATCCCTCACTGCCATTTGATCCCCAATAATCATGCTCTAGGGTAAAACGCCACTCTTGTTGACGATAAAGGGTACTTGCATCATCACGTACACTACGTGATAGCCAATTATCATTTGGGTTGTTACGCATAAGTGTGGTGTATTCAATATTGTTTTTTGGCAGTGTATGCGTGATACCCTCTTTTAGCATCGCTTGTTGATAATAGTGATGAGCGGATTGAACTTGTTGGCTATCACGATAAAAACGACCAATATCACGTAAAATTAATCCATCAGCACTATCTGGCTCCTTGTCAACTTGGCGAGCTAAATAGATAAAATAGTGTTTGGCTTTATCAATATTTCCCGCCGTTTTTTCAGCGTTTGCTAAACGTCTTAGTGAATAGTGGTTAAATTTTTCAGGAGATAATTGTTTTATCTGAGCTAAGTAATAACGAGCTTGATCTATTTGATGTTGCGCTAAAGATATCTCTGTTGCACCTAATAGTGCTGTTTCATTATTAGGCGCTAAATTTAATACTGTATGATAATAATTTAATGCTTGATTGAGTTGGTCATCTTCTTCGGCCCATTGCGCTAATAACAGATAGCTTTCTATTTTTTGCTCAGGAGGAATATGGGTGAAAAGATATTCGACAGCTTGCTGTTGTTGGTTATGTTCTCTTAGTGATTGCACATGCGCCATAATTTGACCAAAACGTAATTGGCTATCTAAGGCGTTCATACTTTCACTGCGCTGCGATAAAGGGATCGTCTTTAAGGTGTTAAGTGCTTGTTGTTCTCGCCCTGTTTTATTGAGATATAACGCATAGGCATATCGTCGAGAGGGATCATTAGGTCGTCGTTGATTAAGTTGATTAAAGTAATCCTCGGCAAGTTGGGGTTGTTGAGTGATAAGTAAATCATCCGCCAGACGATAAATATTCCAGACTTCATCGGGATACGCTTTAGCGATAGCCTTACGTTTCTCAATCGCACTGAGATAGTGTTGTTGCTGTTCATCATCAGCAGCTAAGTCTTGTTGTATACCTGAAATGATATACCCATAGTCTTGGGCTAAATTTTTGTATTGCTGTGATGTTAAGTTAGCCATAAATTGGGCGGCTTTTTGATGCGATTGTTGACGATAGAGCTTGGTCAGGCTATGCAAAGTCGCCGCATCATTAGGCTGATATTGTAGCGCTTGTTGGTAATAACGTTCAGCTTGCTCTAATTGATGTTGCGCTAACTCGATATCCCCTAAACCAATATAAGCTTCACTTTTATAGGGGCTGAGTTGACGTACTTGGGTAAAATAGCGCTTAGCGGTAGAGTACTCTTGATTTAATAACGCTTCATCAGCCTTGGCAAGTAAATGCCAATATTGATTTGATTGCAACAGCGTACGCCACAAATCACTATCGTTGTGTTTGGGAGCCAATGTGAGTGCTTGAGAAAGATAATAAATCGCGGGTGCTCGTTGATTTGCGCGCGAATAGCGCACGCCTAATGTTCCGATTATATCTGCATTATCAGGCTGCTGGCGTAACTGCTGTTTTAATGCACGAATAGATATTGTGTTATTGGGGGCAGAGGTCGCTGAGGCAGTAGATAATGCTGGGGTAAGATGATATTGCTGATAGATATTAGCTATCTGTTGGTTATTGGGATAAGTGTGATAAATCTGCTTAATACGTGCCATTTTGTTGGCATGGTTTGCAGCAATTAATACATTGAGATACTCAAGGGCTAACCCTTCATCGGGGGGCGTGCCTTGGTAAATATCATCATATAATTGCAAGGCTTCATCATAACGACCCGCAGTCTGATAAAGGTAGGCTTTTTGTAGGATTTGGCGGTTATCTTCATGGGTTAATGATAGTAGCTTAATCGCACGTTGATATTGTTCAGTATTTTCGCCATGCATACGTAATTGCTCAACCAGTTGTTGTGCTTTTGCTGTTTCTTTTTGTTTTACAGCAAATTGGATACGCATTAACAACACACTAGGATCGTTCGGTTTTATAAGTGATAAACGATACAGTGATTGAGAAACTAAAACATCGTTACTTTTCGAGTTACCTAGTCTAACTTGCTCATATAAAAAAGTTTCAGTCGGATCATCTGCGGCTTGCGTGACAGGCAATATGCCTGCCAGCAAACCAAGAGCAAGGAGATATTGGCGATATTGATAACAAATGCGCCACATCATAACTTACTCCTTATCCGCAAGACGACGTTGGCTTCTTATTTTCATTGCTCGCCAAATAAGAAGAGAAATAAGCACAATACCGACAATGGCAGCTAACCCCAGCCAAATAGGGTGTGAAGCAAAAACATACCAAACCTCTTCCCACCAAGGTAAATAACCGACGAAATAGGTATCACCAACACGTAAACTATGGACACCAGACTCTCTGACTAATACTACAGAGCCATGCATTGCATCACGTTTACCACTATCACTTATCGCTTCATTTAATAATCGATAACCTTGGGGACTATCGGCTAATAGCGCCACGACACTACGCTGTGAAAAGAACGGAGATTGAAAACCAATAATAGTGCCGAGTGATCCGGTTGATGTTAAAGATGTTCTGCTATCTGGACGCTTATCTAGATCTTGATAATTGGTATGACTAAAAATGGTGATTTCACGTGATGGCAGTGTAATTTCGCTACGAGCTTTATCAATCAAGACATTCATCTGTTTATCATTATTGAGTGCTGGGGGAATTGTCCCGATTAATAATAAATCAGCTTCTTGTTTTGATAATTCCTCTAATGATGCAGTTAAAGAGACATTTAACGCGGGATAGCCAGTTTGTGCACCAATATTACCTAATGATATCAATAACGTTGTTAATTGCTCAGGTGAAGGGGATTGGTTGACATAAATAAGAGTTTCTGACAAATCTGCATAACGGCTAAATGGGAACCCAGCATGACTATAAACACGCAAATCAGGTAGAGCAATATAGTGGCGATAGTTACCAGTAAAATTAAAGCTTGATAATTCATCTAATGCTACCGTGTTAGGGACTGGGTGATAAGTAATACATTGATCAACGGAGCCTCCGGGGATCGGATTTGTATAGTCAAAAGAGAAACGGATCTGATTACGTTCACCTAATTTTACCGCGGGGATATTGAGGAGATTTTTGTTTTCGATCCAACCTTGAATTAACGGTAGATAAGCCACAATAAAGTTCTCTTTTTTATCTCTCTCTAAAGGGTAGGCTTTGATAAAGTGATCGTTGACTGAAATCGACATACGAGAATCATCTTGAAATGCCGGAGCGGTATAACGATAACGCAATTGCATCTGTAGTCCTGTATTATTAAACATAAATAAATCAGGAGGTAAGGTCATATTGAGTGTGATGGGAGCAGGCTCTAGTCCACGAGATTGCAACTGACCTTGATAATCTTGCAAGGTATTAAAGTAGATTGGTTTATTTAATTGTACCCACTTAGGTGCATCATAAGGCTCACGTGGTGCCAATAGATTGACATCATTAATGGTGACGCTATCCCCTCTAAAAATAACTTGTCCCCGGGCAATACCATTGACGGCGGTAATTAAGTCATTGTCATCGCGACCCATTACTAACAGCAGTTTTACATAAGGATCCGTTGGGTGTGAGACTAATTCAATGGTGGGAGCATTGACATTGGCATGTGTATTAAGAAAGTCGGGGCGCTGTTTATTAGTGGCAAATACAATGCTGTGTTGATTGGGCAACTGATTGTAATACACAGGATAGTGTTGCTGGCGCCAATCGACTTGTGTACCAAACCAAGAAGCGAGTATTCCCGCCGCTTTTTGTTGGGTAAGATTAGGGGATTGGCTAAACACCATAGGTAAGGTAAAAGTACCAAAATCGCGACTATCAAAGAAAGGCTCGGGGAAATTGGCTAATTCGTTACTCAATTTCAATGATTGATAGGTGAGATGCAGTTGGCTATTTTTGCTGATATCAAGCCATAAGGTGGTATTGGCTTGGTTTTCACAAATTTCTCGGTAATGGCCGATAAAAGTAAATTTTAAATGATTAAAATCTTGAATAAACCGTGGATCGAGCGGTAATGTAATGTGGTTTTTATGGCCGAGATCTTCTTTTTTCAGGGGGATCACGCCCATGATTTCATCATTTAAATAGATATTAAGATGTGATTCTATAGGCAGTAATGAAGGCGAGGGGGTAAACTCTAGATCTAATATTGCCTGTGAAACATATTCATCACTACGAACACCAAATTCTAGATAACCATCAGGGCTAGCGCCTTGTAATTTTAGAGCACCATAAGTAGGTGCTGTTGTTGCAAATAGTCGTGTTTCTTGGCGAGATGGGATTATCTGATCCGGTGATGTTAAAGTGATTTTCTCTTCTTCAACCGTTATGAAAGGTTGTTCTGTTATAACCGCTGGCGCTTCTTTTTCGTCATCACTATAAGCTAAACCGGAAAGCATAAGTAAGGCGAATAGTAGAAAATATTTTTTCATTATTATTACCCATAGATCTTATTGTTCATTAATAAATTCCCAAAAAGCTGAGTTTTACCGTTAAGATTAATGAAATATTTGTGAAACATTGACACGTCGTGGAAGTAGCGATAATAGCCACAATAAACACTGCCCTAATAAACGAAATAAGAGGTAAACAAGATACGGGGCGCGTTTAAGTAAGGTGTTATAGCCCCGCATACTGATATAAATGATATTTCTTAAACTATTCAGTGGATTATCGGCAGGGAGAGCGTGTTGCCAATTAGCCCAAGTGTCGGCTCGTTCAAAAGTACAGGCGGTAAAATCAATGGATTTTTGTGTATCCATATTAAGCAGTTGTAAGCCAATAATGCGATTATCAATCCGTAAAATACGTGCTTCAAAAGCATATTCACGTTGATTTTGTTTGAGAATAACGGTGATCTCTTGGTGACAAGATAAGGGAACTGTAAAATTATCTGGTAATACAATGGCACAGCCATTATCAGAGAAGTCATTGAGCTGACAAGAATAAAGCGAACCGTCTTGGAGTAATAGCATTGCGGGCACTTTTAGACGTACCCGTGGGAACTGGCGCTCTTGCTTTGCTTCTACAGAAACAGCAATGGCAACACCTAGTAATACTAAGTTATAGCATACCCAAACTAAGCACATGAGTACGGCTAACCTTTCATCGGGATCGCCTGTTGCGATACGCCAGAAAGCAAATAGAATTCCTAACAAATTAAGATTAAGAAACAGAATATAGGGGCGATTAATTTGCCAATCGACAAAACTTTTCTTCATAATTGCCCCTTTCTCTGTGACATTAAATTTACCTTTATAAGGTGAGAATAGGGTGCTTAATACGGGGCGAGTGGTGTACCAAGCTAAAATCGTTTCATAAATCTCTCCCCAAAATGAGTGGCGATAAGGACCTTGTAATTTGGTCGCGGCTAACCAAATGTGTAATAAATAAGGCACGACATACAAAGCGATAGCGATGGCGGGTGCGTAAATAATATAGGCATGAAAGATAAGGAACGTTAGTGGTGCTAATAAGAAGATTATCCTTGGTATGCCTGATAAAAAGTGCAACATGGCATTGAGGTAACAAAAGCGCTGTGGCAGTGTCAGCCCTTTGCCAAAGAGTGGATTATCTAAACGAAATATTTGTATCATTCCTTTTGCCCAACGTATGCGTTGGCCAATATGTGCTGAAAGTGATCCTGTTGCTAATCCTGCGGCAAGAGGGATACGAATATAAGCGGAAGTCCAACCATGGCGATGTAAGCGTAATGAGGTATGTGCGTCTTCGGTTACAGTTTCAACTGCCAGCCCGCCAATTTCATCCAAAGCACAACGACGTAATACAGCACAGGAGCCGCAGAAAAAAGCTGCATTCCAAGTATCATTACCATCTTGCACTAATCCATAAAAAAGCGTGCCTTCATTCGGTGTTTCGCGGAAATTGCCTAAATTACGTTCAAAGGGATCAGGAGAGAAAAAATGGTGTGGTGTTTGTACCAATGCCATTTTTTCGTCTTTTAGGAACCAGCCCATAGTAAATTGTAAGAATGAGCGTGTCGGAATATGGTCACAGTCAAAAATAGCGACATATTCTCCGCAGGCTTTGCTCAATGCATGGTTGATATTACCGGCTTTAGCAAAATCATGTTTTTCACGAGTGATATATTGAATACCAATTTCTTTAGCAAAAGCCGCAAACTCAGGGCGAGAGCCATCATCTAATAAATAGATAGTTAATTTATCTTTAGGCCAATCAATGTTTAAACAGGCATAAAGTGTTGGTTTTACAACTTGTAGCGCTTCGTTATATGTGGGAATAAAAATATCGACAGTAGGCCATTGTGTTGTATCTTGAGGCATTGAAATAGGTTGTCGATGGAGTGGCCAAATACATTGCATAAAACTAAGAAATAACACAATCCATGCATAGGTTTCAGCCAGTAATAGTAAGATCCCAAAGAAAAGGCTCAGATTATCCACCCAGTAGAGTGTGTATTGATAGCGCCACCAAATATATCGGCAAGCAATAGTCAGCGATAAAATAATAATGGTAATAGAAGACAGTCGTCCAGGGATATCGCGGATAGCTAAGGCTATCAGCCAAATCACGAGAACAAAAACAAATTGTAGTTTTAAATCAAAAGGTTGAGTAATACTTAATAAGATAATAAAAATGGCAAAAACAGCAACGAGCGATAATAGAGCGTATTGCCATAGTGGCGTGTTTGTTTTCTTATGATGGATCATATCTCGCGCAACAGGAGATAAGCGAGCAAAGAGATTTTGATAATACTGTCTAATATAGACAATAAATTGAATCGGTTTTTTCACCAAGGTGAGCATCAAATAATGGCAAATAAGCCAAATACTTTGTAATAAGTATCGGATCGGATCGCATAATTTAGGGCGACGCGGATTAATATGAGGAAATAGTTGTTGTTGTTTTTGTGCTATTTTCTGCCAAAAAGGGGATTCCATACGCAAAAAGAGCCACATTAATACCCAGAAAAGCTCATTCACGATAGCCGCACTGAATGAAGCCCCATTATGACGATAAAATTTGTAATAACGGGTTAAGATATGCGACTGCATAGTAGCCTGTTGCCTTATCGAGCGGGACGCTTTTTTCTCTGGATAATCGATAGTTGACATTGTGGCTATCCTTTTTTGCTTAACAATAAAGGCAAACACCATTGTAGAAGTTGATTAATTTCTTCAACTAACATGCAATTAGCGCGGTAATCATATAAAGGTAAGCGTGAAGCACAGGCTTCTAATAATGCTTCATCGCGATGAAGTTTTATTGGGCAGAAAGGAAACTGACTGGTTTGCCAAAATTGATAAAAATCTTGATGGATTTGGCTAGTGGCACAAAATTGATTCACCAGAATATACTCATTGGCAGCAAAGGTATGTTGGTTAAGCCGAATATGACAGTTACTTTCAGGTGTGGTAAGGGTTAATACGATATTGGCTTTCGCAACCCATGATTTAAAAAGGGTATCGTGCTCTGGTTGTAAATCGAGAAAAATTAAAGTGTCTGGGTATTGTTGAGTAAAAGTGGTAAAAAAATGCTGCAGATGTTGATTGGCAGCGGCAGATGCTTGCAAGTGCAATTTATCTTCTAAATTAACGACTCCAAAAGGTAAAATTTGATAACCGTTTTGATAATCACAAATCGCTTGTTCTATTGGGGTATGCGCGAGTAGTGCTTGTCCTAATGTGGTGACTTGTGATTTTTCTGGAAAATAGAAATGTAAGATATTATTCACACAGTTATCGATAACAATGACATTGTATTTATGGTGATGAAATTGGCGAGCCAGTGCAACGGTTATTGAGGTGGTTCCTACTCCACCTCTGAGACCTTTTAATACAATTAGTGGCATAGTTTTTCTCATTTAGTTATTGAATTAAATGTGTTGAGTAATGGCCAACGATAAATAAGGCTATGTTGATTTTCTTCGTTATTAATATCTCTATAGTGATAGTTGTTTATTGAAAATAATTTCTTTAATTTATTTATATCTTGGTTTGTACTCTCTTTTTCTCTTTTTATCTCTGAGCGAATAAATTTTTTATTTTCCATTTTTTAACCCTCATATAAAAATAAATTCTTAATCTGTAATTTTATTTTTCTTAGTCAGGGAAGGGGTAAGTGTTAAATAAAATATTAATATTCTTTATTTAAGGATATGCCTTAAAAATAGTTATTTCAATTACGTATAAATACATAAATTAAATATACGAATTTAAACTCCATTGGGAATGAATAATAACCCTCTTTGACAATGATAATATTATCAATAAATTCATTTAAATAATAACTAAACCATTGTTAGTCAAAAAAATGAAATATAAGATAATTGTAAATTACCTATTTATAACAAATTCTAAGGTAGTCTTTTTTAGATGATCAAAAAAGATTTGATTTTTATCAAGTAAAATACCATTAAATTAGTTAAATCATCTATTTATTCTTGTTTTCATTTTATTTTTTAGCTTTATGTTCTTGTGGTGTTTGTTTTGTAATGCTCATGTTAATTTAATCGATCTATTTGTGATTATTTTGTTTGGTTTCGGATATAGGAAAATAAGATAACTCTGTGTTGCTATTTATTTTTTAAAATAACAACACAAATATAAAATTTATGTCTATTATATAAATATAAAGTGGCGTTTTGTTTATTAATCAACTTAATTGTTTTTAAGTTGATTGCTTATATTTATTTGTCAGTAATTTATTTTTATGTACTCTTTCTTTTACATATAAGTAGTTTTACTAATTGATGGGGGAATATTCTATTAAGAGTTAACTTTATAGTTATTTATAAAAATAAGAAGTATAAAAAGGCAAATATGAATATTCATATCAATGTCGGATATTATATAGATACGAATAAGTAGGTAATTAAAATGAACAAGACTAAAACAACCCGGTTAAGTTTTTTACATTACTGGCATGGGTTGGGTGCCTGGAATTTTTATTTTTTGCTAAAGTTTGTTTTGCTTTGGTATGGTTATTTAAAATTTGATGCATTTAGCAATTTACTCTTTCTAGCATTTTTATTATTTCCATTACCGAAAACATTTTGGCATAAATTACGTAATTGGATAGCGATCCCTATAGGGGTTATGCTTTTCTACCACGACACTTGGCTACCTAGTTTTTCAACGGTATTAGAACAAGGAGGGCAGTTAAAAAACTTTTCATTCTCTTACCTCATTGAATTAGCTGTTAATTTTATTAACTTAAAGATGATCGGGGTGGCATTTATTTTACTGGTAGGGTATCTCTTTATTGAACAGTGGGTAAGAGTGTCGGTGTTTATTATCGCGGGTGTAGTGTGGCTTAATATTAGTGGTTTTACCCATTTTTCAGGCGCTATGGCTTCTGCTGTTTCTGCCAATAGCTTTACTCAGCAAACCAACACATCTATCGATCAGCCACAACCGCAAAATACAGAAATATTATCGACAGCGCAGACTAGAGCGCCAAATAATAACGTACTGAGTTCACCTTACCCGCCACAAAAACAGCCGGCTAATAACAAAGTGTTAGATGAATGGCTTGCTCAGTTTTATCGTTACGAAAATAAACGCAGCACACCCGCTCCCGCCCAGCTCTCTTCCCATGCACAACCCTTTGATATTTTAATTATTAATATTTGTTCACTCTCTACGGCAGATGCGGCAGCCGTCGGATTACAGCAACATCCTATTTGGGGCAACTTTGATGTGTTATTTAATCGCTTTAATAGTGTTGCTTCTTATAGTGGTCCCGCTTCATTACGTTTATTAAGAGCCAGTTGTGGGCAAACACAACACGCTGATTTGTATGATCCTGCCGATATGCAATGCTTATTGATGGATAATCTGGCTGCTTTAGGTTTTGAGAAGAAATTGGTGCTCGATCATAATGGCGAGTTTGGTCATTATCTTCAAGAAATTAGGGAGTTAGGTAATCTTAATGTGCCGTTGCAAGATCAACGCGGACTCTCTCATCAAATTACCGCTTTTGATGGCTCTAAAATCTATAACGATAAAGAGACCTTAGAGCGTTGGTTAAAAGCACGAGAAAAATCAGATGAAAAATGGACGGTGACCTTTGTCAATTTAGTGTCACTTCATGATGGTAATAGGTTCGTTGGCGAAAATACAACGGCTGATTATGGTAAAAGAGCCTCAGCGCTACTTGATAACTTAAATGCTTTTATTAATACCCTTGATAAACGTGGCAGAAAAGTGATGGTGGTAATTGTTCCTGAACATGGAGCCGCATTACAAGGTGATATAACTCAGATGTCTGGTTTGAGAGATATTCCAAGCCGAAGTATTACTACGGTTCCTGTCGGTATTCGTTTTACTGGACTTAAAAATCAACGTTTACCTCATACGCCTATGATGATCGATAAACCAAGCAGTTATTTAGCATTATCCGATTTTATTCTCCGTAATGTGAATGGCGATATCTTTAATCAACCCACCATTGATTGGAATGCTTTAACCCGTGAATTACCACAAACCGCGACGGTATCAGAAAATCAAAATACCATTGTGGTTGATTATCAAGGGAAATCTTATATCAAATTAAATGAAGGAGAGTGGATAGACTACCCTGATTGATTTGTTTATTTCATCATCACTCCCTGTTCTCTTACTGACTTTGAGTTCCCCGTTAATATTGCGGGGTTTTTTTATGGTTAACAAAGAGATAAATTTCAGGAATAAAAAAACCACACCTAAAAGATGTGGTTTAATGAGTTTGCTATGAAACAAGGGAAATTTATTTTAAACCCGCAGCTTCACGTAAAATCTCAGCTTTATCTGTTGCTTCCCAAGGGAATTCAGCACGACCAAAATGACCGTATGCTGCTGTTTTTTGGTAGATCGGATGCAGTAAATCCAGCATTTGAATTAAGCCATAAGGGCGTAAATCAAAGAACTCACGTACTAATAAGATCAGTTGTGAGGTAGGGATTTTTTCAGTACCAAATGTTTCGACCATAATAGATGTTGGCTCTGCAACACCAATAGCGTAAGACACTTGAATTTCACAGCGATCTGCTAAGCCCGCAGCAACAATATTTTTTGCAACATAACGTGCAGCATAAGCCGCAGAACGGTCAACTTTGGAAGGATCTTTACCAGAGAATGCCCCACCGCCGTGGCGTGCCATACCACCATAAGTATCAACAATGATCTTACGACCTGTTAATCCACAGTCGCCCATTGGGCCACCGATAACAAAACGACCTGTTGGGTTAATGAAATATTTGGTTTGTTCATTTAACCATTCTGTTGGCAGAATAGGTTTAATGATCTCTTCCATTACCGCTTCATGTAAGTCTTTTTGTGAAATATCCTCAGCATGCTGAGTTGATAAAACCACGGCATCAATACCAACAATGTTGTTATTGTCGTATTGGAAAGTGATCTGGCTTTTAGCATCTGGACGTAACCATGGTAGTGTGCCATTTTTACGTACTTGAGCTTGGCGCTGGACTAAGCGGTGAGCATAAGTAATAGGCGCTGGCATCAGAACGTCGGTTTCATTAGTGGCATAACCAAACATTAAGCCTTGGTCACCGGCACCTTGTTCAAGAGGATCTGCGCGGTCAACACCTTGGTTGATATCTGGGGATTGTTTACCAATCGCACTGATAACGGCGCAGGAATTAGCATCAAAGCCCATATCTGAACTGGTATAACCGATTTCACGTACTGTTTTACGTGTGATCTCTTCGATATCAACCCAAGCTTTGGTGGTAATTTCTCCGCCTACCATCACCATGCCTGTTTTAACGTAAGTTTCACAGGCAACACGTGCTTTTGGATCTTGTTCTAAAATTGCATCCAATACGGCATCAGAAATTTGATCCGCAATTTTGTCTGGATGACCTTCTGATACTGATTCAGAAGTAAAAAGGTGTGTAGTCATTATATCTCGTTACCTTAATACAGATGGTCTAAGGATGGATGTTTTAACATCTAGACGTCCATTTTAGGACTATTTTCTCTTTAATTCCAGCTTTTTTTAATCAAATATAGGGATAAACTCGCATCCAATAGTTGATATCATTTTTTGTGTGACACAATTTTTCAAGTGAGCAAAAAGAAAAATAATAAAAAAAAGCGATTTATCTATTTTGTTTTTGCATTTTGATTCAACTACAGGTATAACCTCGCCGTTACTGTGAAAACTGAATCACAGTGTAAACCGCAGGATTGCTGATCCTGTTTCTCTGTTAGGGAAATGGCTTATAAGGTTAAGCCATGTGTGGAGTGAATGGGTAATGATCCATTGTCTACTGGTTATTCTTTTCAAAAACCAAAACAGTACTCGCCAATACTATACCCGTAGTATGTCTAGAGTGATTTCCTCTTTGAGCTCTTTTTCTTTAGAGCGAAGTTGTCTGTTACTTGCCAATAGGTGATTGTGTTAACTATTAGTCGGTTAACTTCATCGCTTTCTACTACTATATCCTGCATTAGGCTGGATAATCATACAAAAATATATAGTGAGTCATTACTTCTAACTGTTATTTATCGGTCATTTCAGCTAGCCATGAAATTATTGACTACTATAGTGACAGGCAAGGTATAAACTCATACTCCCTAAGGAGAATGTCATGAATGATAACATCGCTCGTAAGATGCAACAGACTTATAACATCACATATTGGGGGGGAGGATACTACTGCGCGAATAATCGCGGCAATATTAGTGTTTGCCCAAATCCTGATGTGCCTGAAGCAACGCTGGATTTAACAGAATTAGTTAAGCAAGTACAAGAAGAGCATTCACATTTACGCCTTCCTGCGCTGTTTTGTTTTCCACAAATTTTACAGCACCGTTTGCGCTCAATTAATGCCGCTTTTCATCGTGCACGTGAGTCTTATGGCTACAAAGGGGATTACTTTTTAGTTTATCCAATTAAAGTCAATCAACAGCGTCGTGTGATTGAATCGCTAATTAATGCTGGAGAGCCATTAGGATTAGAAGCTGGCTCTAAAGCTGAATTAATGGCAGTGCTTGCTCATGCCAACATGACCAGTTCGGTGATTGTTTGTAATGGTTACAAAGATCGCGAATATATTCGTTTAGCCCTTACAGGAGAAAAGCTCGGTCATAAAGTGTTCTTGGTCATTGAAAAAATGTCTGAGATAAAAATGGTACTTGAAGAAGCCGAACGTTTAGAAGTGATCCCCCGCTTAGGGGTTCGTGCTCGCCTTGCTTCTCAAGGCTCCGGTAAATGGCAAGCCAGTGGGGGTGAAAAATCTAAATTCGGCCTAGCTGCAACACAAGTACTACAACTGATTGATACGCTACGCCAAGCTGGTCGTTTAGATAGTTTGCAGTTATTGCATTTTCACCTTGGATCACAGATGGCTAATATCCGTGATATTGCGACAGGTGTGCGTGAATCAGCCCGTTTTTATGTTGAGTTACATAAATTAGGGGTCAATATTCAGTATTTTGATGTTGGTGGTGGCTTGGGCGTTGATTATGAAGGTACGCGCTCACAATCTGATTGCTCTGTTAACTATGGCCTGAATGAATACGCTAATAACGTGATTTGGGCGATTGGTGATGCTTGTGATGAAAATGAATTACCTCATCCAACCGTTATTACAGAATCAGGTCGAGCATTAACTGCGCATCATACGGTGCTTATTTCCAATGTTATTGGTGTTGAACGTAACGAATTTACTGCAATCACGCCGCCGGCCGAAGATGCTCCAAGACCTATCGCAAGCCTTTGGGAAACATGGGAAGAGATGCAAACCAAAGGGAATAGCCGTTCATTGCGTGAATGGCTGCATGATAGCCAATTAGATTTACATGATGTCCATACTCAATATGTACACGGTATGTTAAGTCTGACAGAGCGTGCATGGGCGGAAGAGTTATATCTGAATATCTGTCGTCATATTCAATATGATTTAGATCCAAGTAATCGAGCCCATCGCCCGATTATTGATGAACTGCAAGAGCGTATGTCAGATAAGTTCTATGTCAACTTTTCACTGTTCCAGTCATTGCCTGATGCTTGGGGAATTGATCAATTATTCCCTGTATTGCCAATTGAAGGTTTAGATAAACCGCTCGATCGCCGTGCTGTATTGCTAGATATCACTTGTGATTCAGATGGTATTATCGATCATTATGTCGATGGTGATGGGGTCGAAACCACGATGCCAATGCCAGCTTATGATCCTGAATATCCACCAATGATTGGCTTCTTTATGGTGGGGGCGTATCAGGAAATCCTTGGTAATATGCATAACTTATTTGGTGATACAGCAGCCGTTGATGTTTATCTTGATGAGAAAGGCAATCTTACTTATCAGTTGAGTGAAGAGGGTGATACCGTTGCGGATATGCTTCAATATGTAAAACTTAATCCAGCGGTATTGTTGGAGCGCTTCCGTACTCAAGTGAAAAATGCACAGTTAGATAAAGCACTCCAAGAGCAGTTCCTAACTGAATTTGAAAGTGGCTTATACGGTTATACCTATCTGGAAGAAGAGGAGTAATGCTTACTTCCTAATGCAGAGTGGTGTTGATACATCACTCTTTATCTATCATATTGATTTATATGTTGCTTGTTAAAATAAGTAACAGAGGTAATGGCATGAAAAATTGTACGTTAGGTAATGAGACTGATAATTCTTTGATCTCAAATGCATTTGGTTTTTTACGTTTTCCACTGAATTTTCAACCTTATAGCAGTGATGCTGATTGGGTGATCACTGGGGTGCCTTTTGATATGGCAACTTCAGGTCGTGCAGGTACTCGCCATGGGCCCGGCGCTATTCGCCAGATTTCGACTAACTTAGCGTGGGAAGGACATCGCTGGCCTTGGCACTTCGATATGCGTGAACGCCTCAAAGTTGTTGATTGTGGTGATTTAGTATTTAACTTCGGTGATGCACAAGATATGAGTGATAAGCTACAAGCTCATACGGAAAAATTGCTAGCAGCAGGTAAAAGATGTTTAACCTTTGGTGGTGATCACTTTGTGACATTACCTCTATTACGTGCTCACGCTAAACACTTTGGCAAAATGGCCTTGGTGCATTTTGATGCTCATACCGATACTTATGCTAATGGCAGTAAGTTTGATCACGGTACAATGTTCTATCATGCTCCTAATGAAGGTTTAATTGATCCACAGCATTCAGTGCAAATTGGTATTCGTACCGAGCATGACACTAATAACGGCTTTACTGTCTTGGATGCTGCACAAGTTAATGATCGTGGGGTTGATGATTTAGTCGCGCAAATTAAAGAGATTGTGGGTTCACTTCCTGTTTATTTGACTTTTGATATTGATTGCCTTGATCCCGCATTTGCACCGGGTACAGGAACACCGGTTGTGGGTGGATTAACCACGGATAAGGCGCTGAAAATGCTGCGTGCTTTACAGCCGTTAAATATTGTAGGCATGGACTTAGTTGAAGTATCGCCAGCGTATGATCAATCAGATATTACTGCCCTTGCCGGAGCAACCATTGCACTTGATATGCTATATCTGCAAGCGGCTAAAAAATAATTACTTTTTTTGTCATAAATAATGTCAAGGCAATATCTATTTAGATATTGCCTTATTTTTATCCATTAAATGAATGAGTTAAGCATTTTTTGCTAACTATAAAGTTAATGAGTAAAAAAGATCATCTGCTCTTTTGCAACAGATGATGGCCTTTTGGTAACTTGTTATTCTAAATGATAATTATTTTCACTACATTCTATTCTACTTATTGTGTTTACTAGTGAATGATCATTTCTTTGTCACATCGCACTTTAATTGCTACTGTTAAATTATTAATAAAGTTCTTTTTTGGAAGAGCTTTTTCATCTGTAAATATTCAGGAGAAAGACAATGGCTTTGAATGGTAAAGTAATTTTAGTTACAGGTGCTGCTCAGGGAATTGGTCGTGGTATCGCATTACGTCTTGCTAAAGAGGGTGCCGATATTGCTCTGGTTGACTTAAAAGCAGATAAATTATCCGATGTAGCAAAAGAAATTAAAGCGTTAGGGCGTAAAGTAACGACCTTTGCTGCAGATATTAGCAACCGTGATGAAGTCTTTGCGGCTGTTGAACATGCTGAAAAAACCTTAGGCGGTTTTGATGTTATGATCAATAACGCAGGTATTGCACAGGTGAAACCTCTTGCAGATGTGACTCCGGAAGATATGGATCGGATCTTCAAAATTAACGTTAATGGTGTGATGTGGGGTATTCAGGCCGCTTCTGAGAAATTTAAAGCATTAGGCCATAAAGGGAAGATTATTAATGCATCTTCTATTGCTGGGCACGATGGTTTTGCCATGTTAGGGGTTTATTCTGCCACTAAATTTGCAGTACGTGCATTAACACAAGCGGCAGCTAAAGAGTATGCGAGCGCAGGCATCACTGTTAATGCTTATTGCCCGGGCATTGTCGGCACCGATATGTGGGTTGAGATTGACGAGCGTTTCGCTGAAATTACTGGAGCACCAAAAGGTGAGACCTATAAAAAATATGTGGACGGTATTGCTCTAGGACGTGCTCAAACTCCTGATGACGTAGCTGCGTTAGTTTCCTTCTTGGCAAGTGATGATTCCGACTATATTACGGGCCAAGCTATCTTAACCGATGGCGGTATTGTCTATCGTTAATTATTGATTACTTAATCATAATTGTTATTTGTGCCCCGAGTTATTCACTAAGATAACTCGGGGCATTTTTTTATGATATGTGTACGAAAAATATTTCCTATTTGATTTTTGTCTGTTATAAGTTACATTTTTAGTGTGATTTATAAGCAACAATTAGGACTTTGGCAATAAGGAAAGCAAATGCCATATAAAATAGTGCGTTATCAGGACAGAAACCAAAAAGTACCCTATCGAGAGTGGATACAAAAGCTTAGGAAACGAGATCCTCAAGCGGCTGCTAAAATTGAAGTACAAGTAACTCGAGCATGTTATGGTAACTTCGCCGATCATAAATTTGTTCGTGATGGAGTCTGGGCTTTACGAATAAACTTCGGGCAGGGATATCGGGTTTATTATTCAATAGAAAATGAATTTATTATTCTT
Source organism: Proteus sp. HMSC14B05 (assembly GCF_001808035.1). NCBI lineage: Bacteria > Pseudomonadati > Pseudomonadota > Gammaproteobacteria > Enterobacterales > Morganellaceae > Proteus > Proteus sp. HMSC14B05. The sequence goes on along the minus strand of NZ_KV791984.1, from coordinate 356,026 downwards.
TTACTTGTTGGAGGGAATAAAAGTACTCAACAAGCAGATATTGATAAAGCAGTGAACTATCTTGAAGATTATCATGTAAGGATGAAAAATGACCAATAAAATAGATGTAGTAAAAAGAAAAACTGTTCCTGCATATCTTGACCATGATTTAGAGATGATAAATGAACTACGAGAAGATCCTGATTATGCTGAGGTGTATTTGCAAACGGCGTTAGAAGGTATTTATGAGCCTGGGGGAATAGGTGCATTTTTAATTGCATTACGGCAAATTATTGAGGCTCATGGTGGAGTGGGCGTGATTGCGAAAAAATCAGGATTATCTCGACAACATATTTATCGAGCATTATCTGAAAATGGTAATCCAACACTGACAACATTGACAGAAATCACCAGAGCAGTAGGCGTTCGATTAGCATCAACTCACTGTGTTTAATAATTTACCAGCAAAAAATACGATGTGCCCCGAGTTATTCACTAAGATAACTCGGGGCATTTTGTTTACTGTAACGCATTAAAGTTGGAAATAACGAGCAATCAGTGGCGCAGTAAAGTTCTTTTTTAAATAAAAACCACGGGGAAGTGTCATGATGCGTTGTCCATTTTCACCAATGGCTTCGGTTAATGCCTTACTGTTAGCAGCCTTAGGGCGAATTTGTAATACTTGTCCGTGACGCGCAGTAATGCTTTCTACTTTTCCTAAGACAATCATATCCATTAACTCTTCCCAATCGTGACGCAGTAGCTCTTCTTCAAGATGATTGGGGCTCCAAAGTAGCGGGGAAGCGACTCTACGCTGTGCTAATGGGATCTCCCGTTCTCCCTCTACAGGCACCCATAATACTTTTGACAGCTTACGTTTTACATGGCTATTCTCCCATGTGATCCCACTGTTTCCTGTAAGTGCGGCTACACAAACAAAGGTCGTTTCTAATGGCATACCAAAACGGTCGATAGGGATGGTTTTTAGCTCAACTCCGATATGAGAAAAATCTTGTTCAGGTTTACTGCCGGCACTGGCACCTAAATAGTATTCCAATAGCATACCGACCCAACCTTTATCACGCTTTAAATTTTCAGGAATAGGAAGCTGTGCAAAAGCGGCGAGTTCACCGAAGGTATAACCAGCCAGCGCTTGTGCTCGTGCGAGTAAAACGGATTCATTTTCAGGTGCTGCTGGTGGCGTAAACATAAATAACTGTCTTCCTGTACAATAAATAAACAGAAAAAAAGGATGATGGAAAATGTTTTTTCACTGATTTAAGTTAAAACATAATAGCATGATATATCATCATTTTTTTATGTGAATCGAGGTTTTAATAATAAATGATATAAGTTGTTCAGGGTTATCCTTAGATCATAAACAGGCTTTTGCACTAGGTTATCCACAGCTTTGTGGGATAACTCCGCAAAAGTGAGATCACTGTTCTGATTTACAGCCTTGACTTTTGCCGATATTCCCCAAAATCTGCCTATTTCGATTAACTAATCGGCACAACCTGTGGATAAAACCGACTATGGTTGTTTTTCGTACAATTTAACCATTGGACTTTATTCATTGGTTTATCCAATCGTTGAAATAGGGATAAAAACTTATCTACTAATTTGAATTATAAGTGATATTTTAAAAAATGTTTCAACAGCCTGTACGCTAATATAAAAACTATACCCTGATTATCTCACTCTTTTTCACATAGATATCCACAGAAAAAGTGAATAAATCCCCTAGGCCTTACTGTTGGTGTTTATAACTTTGCGGGTTTCTGTGAATTAACATAGTTATAAGTGAAAACGCTATTTTAATGGGGGCGTTTCTAAATCAGGTATAAACCATGCCGATTTAAAATCAAACCAACCAAAGGTATTCATTTTTACACCGCGTATCGTACGTTGCCCTTGTAATTCAAGTAAATGGTGAAATAACGGGAAAAGCCAATTATTTTGTGTTAATTGGCGACACCACTCTTCAAGCGGTAATACTTTTTGACGCCATAAGGCTAGGGCATCTTTATAACGTTCACCCATGCACTGGTGAAATAGGGGCAGTTCATAAAGTGCTGCAAAAATAGAAAACTCGAGCGGTTTATAGAAATTGACGGTAGCTAACCAGATATCACTCTTTGCATCACCATAATACCACTGTTCATAATCAAGCACTTGAATGGATAATTCGATATCATAGTTAGATAAGATTTTTTTGATCAGTTCAGCAATAGTGCTGTATTCGTGGTGCTCTTTATACAGTGTAATGGTCAGTTTTGTGAGTGAAGCGGGTTTAGTATGCGGTGGGATCAGTTTGCTATGGTGCCAGTGTAACAATAAACCATAAGCAGGTGACCAATGGCGTTGATAAGAGGGCGCACAATGGGCCAACATATTCACCGGTGTTAATACACTACTAAGCCATTCGCGGATCTCAGGTTGTTGGCATTGTGTTGAGCGGCTATCGTAAAGTAAAAAATAACAGCCTTCCTCTTTGCGGCTTTCCAGTGAGTTGTTATGAGTATCATCATCGGTTAAATGAAGGGTAGAGCAAACCATTTTGTCTTTTAATTCAGGAACCACCCAAATATCGATGTTATCTAATAATGCGCGCAAACCAAAATAGCGATCAAACGCTTTGATTTGCAGTTTATGTTGATCATTGCTCATCACTTGGTATGCCCCTGTGCCAATGGGGTGCTGAGAAAAATTAACGAGAGTTCGCCATTCTTGGGGTAAGATCGCTGCTTGTGGACTACCTAATAGGGTGGCAAATTGTTTATCCGGTACGGTTAAATAAATATCAATAACATAAGGTTGCGGTGAGGTTATTTTCTCAATATGTGCATAAAGTGGATTGCAGACTTTCATTCTCATTAAAGAGGTGCTGATATCCTCTATGGTTAATTCTCGTCCATGGTGAAAATAGATAGCAGGGCGTAAATAAAAGCGCCAATGTTGCTCGCTGAGCATCTGCCAGTGATGGGCTAATTCCGCTTCGACTTCCCCATTTTCCTCTTTTAAGTGAAGTAATGAATTAAATATTTGGCTCATTAAATGTAATTCAGAGCGCCGAAGCGGCGTACCGGGTAATAAATTACGAAAAGGGCGATAGTAAATTATTCGTAGACGTTGTTGGCTAGGGTGAAAGCTTTTTTCAATCTGTGAAAGCACCATTTGCCGTAACGAGTCTTTATCGCCCATCAGTGCAACGAGCTTTTCTATATCATTTTCTTCCAGTAATCGCTCTGCTCGGCTTTGTTGGATGTCAAAGGCGTTAGAATGAAAAGTCAGGGTGGATTTTTTTCCTCTTCCTACTTCTGCTTGCCAATCTATCCAACCAGTTTGATGCATTTTGTTTAGTAACGAACGCACATGGCGACGAGTGCAATGTAATGTTTCAGCAAGCTCTTGTAATGTGGTTTCAGTCTCTTTTCCCTCAAAAGCTTGCCATAAGCGAATAAATTGCAACTCTAAGCGGGGTGATGTCATAAAAGAGGAAATCCCTTATTAAAGTGATCAATTTTAATTTCCTTATATTAGACCGATAATGCTTGTGTTTAAAGTTAGCTCTTATGTTAGTTATCACAAATTATGAATACTAACAGACTCCCCCTTTGAGCATGCGGTGATTACCGGCCAGTGATAATAGGTCACTGGCTTTTTTTGTTCGTTTTACTGAAAAAAAATGCCGCGAGGTAAATAGCGGCGAGAATGACAAAGTTTAAATTTTTACAGATAACAAACAGTGAAATAAGGTAATTGAGTCAGTGATTAACGCATAAAAGCTGGTTGTTTAGCTTCATAAGCACTTATCTCTGCTTGGTGTTGTAACGTTAATCCGATACTGTCTAATCCCTCAATCATGCAATGACGGCGAAATGCATCGATTTCAAATGAGAAGCATAATTCACCAGCGATCACTTGTTGGGCAACTAAATCAACGGTAATAGGCGTACCAGCATGCTCTGTTACCCAATTAAATAACTGGGTAACTTGCTCATCGCTTAATTTGATTGGCAATAACTGGTTATTAAAGGAATTGCCGTAAAAAATATCAGCAAAACTCGGCGCGATCACCGCATGAAAGCCATAATCTGTGAGCGCCCAAGGCGCATGTTCGCGAGAAGATCCACAACCAAAATTCTCGCGCGCCAATAAAATAGAAGCACCTTGATAGATGGACTGATTTAAAATAAATGATGGGTTAGGCTGGGTGCCTTCATCATCTAAAAATCGCCAATCATGAAATAAGTGTTTACCAAATCCTGTGCGAGTGACTTTTTGTAAAAATTGTTTGGGAATAATCGCATCAGTATCCACGTTGGCAGCATCTAAAGGTACTGGAATTCCAGTGTGTTGTGTGAATTTATTCATTAGGTTCTCCTTTATGATACTGTTGCAAAAGTGCGAATATCAGCGAAATGCCCATGAATGGCGGCGGCAGCGGCCATTGCCGGACTGACTAAATGAGTTCTGCCACCACGACCTTGGCGACCTTCAAAATTACGATTGCTGGTCGATGCGCAACGCTCTCCGGGATTTAATCGGTCATTGTTCATTGCCAAGCACATTGAGCAGCCGGGTAAACGCCATTCAAAACCGGCTTCAATAAAAATTTTATCTAAACCTTCTGCTTCTGCTTGGGCTTTAACAGGGCCTGAGCCGGGAACAACAATTGCCTGTACATGGGAGGCGACTTTATGCCCTTTAGCTATCTTTGCTGCTGCGCGTAAATCTTCAATACGAGAGTTAGTGCAAGAGCCTATAAAAACTTTATCTATTGTAATATCAGTTAAGTTAACACCTTCAGTTAATCCCATATAAGCTAAGGCTTTTTCGGCGCTAGCTCGTTCAACAGGATCGTTAAAACTGTTCAATCGCGGAACAATTTGGTCAATAGCAATCACTTGTCCCGGATTCGTCCCCCAAGTCACTTGTGGTGCAATATCTGCAGCATTAATCGTCACAGTAGCATCAAAAATAGCATCTTCGTCCGACTTTAACGTTTTCCAATAGGCGACAGCTTCATCCCACAATGGGGCTTGAGGGGCAAATTGACGTCCTTTTAAGTAAGCAAATGTAGTCTCATCAGGAGCAACTAAGCCTGCTTTTGCCCCCATCTCTATCGCCATATTGCATAATGTCATTCGCCCTTCCATACTCAAAGCTTCAATAGCTTCTCCCGTAAATTCAATAATATACCCCGTACCTCCCGCACTACCCAATTTTCCGATAATCGCCAATACGATATCTTTTGCCGTGATGCCATTGGCTGTTTTGCCTTGTACTTCGATTTTTAAGGTTTTAGCACGTGATTGTTTTAAGGTTTGTGTCGCTAATACGTGCTCAACCTCAGAAGTGCCAATACCGAAAGCTAATGCGCCAAAGGCACCATGTGTTGCTGTATGTGAGTCGCCACAAACAATTGTCATGCCTGGTAAAGTTAAGCCTTGTTCAGGCCCCATAACATGAACAATTCCTTGATATGGGTGATTTAAGTCATACAAGGTCACACCAAATTCTTGACAGTTTTTCATTAACTCTTGCATTTGAATACGCGCCATATCACCACAGGCGTTGATATCTTTGGTTTGAGTTGAAACGTTGTGATCCATTGTGGCAAAAGTTTTGTTGGGTTGACGAACAGCACGACCTTTGGTTCTTAAACCATCAAAAGCTTGAGGTGAAGTCACTTCATGCACTAAATGTCTATCGATATATATAATAGGTGTTTCATTCGCTACTTCTCTGACAACATGTGCATCGTAAATTTTTTGATATAATGTTTTACCCATGTTATGCCCCTTCTTGAATAAACTGAGCGATATGATCACCCATTTCTGCGGTTGTTATTGCGTTTCCTTCTCCCGCTAAATCTGCGGTGCGATAGCCTGTTGCTAGTACTCTTGTAATTGCTTCTTCAATGGCTTGGGCTGCTTTATCTTCATTAAAGCTATAACGCAGTAATAGGGCGGTTGATAAAATTTGTGCTATTGGATTGGCGATATTTTTACCGGCAATATCTGGTGCGGAGCCACCTGCGGGTTCATATAAACCAAAATGTGCTTCATTTACGCTTGCAGAGGGCAACATGCCCATTGAACCGGTGATCATGGCGCATTCGTCTGATAAAATATCGCCAAAGATATTGGAGCACAGCAATACATCAAATTGCGCTGGATCTTTAATTAATTGCATTGTCGCATTATCGATATACATATGTTGCAAGGTCACATCAGGGTATTGTTTAGCGACCTCAGTGACGACTTCACGCCATAAAATAGAGCTTTGTAAAACGTTGGCTTTATCAATCGACGTGACTTTATAACGACGTTTTTGCGCTGATTTGAAAGCAAAATGAGCAATACGTTCGATTTCATAGCGATGGTAAACCTCGGTATCAAAAGCACGCTCTTCGCGACCTTCACCATCACGGCCTTTAGGTTGACCGAAATAGATCCCCCCAGTTAATTCACGGACACATAAAATATCAAAACCGCGTTGTGCAATATCAGCACGCAATGGACAATAAGCTTCTAAACCTTTATATAAACGAGCTGGGCGCAGATTGCAGAATAATTTAAAGTGTTTACGTAAAGGTAATAATGCGCCACGTTCCGGTTGTTGATCTGCCGGTAAATGCTCCCATTTAGGCCCCCCCACAGAGCCGAATAAAATCGCATCAGCTTGCTCACATCCAGCCAAGGTGGTTGCCGGTAATGGTGTGCCATGATTATCGATAGCAATACCACCAATATCGTACTCTTTGGTCGTGATATTCAGTGAAAATCGTTTATTTACCGCATCGATCACTTTTTGTGCTTGCGCCATAACTTCAGGGCCAATGCCATCTCCGGGCAATACTGCAATATGATAATGTTTAGACATAATGATTAAACCGCTTCTTGTGTTGTATGGTGTTTGCGTTTTTCTATTTCGACTTGCTCTGAACGCCAAATACTGTTGATAACATGCATCATGGCGTTGGCGGATGAACCGACGATATCAGTTTCTAATCCCATGCCATGAAATTTACGTCCTTGGTATTCAACCACGATATCAACTTGTCCTAATGCATCTCGTCCTTCACCTTTGGCTGTTAATTGATAAGTCACCAGTTTTAAGGGATAACCTGTAGCACGAGAAATAGCTTGATAGACAGCATCAACGGGACCATTTCCTGTTGCTGCTTCAGTGATTTCTTCATTTTTACGACTAATGCTGACACTGGCCGTGGCAACTGTTGAGGAGCCGGATTGAGTATTAAAATAGTTCATTACAAACTCATCAGGCTCTTGTTGCTGTTGCCCCATAAAAGCCAATGCTTCTAAGTCATAGTCAAAAACTTGGCCTTTTTTATCAGCTAAACGTAAGAAAGCGGCATATAAAGAATCTAAGTTATAATCTGTTTCGCGATAGCCCATCTCTTCCATACGGTGTTTTACCGCAGCTCGACCAGAGCGAGACGTTAAGTTCAATTGCACCTCTTTTAAACCAATTGATTCAGGTGTCATAATTTCGTAAGTTTCACGATTTTTCAGTACGCCATCTTGGTGAATACCAGAGGAGTGGGCAAAGGCATTCGATCCAACGATGGATTTATTGGCATGAATAGGGGTATTACATAATTGACTGACTAACTGGCTGGTACGGTAGATCTCTTTGTGATTAATACGCGTTTGTACATTCATCATTTGTTCACGTACTTTTATCGCCATAATCACTTCTTCTAAAGCGCAGTTACCGGCTCGTTCACCTAAGCCGTTGATAGTCCCTTCAACTTGTCTTGCACCTGCTTGTACTGCGGTAATAGAGTTTGCAACAGCCATACCTAAATCATCATGGCAATGAACGGAGATCACCGCTTTATCAATATTAGGTACACGTTCAAATAAATTAGTGATAATGCCACCGAATTGATAAGGCGTGGTATAACCTACGGTGTCTGGAATATTAATGGTTGTTGCGCCCGCGTTGATGGCACTTTCCACAATGCGACATAAATTATCAATATGGGTACGCCCCGCATCTTCGCAAGAAAACTCAACATCATCAGTATAGCGTCGGGCGCGTTTAATTGAGCGTGTTCCCATTTCAATAATGTCATCAAAGGATTTTTTTAACTTATGTTCAGCATGCAAAGCGGAGGTGGCTAAAAAAACATGAATACGAAATGCCTCGGCAATGTTTAATGACTCTGCGGCAACGTCAATATCATTATCAACACAGCGAGCTAACGCACAAATGCGACTATTTTTAATTTCTCGAGCGATGGTTTGTACAGATTCAAAATCCCCAGGGGAAGAGACAGGAAAACCCGCTTCAATGATATCTACACCTAAACGTTCTAAGGCATAAGCAATTTGTAACTTCTCTTTTACGCTTAAGCTAGCTTGCAATGCTTGTTCGCCATCTCTTAATGTGGTGTCAAAAATAATCACATTGTTGCTCATAATCTGTTCCTTATACTTTTTTATTTCGTTTTTTGCGCTCTCCCAGGTATAAAAAAACCCGCGATTAGCGCGGGTTTTTCTCTAAGGGTAGGTATGTTTCATTTTTTACCCATCAGCCGACCGCGCATCAATGTTGCGAATAGTAGTAGGCTTGATAGTAAAATTGCGTTTAACATGAAACATCCTTACATTTGTTCTTAATAATGTTTATTTATTGATACCGGATACCAATCATCATGTCAAGCATTGGAATTTTTTAATTTGTTTTGATGTGTGAATTATATTTTATTCTTAGTAATTCTGACTAATATCTAAATTTTTAGTAATGATTATATCTATCAAACAATCATTGATTAGGTTAATGTTTCACATAATCGCTCTCGGGGAGTGAAATAAAAAATTAAACAATTGTTTGCTTTTTTTTTGAACAACTAACTATCAGGGGGATGAGCGGTTGTAGTTAACAACAATATCAATAAATTTGAGCAACATTTTGAATATAAGAATAAAAATTATTACCGTGGTGACTGTAATAGTTCTGAAAGTGTCCTGTAAGGTGATAGATTTTATTATTTTATTATGATTTTTATCATATTTTGTTTTATTATTTGCAAGGCATAAGGTAAAACAGGTTGTAATATATATCGGTATAATCATTTCATTAATATGTAATTTAAATGTCAATTTATTCTCTTTAATATAAAGATGAATTATTTTTTGGTGTTTGTGTTATACATTTTGTGATGTACATGGATGATGAATAATAAGTAGTAATATTTTTATAAAAGTTACAGTCATGGTTAGATATATAATTTATTAATATGCTTTTATATTATTAATAAGTTTTAATTCGCCAATTATAATAACATAGTGGAGTAAAAAATGACGGATTACACATCAGCAACAACGACCAATAAAGAGTCAGCAGATATGCATTTACGTAATGTTGATCTTAATTTATTAACGGTGTTTGATGCTGTTATGCAAATGCAAAATGTCACACGAGCAGCACAGGTGTTAGGTATGTCTCAACCGGCAGTCAGTAATGCAGTTTCTCGTCTTAAGATCATGTTTAATGACGAGTTATTTGTTCGGTATGGCCGAGGTATTCAACCAACATTAAGAGCCAAACAATTATTTGGCCCTGTTCGACAAGCATTACAATTAGTCCATAATGAATTGCCAGGGGCGGGATTTGAACCGGAACACAGTGATCGTGTGTTTAGCTTATCTATTTGCAGTCCATTAGATATCAAGTTAGCGCCAAAAATTGTAGAGAGAATAAAAAATAAAACCCCTAATATTAATGTAAATATTAAGTCTTATTTGAATAGTAATATTGAACACCAATTAAAATATCAGGAAGTTGAGTTCTTTATTAATTATAAACAATTTGATAAACCAGAGTTTCATTCACACCCTTTATTCAATGATGAAGTGGTTTTGGCTGTCTCTAACCAACACCCACGAATTAAAGAGAGCGTTACTGAAGAGATGTTATTAAATGAGCATCATTCTATTGTTTCTTTAGAAGATGTGGGGTCTTTTAGTGCGGCTTATTATAAGAATACAGAGTTAGAAGATTTAATTACTTATGAAGGTACTGATTTAAATAGTGTATTAAATCTAGTCTCAAAAACTTATTCGGTCGCTATTGCGCCTAGATGGTTAGTTGAAAGCTATTCAGAACAATTGAACATTAAGGCGATATCATTACCTTGGGAGAAGGTAGAACGTCCATGCTATTTAATTTGGCATGAGTCAACGGCACGAGATAAAGGCCATTTATGGATGAAAAATTTACTTAGTGAGGTTTGTCAAAACTAAGAGTGATTCACTCATAATTAGCACTCTATGCTAATTATGCAGAAATAGTGGCAGATAACGTTAGCTTACTGCTAATAACCAATAAAAGATATTCTTTAATAGTAAATAGTAAAGATAAGTCTCTTGGGTAGCTGTCACTATTTTTGCCCTAATTGTTATCCTATCCCTATCAGTTGCAACTATTGTCATCTAATCGATTTTTTTCTTTATTTTCTCTGTTATTAATCTTGTAAATGAATAAAATTATATAATTACTTTTTGATTTTATTATATTTTTCTTATTAATGCTTTGTTTGTTCACAAAGTGTTCAGGCTCATTTTTACATTTTCATTAGTATGATGAAATTGACAAAACTTTTCATGACTCACAATTTTACAAATTTATGTAAAATTAGATTCCTTTATTTTTGAGGATCACTTAGACTTTCAGATAAGTCAGCGAACAGGTGTAAGCTGAAATTAGAAGATGACATTATTCTTTATTTCAACTTAATTATTCCTACGCTTTTCCATAAATAACAGGAAAATCATGATAAATAATAATAATCTATATGATTATCATATAATTAGAAGATTGCAGATGCAATTTTCATCTTCTGGGGAAAAAACGGCTTATCGTCAGTGGGATGCTAAGTCTGAAATCGCCATGTCATGGGCGTCAGTAGCAAAGAAAACACGTGCACTCTCAAATGCATTACTCGATATGGGCGTGGCTGTTCAAGAAAATGTGGGGATTTTTTCCCAAAACAGCATTGATTGGTCTATTGCCGATATTGCTACTTTGCAGTTGCGTGCTGTCACAGTTCCTCTTTATGCAACAAGTAGTGTGGAACAAGCCGCTTATATCATCAATGATGCGGATATTCGTATTCTTTTTGTTGGTGACCAAAAGGAATATGACGTTGTTTCTGAGTTAGCGCTATTATGCCCGCAACTTAAACATATTATTGTGTTTAATTCTCAGGTCGTTTTAAATCCAACAATACCTTCTTATCATCTGACAAACTTAATCAGTGACTGTCAATCTCGATATGACTCTCTGCTACAACAACGTATTGATGAATGTTGTTTAGATGATTTGTTTACGCTGATTTATACCTCGGGTACAACAGGTGAGCCTAAAGGTGTTATGCTGGATTACACCAATCTGGCTTCTCAACTTTATCTGCATGATCAGCGCCTTTCATTATCGGATAAAGATGTTTCATTATGCTTTTTACCGTTATCACATGTATTTGAACGAGCATGGAGCTTCTATGTTATGCATACTGGGGCTATTAATGTTTATCTCACAGATACCCATGCCGTAAGGGAAGCAATGGCTGCAGTAAAACCAACGGTTATGTGTGCAGTGCCACGCTTTTACGAAAAAGTATATAGCGCCATTCAAGAGAAAGTTTCTCAAGCACCCCGACTACGCCGATGGATGTTTAAATGGGCTCTTAAACAGGGTGAAAAACAACGTCAGGCACACTTAGCTGGACGTTCATTAGGCATGCTATCTCAATGGAGTTATCGCTTTGCGGATAAAAAAGTTCTTCAACCACTACGTCAAATTTTAGGTGGGCGAGTTCGTTTTTTACCTGCCGCAGGCGCTCGTTTAGATGATGCGGTGATCGGCTTTTTCTTAGCCGCGGGTATTAATATTAAATATGGTTATGGCATGACAGAGACTTGTGCCACGGTATCTTGTTGGGAAGAAAGCCATTATAAACTAGGCTCTATTGGTACTCCGTTACCGGGGGTTGAGGTACGTATAGGCGAAGAAAACGAGATCCAAGTGCGTGGTAGTATCGTGATGAAAGGTTATTTTAATAAGCCTGAAGAGACGGTTGCGGCGTTTACTGAAGATGGTTGGTTACGTACCGGTGATGCGGGTGCATTAGATGAAGAAGGGATGTTATATATTACCGAACGTTTGAAAGATCTTATGAAAACCTCAAATGGAAAATATATTGCACCGCAAATGATTGAAGGTACATTAGGGCAAGATCGCTTTATTGAGCATATCGCTGTGATTGCAGATACCCGTAAATTTGTTTCTGCACTGATCGTGCCTTGCTTTGATGCATTAGAAGAACATGCTCGAGCATTAAATTTAAAATATCACGATCGGATAGAGTTATTACGCCATACTAAGATCAAAGAATTATTTGATGAACGCTTGCGTGAAATGCAACGTAATTTTGCTAGTTTCCATCAAGTTAAACGATTTACCCTATTAGCGGAAGGGTTTACGATGGAGTCTGGAGAATTGACACCTACCTTAAAATTAAGACGTAAAATAATTTCTGAACGCTATCGAAATGAAATTGAGCAGATGTATCAAGAGTCGTGATCACCAGACAAAAAAGCACCGTAAAGGTGCTTTTTTATTGCACTTTAGGTAAGTCATAGGCAGTAACAATGCAAGTAATTGGTAAAAGGTATAAACGGAAACGTTGACGCATACGGTTTTATCAGTAAATTGTGTTAAAATGCAGATTCAGATCAGCATGATGACTGAAAACCATAGCAATAATGTAATAAATACCCTATTAATAATTAGAAGAGGCTAAAGTGAAACTGGATGAAATCGCCCGCTTGGCTGGTGTTTCACGAACAACAGCGAGTTATGTCATTAATGGTAAAGCTAAACAGTACCGTGTAAGTGACAAGACTGTTGAAAAAGTGATGGCGGTGGTCAGAGAGCACAATTACCACCCGAACGCTGTTGCCGCGGGATTACGTGCTGGTCGTACGCGTTCTATAGGTTTGGTTATTCCTGATTTGGAAAATACCAGTTATACCAGAATTGCCAATTATCTTGAACGACAAGCGCGTCAACGTGGTTATCAATTGCTGATTGCCTGCTCAGAAGATCAACCTGACAACGAAATTCGTTGTGTAGAACATCTACTACAACGCCAAGTTGATGCCATTATTGTATCAACGGCATTACCCCCAGAGCACCCATTTTATCAGCGTTGGGCTAATCGTTCGTTGCCTATCATTGCCTTAGATAGGGCGTTAGAGAGTGAACATTTTATTAGTGTCGTCGGTGATGATTTAGAAGACGCAAAAATGTTAGCGAGTGAGCTTAAAGCTTTTCCTTCTCAATCGGTTCTCTATCTAGGCGCATTGCCCGAACTATCAGTCAGTTTTTTACGTGAACAGGGCTTTCGTAGTGTGTGGCAAGATGATCCACGACAAGTGACTTATCTTTATGCGAATAGTTATGAACGAGAAGCGGCGGCAGAGGTATTTTCGGAATGGTTAAATAATAACCCGATGCCTGATGCACTCTTTACGACCTCCTTTGCGCTATTACAAGGTGTGATGGATGTAACGTTGCAAAGAAGTGGACGCTTACCTACGCAGTTAGTGATTGCTACATTTGGTGATCATGAATTATTAGATTTCCTCGAATGTCCAGTATTATCGGTGGCTCAGCGACATCGTGATATTGCACAACGTGTATTAGAGCTGGTTTTAGCAAGTCTTGAAGAAGAGCAAAAACCACAAGCGGGTATTACACGTATTCGACGTGATTTATGTCGCCGAGGTAGTTTAGGACGTACTCGTTAATTAGCGTTCACTTTCTGACTCAGCATTTTTTATAATGACTATCCCTGCTTTATTAAATTAAAGCAGGGATAGTTTATTTGGTTAAATAATGTCGGGTGACTTAAATAAAATAAAATTTGAGATTAATCTTAAACGTTTTTTTACAATTTATCCTGTTTTGTTTAATTCGCGGGTGAAATTTTGATATTTCTATAAGTGATATTACTTAAATAAAATAATTTATTTATTAACTTTGCAGAAAGAAAACTCGACAGTAAAAAATTATCTACATGATATCACATTATTTTTTCAGTAGATTAAGCCAGTTTTTTAATTTAAAGAGGGCTTTGTATTGTTATGTTGGTTAAAGGCAAATGAACGACAATAAATAGGCATTATCTCATTAAATAGGTCATTTTCTTTTTATGACTTCTTTATCTTATTTTTCCCTTTTTCATCTCTATAAATAATCACTATTTGAGAACAAATAAGAAAAATAAAAAATAACCGATAGGAATCATAGTGTTAATATTCTGCTTTTTTAGCCTGCTGATAATTTGTTCATTTCGATGAGATTATAAAATTACTGTAAATATCAATAAAGCGTCCTACAACTGGCTTGACAACGTTTTCATACGATCCGTAAACTCTATTTGTGGGGATTTGTGGGATAATGTGGTGTAAATTATAACGCTGAGGGAAATGAGGATGTTTCGTGGTGCAACACTCGTTAATCTCGACAGCAAAGGGCGAATAACAGTTCCTTCCCGTTATCGAACAACGCTGAACGAGGCTTCTGAAGGTCAAATGGTCTGTACCATTGATCTCAATCAGCCATGTTTATTGCTGTACACCCTTCCTGAATGGGAAAAAATTGAGTTAAAACTGGCGGCGCTTTCTTCCATGAATCCCGCCGAACGAAGAGTGCAGCGTTTATTACTTGGGCATGCCAGTGAATGCCAAATGGATAGCGCAGGACGTCTTTTGTTAGCTAGCACGCTAAGACAGCACGCGGGGCTAACCAAAGAGGTCATGTTAGTCGGTCAATTCAATAAATTTGAATTGTGGGATGAACAGGTCTGGTATCAACAGATCAAAGAAGACATTTTGGCAGAGCAAACCTCACAGGAACCGTTATCGACACGACTATTGGATTTATCACTTTAAATAATGACAACGAATAATTTTAGCCATACCAGTGTATTACTGGATGAAGCAGTAAACGGCCTGAATATTAAACCTTCAGGTATTTATATTGACGGTACTTTTGGCCGTGGCGGGCACTCTCGTCTGATTTTATCGCAACTAGGTGAACAAGGCCGTCTCATTGCGATTGATAGAGATCCACAAGCTATCGCAGTGGCAAATGAAATTGATGATCCACGATTCTCTATTATTCATGGGCCTTTTTCAAATATTGAACACTATATCAATGAGTTAGGTTTAAGTGGCAAAGTTGATGGCGTATTATTAGATTTAGGCGTTTCTTCACCGCAATTAGATGATCCTGAACGAGGATTCTCTTTTATGCGTGATGGGCCACTCGATATGCGTATGGACCCAACCACAGGACAATCAGCTGCACAGTGGTTAATGAATGCCGAAGAAGATGATATTACTTGGGTGCTAAAAACCTTCGGTGAAGAGCGTTTCGCGAAACGCATTGCCCGTGCCATTGTGGCGCGTAATAAAACTGAAGAGCCATTAACACGTACTAAACAGTTAGCGGATTTGATTAGTGAAGCAAGTCCAGTAAAAGAGCGGCATAAGCACCCTGCAACACGTAGCTTTCAAGCGATCCGTATCTATATCAATAGCGAGTTAGATGAGATTGAAAAAGCATTAAAAGGCGCCGTGTCTATTTTAGCGCCAGCAGGGCGTTTATCGGTGATTAGTTTCCACTCTTTAGAAGACCGATTAGTTAAACGCTTTATAAGAGATGAAAGTAAAGGGCCTGTTGTTCCCGCGGGGATCCCATTAACAGAAGAACAAATTAAAGCACTAGGAAGTGCTCGCCTGAGTAGTATTCATAAAATGAAACCTACCGGTGTTGAAGTTGAGGAGAATCCACGAGCGCGAAGTTCTGTTTTACGTGTCGCACAGCGTATTGAGGAATAAATGTCTACTGAACGCCATTCATTACCGGGAGTAATAGGACAAGATTTACTGCGTCATGGCAAATTGCCACTTATTCTTTTTTTCGCCGTTATTATCTCCGCGATCTATGTGGTAACGACAGCACATAAAACACGCTTACTGACAGCAGAAAAAGAGCGCTTAGTACTAGAAAAAAATGTATTGGATATTGAATGGCGCAACTTGATCCTTGAGGAAAATGCATTGGCGGATCATAGCCGAGTTGAACGTTTTGCAAGTGAACAGTTAGGCATGGTTCATGTTGATCCAACTAAAGAGAATATTGTGGTTACTAAATAATTAAGGCAAGTATGAAATTTTCACGTTCGGCAAAAGCGAAGACAAAGACAAAGTCAAATGCCAAACTCCGTAAACCTGAAGAAAAAACAGGATTTGTGAGTTGGCGTTTTGCGTTGCTTTGCGGTGGTATTGGTATTGCTTTAGCGGCGTTATTAATACGAGTTGCCTATTTACAGATTATTAACCCAGATCCCCTGATCCGCGAAGGGGATCTGCGCTCTTTACGTGTGCAAAAAGTCCCCACTGCTCGTGGCATGATAAGCGATCGTATGGGAAGACCATTGGCGGTGAGTGTCCCTGTATATGCTATTTGGGCTGATCCTAAAGTTGTGTTAGAAGCTAACCCTGATATGACCGATTCACGTTGGTTAGCACTTGCTGATGCATTAAAACTTCCCGTTAATCAAATTTCTCAAAAAATTTCTGCAACACCTTCCGCTCGTTTTATCTATCTTGCGCGCCAAGTTAATCCTGAAATTAGTGATTACATAAGTAAGCTGAAAATCAAAGGGATAAACATGCGCCAAGAGTCCAAACGCTATTATCCTTCAGGAGAAGTGACCGCTCACATCATTGGTGTTACAAACATTGATGGCGATGGTATTGAAGGGGTTGAAAAAAGCTTTAACCAATGGCTTACCGGTGCCCCCGGAGAGCGAGTTGTACGCAAAGATGGCTTTAACCGTGTGATTGAAAATATCGCTCAAACAGATAGCCAAGCTGCTCACAACTTAATGTTAAGCATTGATGAGCGTTTACAATCTGTTGTGTATAGAGAGTTAACCAATGCAGTCATTGAAAATAAAGCAGAATCAGGTACGGCGGTTTTGGTTGATGTCAATACAGGCGAAGTGTTAGCGATGGCAAATAGCCCGTCCTATAACCCGAATAATTTAGCGGGAACGCCGAAAGATGCGATGCGTAATCGAGCTATCACCGATATTTTTGAGCCAGGCTCTACGGTAAAGCCAATGGTGGTTATGAGTGCGCTAAACAATAATATTATTAAAGAAAATACCGTTATTAATACTGTTCCTTATCGAATTAGTGGGCATCAGATAAAAGATGTTGCGCTTTATCGTGAGCTTTCGATAACTGGAATTTTACAGAAATCGAGTAACGTAGGGGTATCTCGCCTTGCGTTAGCGATGCCGGCGTCTGAACTGGTAGATGTTTACTCCCGTTTTGGCCTCGGAAAACCAACTAACTTGGGGCTAGTTGGTGAAAGTAGTGGCATATTTCCAATAAAAAAACAACGGTGGTCCGATCTTGAAAGGGCCACCTTCTCATTCGGATATGGGCTAATGGTAACGCCATTACAGTTAGCGCGTGTCTATGCAACTATCGGTAGTTTTGGTATTTATCGACCGCTTTCTATTACTAAAGTCGACCCTCCTGTACCGGGTACTCGCGTTTTTCCTGAAAAAGTCATGAGAACAGTGGTTCATATGATGGAAAGTGTCGCCTTACCGGGCGGTGGTGGCGTTCGTGCTGCGATCAAAGGGTATCGTGTTGCGATTAAGACCGGGACCGCGAAAAAAGTCGGCCCAGATGGAAAGTATATTAATGCCTACATTTCTTATGCAGCCGGTGTTGCACCGGCAAGCCGTCCACGCTTTGCCTTAGTAGTGATCATTAACGAGCCAAAAGCGGGCAAATATTATGGGGGTGCAGTTTCTGCACCAGTGTTTGGCACAATTATGGGCGCGGTTCTACGTACGATGAATGTAGAGCCTGATGCATTAACGCCAGACGATAAAAGTGAAATAGTGATTAATAAAAAAGAGGATACAAGTGGCAGATCCTAATTTAAGTGACCTATTAGGGGCACTCGGGATACAAGCACCGTCTTTAACGCTTAAAGACATGACACTCGATAGCCGAAAAGCCGCGAGTGGTGATCTGTTTGTGGCAATTAAAGGCCATGAAACGGATGGTAGACGCTATATTCCTCAGGCAATTGCACAAGGTGTTTGCGCTGTTTTAGCGGAAGCTGAAGGTATTGCTACTCATGGCGAAATTCGTGAAAGTCATGGTATACCCGTTATTTATATTGAAAACCTAAATTGTCAATTATCAAAACTTGCAGGAATTTTTTATCATCAGCCAGCGGATAAATTAAAGCTGATTGGTGTCACTGGTACTAACGGAAAAACGACAACAACACAATTGTTAGCACAGTGGGCGCAAGGTTTAGGTGAAGTCAGTGCCGTTATGGGAACGGTAGGCAATGGGTTATTAGATCATATTGTTCCGGCAATGAATACAACCGGTTCAGCGGTTGATATCCAATTAGAATTACAGCAATTAGTTAATCAAGGCGCTACCTTTACCGCAATGGAGGTTTCGTCACACGGTTTAGTTCAAGGGCGCGTTAGTGCGCTACCTTTTGTCGCCAGCGTATTTACCAACTTAAGTCGCGATCACCTTGATTATCATGGTGATATGGCCAATTACGAACAGGCTAAATGGTTGTTATTTTCGACCCACCATAGTGGCGAAAAAATCATTAATGCTGATGATGCGGTAGGGCATAAATGGTTGACGCATCTACCCGATGCAGTGGCGGTGACTATGGCGGATAAATTGCCGGCAAATTGGCAAGGACGCTATGTGCAAGCGACACAAATCAATTACCATGATGCGGGTGCCACTATCCATTTTAATTCAAGTTGGGGAGAAGGTGAAATTGAAAGCCCATTAATGGGGGCTTTTAATGTCAGTAACTTACTCTGTGCTTTAGCTACACTTTTGGCACTTGAATACCCTCTTGATGCAGTGATTAAAGCTTCCAGTGCATTAACGCCCGTTTGTGGTCGTATGGAAGTATTTAGTGCGGATAATCGTCCTACGGTGATCGTTGATTATGCCCACACGCCTGATGCCTTAGAAAAAGCGTTACAAGCGGCACGCTTACACTGTACAGGCAAACTGTGGTGTATCTTTGGTTGTGGTGGTGATAGAGATAAAGGTAAGCGCCCACTAATGGGAGCTGTAGCAGAGCAGTTTGCCGATAAAGTGGTTATTACCGATGACAATCCACGTAGTGAAGAGCCACAAGCCATTATTCAAGATATCCTTTCTGGGTTAATGGATCCTGGTCGTGCATTAGCGATTGAAGGTCGAGCAGAAGCCGTGACGAATGTAGTAATGCAAGCCTCTCCCGCTGATATGATCTTAGTGGCAGGAAAAGGGCACGAAGATTATCAAATCGTTGGCACTCGCCGTCTTGATTATTCTGACCGATTAACTGTTGCACGGTTATTGGGGGTGATCGCATGATAGCGCTTTCTCTCGAAACCATTGCACAAGTCACTCAAGGCGTGTTGAGTACTATTACTCAAAGCCAAGCCAATCAATTAATGATCAAATCAATTTCTACCGATAGCCGTAAAATTGATGATGCATGTCTGTTTATTGCTTTAGCAGGTGATCGTTTTGATGCTCATGACTTTATTGCTGATGTCAAACAAAAGGGTGCCGTTGTGGTTTTAGTTAATCGGAAAATCGATGTTGAATGTCCACAAATCATCGTAAAAGACACCCGTTTAGCAATGGGGCATATTGCCGCTTATATCCGTTCGCTTAGCAATGCTAAAATTGTGGCGTTAACGGGCTCTTCGGGTAAAACGTCCGTTAAAGAGATGACGGCTTCGATACTGCGTCACTGTGGTGAAACCTTATATACACATGGCAATTTAAATAATGATATTGGTGTTCCCCTGACACTCTTTCGTCTAACCCCTGAACATCGTTTTGCCGTGATTGAACTTGGTGCTAACCATATTGGTGAAATAGCCTATACCGTGGATATGGTTAAACCAGATAGTGCATTGGTCAATAATCTCTTTTCTGCACATATTGAAGGTTTTGGTTCCTTACAAGGGATTGCTCAAGCTAAAGGTGAAATATTCACTGGCTTAAAAGAGCAAGGCACTGCCATTATTAATCAGCAAAGTAATGATGTTGCGCTATGGCAACAGCATTTTAACTCACGTCAAACTCAGTGGTCTTTCTCTTTATCTGCAGACACTCAGGCCGATTTCTACCCAACGGATATCGTTGTTAATCAACTCACCACCGATTTTACATTGCATACGCCAGAAGGGGGTGTAGCAATCACCCTACCTTTACCTGGTCGCCATAATATTGCCAATGCGTTAGCCGCAAGTGCGTTAGCCTTGTCGGTAGGGGCGACATTAACGGATATTCAGCAAGGTTTAGCGGTACTGAAAGCCGTACCTGGCAGACTCTATCCTGTTGAATTAACAACAGGAAAAATAGTGTTAGATGATACCTATAATGCTAATGATGGGTCGATGATAGCAGGGCTGCAAGTTTTATCTCAATTACCAGGATATAAAATCTTTGTCGCTGGAGATATGGCTGAATTAGGCGAAGATTCAGAAAAATGTCACCGTGATGTGGGACGTTTTGCCCATCAAGTCGGTATCGATCGGGTATTAACCGTGGGTCATTACAGCCAGTTTATTAGTCAAGAAAATGAAGGCGGTGAGCATTTTTCATTTAAAGCTGATTTGCTTACCCAATTAATTCCATTATTACAGCAGCATGATGTTGTTTCAGTTTTAGTAAAAGGTTCACGAAGCTCAGCAATGGAGGATATCGTGAACGCATTAAAGGAGTGCTTTGAATGTTAGTTTGGCTAGCCGAATATTTGGTTAAATATCATACATTTTTTAATGTGTTTTCTTATCTGACATTCAGAGCGATTGTTGGTTTATTGACGGCATTAATTATTGCGTTATGGATGGGACCCCATTTAATTGCATGGTTACAAAAAATGCAAATCGGGCAAGTGGTGCGTAACGAAGGCCCTGAGTCACACTTTAGCAAACGTGGTACGCCGACCATGGGTGGGATCATGATCCTATTTTCTATCGCTGTATCAACCTTATTGTGGGCGCGATTAGATAATCCTTATGTATGGTGTGTACTCTTGGTGCTGATTGGTTATGGCATCATCGGTTTTATCGATGATTATCGCAAAGTAGTGCGTAAAGATACTCGAGGCTTAATAGCGCGTTGGAAATATTTCTGGCAATCGGTATTAGCTTTAGCGGTTGCATTTAGTATGTACGCGATTGGTAAAGATACCCCAGCAACGCAACTTGTTGTGCCTTTCTTTAAAGATGTCATGCCACAACTTGGCATGTTGTATATCTTACTGGCTTATTTTGTCATTGTTGGCACCAGTAACGCGGTAAATTTAACCGATGGTTTAGATGGCTTAGCTATTATGCCTACGGTGTTTGTAGCGGCTGGATTTGCATTAGTTGCATGGGCTACAGGTAATGTCAATTTTGCCAGCTACCTAAAAATTCCTTATTTAATGCATGCAGGTGAATTGGTGATTGTTTGTACCGCCATTGTCGGTGCGGGATTAGGCTTCCTTTGGTTTAATACTTATCCAGCCCAAGTCTTTATGGGTGATGTTGGCTCTTTAGCATTAGGTGGCGCATTAGGTACTATCGCCGTGTTATTACGCCAAGAATTTTTATTAGTGATTATGGGGGGCGTGTTCGTTGTTGAAACGCTCTCGGTTATTTTACAAGTAGGTTCATTTAAACTGCGCGGCCAACGTATTTTCCGTATGGCGCCAATCCATCATCACTATGAATTAAAAGGTTGGCCAGAGCCTCGTGTGATTGTCCGCTTTTGGATCATCTCTCTTATGTTAGTCCTTATTGGTTTAGCGACATTAAAGGTACGTTAACATGGCAAATTATCAGGGGAAAAAAGTTGTTATCGTGGGACTAGGCATTACCGGTCTATCCTGCGTTGACTTTTTTATCCGCCAAGGTGTAACACCTAAAGTGATAGATACTCGCCAGCATCCCGCGGGTTTAGATAAGCTACCTGCTGATGTTGAGTATCATACGGGGAGTTTTCATCAAGTATGGCTTAATGATGCTGATTTAATTGTCTCAAGTCCGGGTATTGCGTTATCAATGCCTGAGTTAGTTGAAGCGCGAGATCATGGAGTGGAAATTGTCGGTGATATTGAGCTATTTTGCCGTGAGGCAAAAGCACCTATTGTTGCGATAACAGGCTCTAATGGCAAAAGTACCGTAACGACGTTGGTGGGGGAAATGGCTAAAGCTGACGGGATCGCTGTCGGTGTCGGTGGCAATATTGGTGTACCTGCTTTAACGTTATTAACACAGCCTTATGACTTATATGTCTTAGAGCTATCGAGCTTTCAATTAGAGACAACCTATAGCTTAACAGCGGCGGCTGCCACGGTATTAAATATTAGCGAAGATCATATGAATCGCTATCCGTTAGGATTAGAACAATACCGTGAAGCTAAATTACGTATTTATGATAATGCTAAAACCTGTGTCTATAACGCAGATGATGTTCTGACATTGCCTTTAGCTGGCAAAGATGCACGTTGTGTGAGTTTTGGTATCGGACAAGGGGATTATCAACTTGATAATACCAATCGTTACTTGAATGTAAATGGTGAAAATATTCTTGCCACTTCACAGATGTTCCTTTCTGGTCAACACAATTACACCAATGCATTAGCCGCATTAGCGTTAGCTGATGCGGTGGGAATTTCTCGTAAAGCATCACTGGCTGTTTTAAACACCTATCATGGCCTTGCTCATCGTTTCCAATTAGTTTACTCCCATAATGGGGTACGTTGGATCAATGATTCTAAAGCGACTAATGTAGGTAGCACAGAAGCAGCTTTAAGAGGGCTTGAAGTAGAAGGGACTTTGCACCTGTTGTTAGGTGGGGACGGTAAGTCTGCTGATTTTAGCGCGCTATTACCTTATCTCAGTGGCGATAATATTCGCTTATATTGCTTCGGACAAGATGGTCAAGCATTGGCAAATTTACGACCACAAGTCTCACAATTAACCGCGACTATGGAAGAGGCGATGCGATTACTTGCACCAACAGTGCAAACTGGCGATATGGTGCTACTTTCACCCGCTTGTGCAAGTCTAGATCAGTTTAAAAGTTTCGAACAACGTGGTGATGAGTTTGCCCGTTTAGCGCAGGAGCTTGGCTGATGAGTGTATACGCAATGCGAAGATTAAAACAGTGGCTGGTGGGAAGTTATCAAACAGATAACAGCGCGTTCGTGCCTTATGATCGCACTTTGCTCTGGTTTACATTCGGATTAGCAGTTGTCGGGTTTGTGATGGTAACTTCGGCGTCAATGCCTGTTGGACAACGTTTAGCAGAAGATCCTTTTCTATTTGCTAAACGTGACGGCATTTATATGATTGTTGCCCTTTGCCTTGCATTAGTGACAATGCGAGTGCCAATGGCGGTATGGCAACGCTACAGTAGCTTAATGCTGTTTGGTTCTATCTTGCTATTACTCGTGGTATTGGCAGTGGGCAGTTCAGTAAATGGCGCATCACGTTGGATTGCATTTGGGCCTTTACGTATTCAGCCGGCAGAACTTTCTAAATTGGCACTGTTTTGTTATCTCTCCAGTTATTTGGTGAGAAAAGTAGAAGAAGTGAGAAACAATTTTTGGGGATTCTGTAAACCTATGGGGGTGATGTTAATATTAGCCGTGTTACTGCTATTACAACCCGACTTAGGTACGGTGGTCGTGTTGTTTGTGACCACATTAGCGTTGCTTTTTTTAGCCGGTGCAAAAATTTGGCAATTCCTCGCCATTATTGGTACAGGTATTGCCGCTGTTGTGATGTTAATTATTGTTGAGCCTTACCGTGTACGACGTATCACTTCGTTCTTAGAACCTTGGGAAGATCCTTTTGGTAGTGGTTATCAGTTAACACAATCCTTGATGGCTTTTGGACGCGGTGATCTACTGGGGCAAGGGTTAGGAAATTCAGTACAAAAGTTAGAGTATCTACCTGAAGCTCATACTGACTTTATTTTCTCTATTTTAGCAGAAGAACTTGGTTATATCGGTGTGGTTTTAGTGCTTTTAATGGTATTCTTCATCGCTTTTCGTGCGATGCAAATTGGACGCCGTGCTTTGCTGCTCGATCAACGTTTTTCAGGCTTTTTAGCCTGTTCGATTGGGATCTGGTTTACCTTCCAGACTTTGGTCAACGTCGGTGCGGCAGCAGGTATGTTGCCAACAAAAGGGTTAACGTTACCTCTTATTAGTTACGGTGGTTCGAGTTTGATTATTATGTCAACGGCTATCGTGATGTTGTTACGAATTGATTATGAATCACGCCTAGCACAGGCTCAGGCGTTTGTAAGGAGTCCTAAATGAGCGAACGTAAACGCCGATTAATGGTGATGGCCGGCGGAACAGGGGGGCATGTCTTTCCTGGATTAGCAGTTGCTCATTATCTGCAATCCCAAGGCTGGGATATTCGTTGGTTAGGAACCGCGGATAGAATGGAAGCACAATTAGTGCCTAAGCATGGCATTGAAATCGAGTATATCCGTATTTCGGGTCTGCGAGGTAAAGGGGTAAAAGCGTTAATTGCGGCACCTATTCGTATTATAAAAGCGATTTTTCAAGCCCGTCGGATTATGAAGCGCTATCAGCCTGATGCCGTATTAGGCATGGGAGGCTATGTTTCTGGACCAGGCGGTGTTGCAGCATGGAGCTGTGGTATTCCCGTTGTTTTACATGAACAAAATGGTATTGCAGGCTTAACTAACCGTTGGTTGTCAAAAATAGCCAAACGTGTGTTACAAGCATTCCCCGGTGCGTTTGCTAATGCGCCTGTTGTTGGTAATCCGGTTCGTGACGATGTCTTAGCACTTGAAGCCCCAGCAGAGAGATTAAAAGGCAGAGAAGGTGCTGTCCGAGTGCTGGTTATTGGTGGTAGCCAAGGTGCGCGTATCTTAAATCATACAATGCCCGTGGTGGCTGGATTATTAGGAGAGCGAGTTACAATTTGGCATCAGGCCGGCAAAGGGAGCGAAAGTGATACCAAATTACGCTATCAAAATGAACTTTCTAAAAATTCAGTTAAATCTGAGTATAAAGTTACTGAATTTATTGATGATATAGCGCAAGCTTATCAATGGGCTGATGTTGTTGTATGTCGTTCAGGTGCATTAACAGTTAGCGAGATTGCCGCTGCGGGGTTACCCGCTATTTTTGTTCCTTTTCAACATAAAGATAGACAGCAATATTGGAATGCATTGCCATTAGAAAATGCCGGTGCGGCGCGTATTATTGAACAGAATGATTTAACGCCAGAAGCGATAGCTGACACCCTAGAAAATTGGGATAGACATCAGCTAATGCTAATGGCAGAAAAAGCACAAAGTGTTGCGATTACGGATGCTACTGAGCGAGTCGCTAATGTAATTATCGAAGTGGCTAAAAAATAAACGTAACTTGTAACCATTAACTTAGAGTGAAGAAGTAAATAGTGAATACACAACAGCTGGCGAAATTAAGATCTTTTGTGCCTGAGATGAGAAAAGTTAGGCATATCCACTTTGTTGGCATTGGTGGTGCCGGCATGGGCGGGATCGCCGAAGTGTTGGCTAATGAAGGTTATGCAATCAGTGGTTCTGATTTAGCGCCTAATGTAGTCACACAACAACTCGTTGCATTAGGGGCGACAATCTATTTTAATCATCGCCCTGAAAATATTCGTGATGCTAGTGTTGTGGTGGTTTCTACCGCAATTAGTGCAGATAATCCGGAAATTATTGCAGCAAGAGAAGCGCGTATTCCTGTGATACGTCGTGCAGAAATGTTAGCGGAGTTAATGCGTTATCGTCACGGGGTTGCGATTGCAGGAACCCACGGTAAAACAACAACAACGGCGATGATTTCGAACATTTATGCACAAGCAGGATTAGATCCAACCTTTGTTAATGGCGGTTTAGTGAAATCAGCAGGTACCCATGCTCGTTTAGGTTGTAGCCGCTATTTAATTGCAGAAGCGGATGAGAGTGATGCTTCTTTCTTACATCTTCAACCTATGGTTGCGGTGGTAACGAATATTGAAGCTGACCATATGGACACTTATCACGGTAATTTTGATAATTTAAAAGAGACTTTTATTACTTTTTTACACAACTTACCGTTTTATGGTCGCGCAGTGATGTGTATTGATGACGATGTTATTCGGTCAATTATTCCTAAAGTAGGGCGTTATATTACTACCTATGGTTTTAGTGAAGATGCTGATGTACGCATTACTCATTACGAACAAAAAGGTGCGCAAGGATTTTTCACTATTTCTCGTGAAGATATGCCTGATTTAGATGTGGTATTAAATGCGCCGGGACGTCATAACGCCTTAAATGCAACCGCAGCTGTGGCTGTTGCTACAGAAGAAGGGATTGCGGATGAGCATATTTTAGCCGCACTACTTAATTTCCAAGGCACTGGGCGTCGTTTCGATTTCTTGGGAAATTTCAGTCTTGAGCATGTGAATGGCCAAGAAGGGGAAGTCATGCTGGTGGATGATTATGGACATCACCCAACAGAAGTTGATGCAACGATAAAAGCGGCACGAGCAGGTTGGCCTGATAAACGTTTAGTGATGTTATTTCAACCACATCGTTATACACGTACTCGTGATTTATATGAAGATTTTGCAACGGTGCTTAATCAAGTTGATATTTTATTATTAACCGATGTTTATGCAGCAGGAGAGGCGCCTATTCCCGGTGCAGATAGTCGTTCACTGTGTCGTACTATTCGTCAACGTGGCAAACTAGATCCGATTTGGGTTTCTGATGTTGAGAACATCTCCTCAATATTAGCGGGTGTATTAACAGATAATGATCTTGTTTTAGTTCAAGGTGCTGGAAATATTGGTAAAATAGCGCGTCGCTTAGCAGAAACAAAATTACAACCATCTTTAAGCGAGGATTAAGACGGATGTTTGAGCAAGTGAACATCATTTATGGTGAAATGGTTAAGAAAATGACTGTAATGGTGGGAGATTTTAGTCAAAAAGAGATCTTATTTGCGAAAAATACGATCGGTAATTTGCTTGCTCAAAGAGATGTGGGAAAAATTTATCAGTTAAAAGTAGCGAAATTTAAAGAAAAACTCGCTATTTTGACTTTTAAGGTAAATAATTCTCAACAGATTGAACAATTTAGTGATTTAATTATCAAAGCTAAAGGTATTTATAGAGTATATATATCTAGTGGAAGTATTAATCGTAGGAATATCGTACAAAAGAATAGCCGATTCTCTTATTTGAATGTTGCGCAGGGGTGAATGAATTTACTATGTCACAAGCAGCGCTAAATAATAAAGAGATAAAAGAGAAACGTCATTCTGATAGACCAAGTAATGGTAGCTATTTATCAGGATTAATCTTCTTCTTATGTGTGATTGCCACCATTATTTGGGGCGGAATACAAGTTGTGAATTGGATGAAAGATGCTAATCGTCTGCCGATATCAAAGCTTGTACTTACTGGTGAGCGGCATTACACAACGAATGATGATGTGCGTCAGGCCATTTTATCTTTAGGCCAACCAGGCACTTTTATGACACAGGATGTCAATATCATTCAGCAACAAATTGAACGTATGCCATGGATCAGGCAAGTGACCGTACGTAAACAATGGCCAGACGAATTAAAAATCCATCTGGTGGAGTATGTGCCATTTACCCGTTGGAATGACACACATTTTCTTGATAGAGAAGGCCGAATTTTCAGTCTGCCAACGCGATTGGAAACACAAGGAAATTACCCACTATTATATGGGCCGCAAGGAAGTGAGAAAATGGTATTAGCAGGTTATTTAGCAATGAGAGATCAGCTTCTTGCCAGTAATCTGAAATTAAAAGCAGCATCAATGTCAGCTCGTCAAGGATGGCAATTAGTCTTAGACAATGATGTCCGATTGGAGTTAGGGCGTAAGGATACCGAAAAACGGATTGCTCGCTTTATTGAGCTGTATCCTATCTTGCAACAACAGACTGACAAACGGGTTGATTATGTCGATTTACGTTATGACAGTGGTGGTGCAGTTGGATGGGCTCCTTTATTACTTGATGTGAATGAATAAACAAGACGTGGCAGATGACACGATGAAGGCGAAGGCAGAACAATAATGATCAAAGCGACGGACAGAAAATTAGTAGTTGGTCTTGAGATTGGTACGGCCAAAGTAGCCACCCTTGTCGGTGAGATCCTGCCTGATGGCGTAGTGAATATTATCGGGGTGGGAAGTTGCCCATCTCGGGGTATGGACAAAGGTGGCGTGAACGATCTCGAATCCGTCGTAAAATGTGTACAACGGGCTGTAGATCAGGCTGAATTGATGGCAGATTGCCAAATATCGTCAGTATATTTGGCGTTATCAGGCAAACATATTAGCTGCCAAAATGAAATTGGTATGGTGCCAATTTCAGAAGAAGAAGTAACACAAGATGATGTTGATAGCGTGGTGCATACTGCGAAATCCGTCAAAGTAAAAGATGAACACCGTGTTTTACACGTAATACCGCAAGAGTACGCCATTGATTACCAAGAAGGGATCAAAAACCCTGTTGGGTTATCTGGTGTACGTATGCAGGCTAAAGTACATCTGATTACCTGCCATAACGATATGGCGAAGAATATAGTAAAAGCAGTTGAGCGCTGTGGTTTAAAAGTAGATCAACTGATTTTTGCAGGACTGGCTTCAAGTTTTGCTGTGCTAACAGAAGATGAGCGCGAATTAGGTGTTTGTGTCGTTGATATGGGTGGCGGAACCATGGATATCGCCATATATACCGGTGGTGCATTAAGACATACTCGTGTCATTCCTTATGCAGGCAACGTTGTGACTAGCGATATTGCTTACGCTTTTGGTACACCACCAAATGACGCTGAAGCAATAAAAGTGCGTCATGGCTGTGCATTAGGCTCTTTAGTTGGCAAAGATGAAAATGTCGAAGTTCCAAGTGTCGGAGGTAGACCACCAAGAAGTCTACAACGGCAAACACTTGCTGAGGTGATTGAACCGCGTTATACCGAGCTTCTAAATCTTGTTAATGAAGAGATTTTGAGTGTTCAGGAACAATTACGTCAGCAAGGAATAAAGCACCATTTAGCGGCAGGTATTGTTTTAACAGGTGGTGCTGCACAGATAGATGGACTTGTTGAATGTGCTCAACGTGTTTTCCACACGCAAGTACGGATCGGTAAACCGTTAAATATTACCGGGCTAACAGATTATGCGCAGGATCCCTTCTATTCTACGGCAGTCGGGCTTTTGCATTACGGTAAAGAATCTCACTTTGGTGAGGAAACTGAAACCGAAAAACGCTCTGCAGTTAGTGGTTGGCTAAAAAAACTCACTGGCTGGTTAAAAAGAGAGTTTTAATCATCAGACAAATTTAAAAAGAGGTCGTTTGAGCAAGCGACCCTAAAAGGCACAAAACGGAGAGAAATTATGTTTGAACCTATGGAATTAACCAACGATGCGGTGATCAAAGTCATCGGCGTTGGTGGCGGCGGCGGTAATGCGGTTGAGCACATGGTTCGTGAACGTATTGAAGGCGTTGATTTCTTCGCGGTCAATACTGATGCTCAAGCATTACGTAAAACAGCAGTTGGACAAACTATCCAAATCGGTAATGCCATTACGAAAGGCTTAGGTGCAGGTGCAAACCCTGAGGTAGGCCGTAATGCTGCCGAAGAAGATCGTGAAGCGTTACGCGCTGCACTAGAAGGTGCGGATATGGTGTTTATCGCTGCAGGTATGGGCGGTGGTACTGGTACAGGTGCTGCGCCAGTCGTTGCTGAAGTTGCGAAAGAGTTAGGTATTTTAACGGTTGCTGTTGTGACTAAGCCTTTTAATTTTGAAGGCAAAAAGCGTATGGCATTTGCTGAGCAGGGAATTACTGAGTTATCTAAGCATGTTGACTCATTAATCACTATTCCAAATGACAAGCTGCTAAAAGTACTCGGCCGTGGTATTTCGTTACTTGACGCATTTGGTGCGGCAAATGATGTATTAAAAGGTGCTGTTCAAGGTATCGCAGAACTGATCACTCGCCCAGGTTTGATGAACGTCGACTTTGCTGACGTGAGAACGGTGATGTCAGAGATGGGTTATGCCATGATGGGATCTGGTGCAGCTAAAGGCGAAGATCGTGCTGAAGAAGCCGCTGAAATGGCGATTTCAAGTCCATTACTGGAAGATATCGACCTGTCTGGCGCACGTGGTGTGTTAGTTAATATTACAGCAGGCTTTGATTTACGTCTTGATGAGTTTGAAACCGTCGGTAACACCATTCGTGCATTTGCATCAGATAACGCCACAGTGGTGATTGGTACTTCTCTTGACCCTGAAATGAACGATGAACTGCGTGTTACTGTGGTTGCTACAGGTATCGGCATGGATAAACGTCCAGAAATTACGCTGGTAACTAATAAGCAAAATCAACAAAACGCTATGGAAAATCGTTATCAGCAAATGCAAAATAGCATGTCCTCTTTCTCTACAGTAGAAGAGAGCAAGCCTGCAGCTAAAGCGGTTAATGAACAATCTACTCAAGCTAACAAAGAGCCAGATTATTTAGATATCCCTGCTTTCTTAAGAAAACAGGCTGATTAATCGTCAAAAAGATTGGCATCTCCGCTTTTTGTGCTAAACTGTCCTGCCAATTATAAGTATAATAATTGGTAGGACGGATAATATTGCGAGATAAAATGATGATCAAACAACGGACATTAAAACGAATTGTACAAGCAACTGGTGTGGGGCTCCACACGGGTAAAAAAGTTACGCTTACAATGCGTCCGGCGCCAGCTAATACTGGGGTCATCTACCGTCGTACTGACTTAAATCCACCGGTGGATTTTCCAGCAGACGCAAAATCAGTTCGTGACACTATGTTATGTACTTGCTTAGTGAATGAAGATGATGTGCGTATATCAACCGTTGAGCATTTAAATGCAGCACTGGCTGGTTTAGGCATTGATAATATCGTAATTGAAGTGGATGCACCTGAAATTCCTATTATGGATGGCAGTGCAGCACCTTTTGTTTTCTTATTGCTTGATGCAGGTATTGAAGAGCTTCGCACTGCGAAAAAATTCATCCGTATCAAGGAAACAGTACGTGTTGAAGATGGCGATAAATGGGCGGAAATGCGTCCTTATAATGGTTTTAAATTAGATTTTACTATCGATTTTAACCATCCTGCTATCGATGCAAGTACTCAGCGTTATAAATTAGATTTCTCTGCTGAATCCTTTATGAGTCAAATAAGTCGTGCTCGTACATTTGGATTTATGCGTGATATTGAATATTTACAATCGAAAGGATTGTGTTTAGGCGGTAGCTTTGATTGCGCTATCGTGGTTGATGACTATCGTGTCCTCAACGATGATGGTTTACGTTTTGAAGATGAATTTGTTCGTCATAAAATGTTAGATGCAATCGGTGATTTATTTATGTGTGGCTATAACATTATCGGTGAATTTACCGCGTTTAAATCAGGTCATGCACTAAATAATAAATTGCTCCAAGCTGTTTTAGCAAAAGAGTCTGCTTGGGAATTCGTCACCTTTGAAGACGAAGCGAAAATGCCAGTGGCATTTAAAGCACCATCGACAGTTTTTGCTTAATCGCTCAATTGGAAAGCACGTTAATTATCTCTAATTAGCGTCATCTTTGGCTGTACTTGTACTCTCTCCGGCAAGTGCAGCCAACCGTTCTAATCTTTCTCTTAATTTCTTCGGGCTTTTCTCTGCCAAATATTTCAATGATTGTGCACTCTCTACACTTAAATGGCGTTTTTTTACGGGTGTTGGATCTTTTAATGATGAAGTGACACTCTTTTTTCCCGCTTTTATGCTTAAAGAAGGATTTATTTTGATGTCTATTGAGGATAACGATGGTAAAATTTCCTTTCTTAATGCAGAAAGTAATGATGGAATTTCATAACGTAATCGGGTCATCCAACTTGCGTTTGTGACTTCAATAATTAAAATAGCATTGCGATAATTGGCGACACGGCATTTACCTTGTAACGGTGCTGGTAAAAGTGCCATGACGGTACGATTTAATTTGAGTAAAATTGTTGCACGCTGTTGTATAAGCTGTAATGTGCTTTTATTGGAACCTTCAAGCTCTTTTAGGATGTTTTCCAATGATTGTGGGTAGCTATCCCGCATAGATTTTGACTCCACAAATTATAAAATTAAATAACGAAGGTTAATGAGCATTATAAATTTTTGGCGACA
The DNA here is from genome assembly GCF_001808035.1 of Proteus sp. HMSC14B05. NCBI lineage: Bacteria > Pseudomonadati > Pseudomonadota > Gammaproteobacteria > Enterobacterales > Morganellaceae > Proteus > Proteus sp. HMSC14B05. Next base: position 323,631 of record NZ_KV791984.1, on the reverse strand, counting down.
ATTTGGCAGACGATATTTTTGGTCGCATCTGCTATTAGGGATGGTAGCAGCAGGTATTGGTATGCCTTCGCTGGTGTCTGCCCATGCTGAAAATCCATCACAAACGGATACACCTTCCTCACAAAATCGTCAAAGCCAAGCATTAATCGCTTTTGATAATTTATTCTTACGCCAGAGTGTACAGAATCCTGCTTCATCCTTCACCTTTAATTACTGGCAACAGCATGCTGTTAAAAATGTGATTAAGCAGCTCTCTTTTGCTTTTACCATTCATTCACCTGAATTGATGGTAAAAGCAAAAGATGAGCCATCACCTGTTGCGAATGTTGCTGAGGTCATGCTTGATACGCTTTATGCGTTACTGACTCAAGCGCCATCTTCTACCCTGGTTAATTTACCGATTTCCCGTGGCGTATTAACGGAAAATCGTATTTCCTATCATACCGGATTATGGCTTGCTCAGATCCGCGGTATCCGTGCTGGACCTTACCTAACAGCTTAATTGAGTTTGTTAATCTTTGTTAGATTATGCTTATCTCTATGATTTATCGTCGATAAACATAGAGGCTGTATTCGGCGTATTTACGCCATAAATGAGAATAAAGAGTTATGTTAGGTAAAATTGTAACCAAAATTTTTGGTAGTCGTAATGAACGCGCTATTCGTCGTATGCGTAAAGTGGTTGCTCAAATCAATCAACTAGAGCCAGAATTTGAAAAATTAACCGACGATGAATTGAAAGCCAAAACAGATGAATTTCGTGAGCGTTTAAAAAAAGGTGAAAAAGAAGAGGATATTTTACCTGAAGCTTTTGCCACTGTACGTGAAGCGAGTAAACGTGTTTTTGGTATGCGTCACTTTGACGTACAGCTTATTGGCGGTATGGTACTAAATGATCGCTGTATCGCAGAGATGCGTACAGGGGAAGGTAAAACCTTAACTGCAACACTGCCTGCTTATTTAAATGCGCTATCAGGTAAAGGGGTGCACGTTGTTACCGTCAATGACTATTTGGCGCAACGGGATGCGGAAAATAACCGCCCACTATTTGAATTCTTAGGGTTAAGTGTTGGTATCAACCTCCCTAATATGGCACCACCAGCAAAACGTGAAGCTTATAACGCAGATATCACTTACGGTACAAATAACGAATTTGGTTTCGACTATTTGCGTGACAATATGGCGTTTAGCCCTGAAGAGCGTGTCCAACGTAAATTACACTATGCATTAGTGGATGAGGTTGACTCCATTTTAATTGATGAAGCTCGTACTCCACTGATTATTTCAGGGCCTGCTGAGGATAGCTCTGAACTTTATATTAAAATGAATAAAGTTATTCCTCATTTAGTGCCTCAAGAAAAAGAAGATTCAGATACCTTCCAAGGGGAAGGGGATTACTCTGTCGACGAAAAAACGCGTCAAGTGAATATTACTGAGCGTGGCTTAGTTAAAATTGAAGGGTTATTAGCCGAAGCAGGTATGATGAAAGAGGGCGAGTCACTTTACTCACCTGCTAACATCATGCTTATGCACCATGTAACGGCAGCCTTACGTGCCCATGCATTATTTACAAAAGATGTTGATTACATTGTTAAAGATGGCGAAGTTATCATTGTTGACGAACATACCGGTCGTACCATGCAAGGTCGTCGTTGGTCGGATGGTTTACACCAAGCGGTAGAAGCAAAAGAAGGTGTGAAGATCCAAAATGAGAACCAAACATTAGCGTCCATTACATTCCAGAACTATTTCCGTTTATATGAGAAATTAGCGGGGATGACCGGTACTGCAGATACCGAAGCTTTTGAATTTAACTCTATCTACCGTTTAGAAACTATCGTTATTCCAACTAACCGCCCAATGGTACGTAAAGATTTACCTGATTTAGTTTATATGAATGAAAAAGGTAAATTTGCCGCGATTATTGAAGATATTCGTGAACGTACTAAAAATGGACAACCGGTACTGGTGGGGACCATCTCGATTGAAAAATCTGAAGAGATCTCCCAAGCACTTACAAAAGCGAATATTCATCATAATGTCCTGAATGCCAAATTCCATGCTATGGAAGCAGATATCATTGCTAATGCGGGGTTACCATCAGCGGTGACTATCGCAACTAATATGGCTGGTCGTGGTACCGATATCGTATTAGGGGGAAGTTGGCAAACTGAAGTTGCGAAGCTGGAAAATCCAACAGAAGAGCAAATTGAAGAGATCAAAGCACAATGGCAAAAACGCCATGATGCGGTATTAGCTTCTGGTGGTTTACATATTATTGGTACTGAACGCCATGAATCACGTCGTATCGATAACCAGTTACGTGGTCGTGCGGGGCGTCAAGGGGATGAGGGTTCTTCTCGTTTCTATCTGTCAATGGAAGACTCCTTAATGCGTATTTTTGCCTCTGATAAAGTATCAGGCATGATGCGTAAACTGGGAATGAACGAAACAGAAGCTATTGAGCATCCATGGGTAACTAAAGCGATTGCTAATGCACAACGTAAAGTAGAAAACCGTAACTTCGATATTCGTAAACAATTACTTGAGTATGATGATGTAGCCAATGATCAGCGTCGAGCTATTTATACTCAACGTAATGAGTTGTTAGATGTTGCTGATGTCAGTGAAACTATCGACAGTATTCGCCAAGATGTGTTTACTTCGATGATTGATAACTATATTCCACCTCAATCACTAGAAGAGATGTGGGATATTGAAGGTTTAACGGCCTGTCTGCAAAATGACTTTGATTTAAATTTACCTATCAAAGAGTGGTTAGATAAAGAGCCTGAACTACACGAAGAAACACTGCGCGAACGTATTTTAGAAAAATCAATCGAAGTCTATAAAGCAAAAGAAGAGATTGTCAGTGCTGAAATGATGCGTAACTTTGAAAAAGGTGTCATGTTACAAACACTGGATTCACTGTGGAAAGAGCACTTAGCGGCGATGGATTATCTGCGTCAAGGTATCCATTTACGTGGTTATGCACAAAAAGATCCAAAACAAGAGTACAAACGTGAATCTTTTGCTATGTTCGCTAATATGTTGGAATCACTGAAATATGAAGTGATCAGCACATTAAGTAAAGTACAAGTTCGTTTACCTGAAGAAGTTGAAGAGTTAGAGCGTCGTCGTCGTGAAGAGGCGGAGCGTTTAGCTAAACAGCAACAACTTAGCCATGAAGTGACAAAAGAATCACAAATGTCAGCCGTTGATGGTCAAGTGGCATCAGGCAAAAAAGTGGGTCGTAACGAACCTTGCCCTTGTGGTTCAGGTAAAAAATATAAGCATTGTCACGGTAAATTAGGTTAATTACTTATTGCTTATTATATGGGTAAGAATGTAACACCATTTTAAAAATAGAAAGCCCACCTTCGAATAAAGGTGGGCTTTTTTTATCATGGATAAAAAACCATAAAATAGGAGAGTGGAGGTAATAAAGGTTGTTTTTTTGTTGTTTAATGTTCTGTCCCTGTTTGGGGTTCGACTAGCTTAGCAATAATTGGGCAATCAGGATTATTATCACCTTGGCACTCTTGTGCTAAATACGATAATGTTTGCGTCATTCGTTGCAATTGCGCTATTTTACGGTTTAATTCATCGATATGAGAAAGGGCAATAGCTTTTACATCAGCACTTGTCCGTTCTCTGTTATTCCATAAAACTAATAATGTTGATATTTGCTCTGTTGAAAAACCAAGAGCACGTGAATGGCGGATAAAGCGAAAACAATCTACATCGCTATCATTGTAATCGCGATAACCTCCGTCAGTACGAATTGCCTTAGGTATTAAACCAATTTGCTCATAATATCGGATCATTTTACTTGAAATACCGGATTTTTTTGCAGCTTGACCAATATTCATCTTATTCTCCTTATCTGATAATAAAGCGCTTTTCTTCTAAGTAGAGATAATTGCTTTATCAGCATGAGCCAGATCTTTTTCGGATCTGGCAATAAAGATAATTTATGTTTAATGTGTTTTCATGGGCGCTTGAAAACGTTTTAGTCGTAGTGCATTTCCTAAAACAAATACACTAGAAAGCGCCATTGCTGCGGCAGCGAATATAGGCGAAAGTAACATGCCATTGATAGGATAAAGCATACCCGCAGCGACAGGGATTAATAATGCGTTATAAGCAAATGCCCAGAATAAGTTTTGTTTGATATTACGAATGGTTGCTTGGCTAAGTGCAATCGCATCAACAACACCGCGTAAATCACCTGACATTAGTACTACGTCAGCAGCTTCAATGGCAACGTCAGTTCCTGTACCAATTGCCAATCCTACATCAGCTTGTGCAAGAGCTGGGGCATCATTGATACCATCTCCGACAAATGCAACTTTATCTCCTTTCTGGCTAAGTTGTTTTAATGCTGCAACTTTTCCATCAGGAAGGACTTCTGCAACTATTTCATCAATACCAAGTTGTTTTGCTATTGCTTTTGCTGTTGCTTTGTTATCACCTGTGATCATTGCTACTTTTAAACCTAATGCATGTAATGCTTTAATAGCTTCAGGTGTTGTTTCTTTTATTGGATCTGCAACGGCAATAATCGCAGCAAGACGGCCATCAATGGCGGTATACAGTGGTGTTTTACCTTGCTCACCTAATTTTTGAGCGGATGAAGCGAACTGACTGACATCTAACCCAAGCTGTTTCATAAAGCGGTCGGCACCCACAGAGACAGATCTTCCATCAACTGTTGCACTAACACCAAAACCAGGAATAGCTTCAAAATTATCCACACTAGCAAGCGTTAATTTTGCCTCGTTTGCTGCATTAACAATTGCTTGTGCAATAGGGTGTTCTGAATAAGTTTCAATTGAAGCGACAAGACTTAATATCTCGTTATATTCAAATTTTTCTGCTGGGATCAGATCAGTTAGCTCAGGGCGGCCTTTTGTCAATGTACCAGTTTTGTCGAGTGCGACCACACTAACATCACGTAAGGCTTGCAAAGCTTCACCTTTACGGAAAAGTATTCCTAATTCAGCAGCTCGTCCTGTGCCAACCATAATTGATGTTGGTGTTGCTAATCCCATTGCACACGGACAAGCAATAATGAGTACCGCAACAGCATTGATGAGCGCAAAGGTTAGTGCAGGCTCAGGACCAAATGCGAGCCAAATAAAGAATGTGATCGTTGCACCTATCATTACTGCGGGCACAAACCACATGGTAACTTTATCAACAAGCGCTTGGATTGGTAATTTTGAACCTTGAGCTTCCTCAACTAAGCGAATAATTTGTGCGAGTATCGTATTGGCACCCACTTTGGTCACTTTAAAACTAAAAGCGCCTGTTTTATTGATGGTGCCACCGACAACCTCAGCCCCTATCTCTTTTGCTACAGGAACGGGTTCACCGGTTATCATGCTCTCATCAACATAAGAATGGCCTTCTACAACCTCACCATCAACAGGGATTTTTTCACCAGGACGAACAACAACGATATCGCCCATCATAACTTGATCTAATGGAATTTCTAGTATTTCACCATGACGTGAAACACGTGCTGTTTTGGCTTGAAGACCCACTAAACGCTTAATCGCTTGTGAGGTATTTCCTTTGGCTTTTGCCTCAAGATTTCGCCCTAATAAGATCAAGGTAACAATCACGACAGCAGCCTCAAAATAGATATTTGCCGTACCTGCAGGTAAGACTTGGGGTATAAAGGTTGAAACGACAGAATACCCATAAGCGGCTACTGTACCGACTGATACTAATGAGTTCATATCAGGAGCACCGCGTAATAATGCGGGTATTCCTTTTTTGAAAAAGCGTAAGCCAGGGCCAAACATCACTATGGTGGCAAGAACAAATTGAATATACCAGTTGAGCTGTTGCCCTAATGTTTGCGTTACCCAATGATGGACTCCGGGGATAAAATGTGAGCCCATCTCAATAACGAACACTGGTAATGTGAAGATAGTGGCAATAAGTAATGCTCGGCGTAACGAGCGGGCTTCTTTTTCACGACGCTCTTCACTTAAATCACGAGTATTGGCTGGATTATCTGATAGCCGCCGTGGTTTATAACCGGCATGGACAACCGCCACTTCTAAATCAGTAATAGATACTACGCCGGATAAATGACGCACACGAGCACGCTCAGTGGCAAGATTCACGGTGGCTTCTAATACACCAGGAATTTGAGCTAATGCTTTCTCAACACGCCCGACACAGGAAGCGCAGGTCATTTCTTCAATAGCTAATTCAGTGATCTCTTCAGGAACTTTATAGCCAGAGCTTTCAATCGCGCTTACAGCAAGTACAGGATTGGGGGTACTGCTAAATGTAATATCAGCACGTTCTGTTGCAAGATTCACGACAGCATCTTTTATTTCAGGTACTGCCTTTAATGCTCGTTCAACACGTCCGACACATGAAGCACATGTCATACCTTCTACAGGTAAGCTCAGCCTATTTGCTGAGGATAATGTTGTAGGTGTATTCATCAAACTTTCCCTCTTAAATATGGTATGGGACAAAGCTTAAGCTTTACCATTAGGGGAAGGTCAAGGATTATATAATTATTTTGTTTTCTTTTATTTTGTTTATATTCAATGGGTTATATTTTCTTGGTTTATTTTAAATATTAAAGAATTGTAAGTTTATCGGGAGCAGATGCCATAAGTACGATAATAAAAAGCCCACTTGTAATAATGACAATCAAGTGGGCTTAGCTTACAAAAAATAGGCAGTTACTCTTTTATGAAGTATCGACTATTTTTCAGAAATAGATGCTTTTGTATTGACGGTTTCATTCGTTTTAACGGGGGATTTAAAAGAAATATCTCCACCTACCAGTTGTTTTGCTAAATCCACCACAGAGGATTTCAGATCAAGATCAGCGCCGGCTTCATAATGATGTCCTTCAATATTTTCTAATTTAACGCTACTTCCCCCTAAATCAACTTGGCCTTGTTTACTCGCAATTTCTGCTCCGGTGAGTTTTGTCGAGCCATTCACATTTAATGATAGGTCGTTGTTGCTAGTTAAGGAGGTGGTTTTAGTGACAGCATCATTATCTACATGAGTGACTTTGATATCTGCATTAGCAGTATGACCCTCAGCACCTGTGACGATATTCTTAATACCATTACCGACTTTACCAAAACCTTGATCAATTTTGGCTTTAGTTTCATCACTGATACCTGTTTTATCTGCAATAGTTGAAGAGAGGGAGTTATATTTATCAGAGATAGCATCGGTTGATGATTTAATTCCTGAATCAATCGTATCTTTGATAGTTTTCTCTAATAATGACCCTCCGGCTTTAGCCGTTTTATTCACTTGGCTTGATTTAGGATCATTGGTGTGGTTATAGCCAACATTGACATGGCGATCACTCTCTTTTTGGCTAGCAATATTGAGTGAACCACCGACATTACCCGTAACGCTATCAGCAGTCACATTAGCACCAGATAGTGTCAGATCTTTATTACTATTAATCGTTAATGTACCTGTTTCTAAGGTTGCATTTTGGTGGCTAGTTTTTTGTTGATCTTCCACGTTAACCAGTAATTTACCCCCTATGTTATGAATAGAGGTAGCAGGTTTCTCCTCTGTAACTTCTTTTGGGGTGGTACTGGTTTTTTTGCCATTAAAGCCAATATCTGTTCCCCAATTGTTTTTATAATCAGTAGACTGCGCAGATGTGATCTCGATATCACCGGATTGTGATGTTAACTGAGTATCTTTACTATTAACTTGTGCTCCTTGAAGATGGACGCTATTGCCATTAATCGTTAAGTTTCCTGAGTTATTAATCGTTCCTCCTTCTCGAGATACGCTTTTCTCATCTTGTTTACCAATAGCAAATTGGGCACTACCTAAACCATTCACAGATGAAGCATCATCGGTCATTTTTTTACCAAAACCTGCTTGTACTCCTCCAGATAAATTATTGCCTTTTTCAGTACGCTCAGAGCTCGCTGATTGTAGGTCGACTTTATTAGTTGCATTTAATGCAATATCTTGTTCGCTACTTAAATGAGTACCTTGTAAAGTCAGGTTATGCCCAGCGTTTAATTCAATACCTTGAGAGCCAGTGATAGCGCCCACTTTTGCGGTAGTCTGCTCTTTGCTGTGATGAGTGGTCCCTGCATTGAAACCTCCACCATAGTCTTTACTCTCTGGCGTGGTGCCCACTTTCAGATTTGCACTACCATTAACATTAGATTGACTTTCGCTATGAGTATCAGTCGCCTGTGCAAGAGTGAGATCACCCCCCGCATTGATAACTGTTTTGCCCTTTTGTGCATCAAATTGAGCACCTTCATAATGGGCATCTTCACCTACATTAATCGAAATATCGCCATTTGAGGTAAATTGGCTACCTTTAGCCTTTGTTTCCATTAAGGCGTTATCAGTTGTTTGGCCTTCACCTTTAATAGCAACGGTAATATCACTGCCCGTTTTAGTACTGACACCAACTTGTCCACCGCCTTTTGTTTCATGGAATGTCGTTTGATGTTTATCTTGCGCGACCTCACTTGTGTGGGTGTTTGCTGTGAGAGAAATACCTTCTTGGGTTGATTGATAGTGAGTACCTTGATCATGTAACTTATTATTACTATCAATGTTGATTTTTCCTGCATTGATAGAGGTTGAAACGGCTTGGCTATCGGTTTGTGATTTCTGACTACCACCACCTTTAATACCAACTTCAACACCGACATTGGGGGTCTCTAAATTGCTAAGGTTAGCTAAATTAGCAATTGCATCTCTTGCTGTAACTTTTTTAGTTAAATCGGTATTGTTACCCGGTTTGGTTGTGTTAACACCATCTTCGATTGCTTTCTTAACTGGCTTCGTTACACCGCTATAATCAAGATTAACGCCAACATCGATACCAACATTTAAGCTGTCAGTTTTAGATGTTTCACTATCATTGACGGCAAGATGCTGAATATTTTCACCAGACTCTTGATAACGCCCCTCAACATGGTGAGAAGCTCCTTCGTGAAGCAAATCTTTGTTCGCGGTAATAGTCAAATCACCTGCAACCTCTGTTTGGCTGCCTCTATTTTTTGTTACCTCTGTTTGTGTATGTTGTTTGTCATATTGAAAATCGGCTTTAGAACCGACTTTATCTACACCTCCTGTGTAGCTAAAACCCCCTGAAATAGTGGTATCTGTGTTGTCCGCTTGTTTTTTATTTTCCGTACTAACAAAGGCAACATTATCACCCGTAATAGAGGCATTCCCTGCGGTAGTCTTTAGATCAGATCCCGCAAAAGTCACATCTTTATTCGCTTGCAGATCAACATTGGCGCCACTAATGGTTGAGTTAGCTTGTTCTGTTTCAGTGCTAGTATTTTTATTGGTGGTATGAGTGATATGAAAGCCCGCACTATATTGCTTGTCTTCAACTTCTTTGGCGTGCCCAGTAATGGCTAATGATGTTTTTTCATCATCAATCTTAGTGACTTGTTGTGCTGATTTAACGTTGATATCACCTAAAGAATGAATACCTAATTTATCAGCGCTTTTGATCAAACTACCAATGACATTAACATCATTGCCACTGACAACGGTCAATTGTGCATCGGAAATGAGTTCACTACCTGTAGATGTTTGTTTATTAGTTTCATTTTTATGTGAACTTTTAGTGATATTAAACGCGGTTCCTGTGCGTTCATCGATTTTACTGATGGTTTCACTCAGCGCATTATCAATGACGACATCACCTTGTGTGGTTTTAACAAAAGCACCTTGGTTGCCTTTTACTTGGCTACCGGTAATGTTGACATTGTTATCTGCAGCAAGGAGCAATTGACCATCAGCGGTTAATTGTGTTGCATGACTAACTTGTTGTTGATTATTATTATTTTTATTCTGACCACCACCAATACCTCCCCACATAACATGATTATCGGTGACTGTTTTATCATTATTGGTTTTTTGGACGTTTAAATTAATATTATCTTTGGCATTGACCAGCACATTTTCATTCGCATGCAGTTTAGCACCTTGCGCCGTTATTGAGCCTTGAGCATCTAAACCAAGATCTTTACCTGCCGTTAATTCACTGGCTTTCAACGTCTCAGTTTGGTGGCTATTACTCCAACTACCACTTTCTAAGCGAGAAGTATGATTACGTTTATTGCCATTTTCACTACGACTTTCTTTCTCAACTAATCCATTGATATGGATATCTTTATTGGCATTAATTGCAAGGTTATTCCCCGCATTAATTTTAGCCGCGTCTAAGGTAACATCTCCTTTAGTTGCGGTTAATGTCGCATTATTTTTAGCATCAATTTGGCTACCAATTTGCTGTATTTGTTCTTTCTCTTTAGTCACATCGTATTTCCACGAGTAGAACCAGCGATTATCAATATCGGTCTCTTTTTGCTGTAGCTGTTTACCATCGATAGTTAAATCAGCGCCTTGTAACGTGATATCATCCCCCATTAAATCAGAGGCTTTGATTTGATTATGGCTACTCGCTACTAATGTGATGTTTTTACCTTTTAATTCGGTTTTAGTGAGTGTTTGACTAGAGCCACTATTATTAACCGTGATCCCGCCACGATAGTTTTGGTAATTTTCACTGCCATCTTTATCGTAACTGTCATAACGGACTTGACTATCTGTTTGAATATTATCGGCTTTAACACTTAGGTCGTTATCTGCGGTAAATTTACCTGCTAATTTAACTCCACTACCTTCAGCCGTATTAATAATGCGGATACGACCCGATTGCATACTACCAAAGAAATAGCTATCTAATGCTGAAACGGGTTTTTGTGAAGAGAGAATATCAAAATGTTGTGAGAAGGTGTTTTGTCCAGTAAAGGCTGAAATTTCAGCGGCAGTGATTTTCCCTCTACTATCAATACGAGGAGCAATTAAGTCTAACAACCCTGTTGTATTTAAGCCATTTTTACCAAGCGATAGTAAATTGGTGTTGTTGAGGGTGCTATAGCCTTTTAGCTGACCATTTTCAAAGAGCGGATTACCAACAACTAATGAAGAGCGGCTGGTATTTATAAAACCACAACCATCACATGTGATACCATTTGGGTTAGAAAGCACATATTCAGCAGCGATACCAAAGACCTCTTGCTGACCTAATAAGAATGATGGGTTGCGGCTAACAACTTCATTCAAAATTAAAGAGGCAGCTTGACCATTTAAATTGCTGTTAGCGTTTAAATGACCCGCAAGTTGAGATTGTCCCGCTTCTAATGCGTTATTAAATACAGCCCCAGGCTTGCCAACATTGAAGTCTTGGTATTGGTTATGAGAAATCCCTTCGTTATTTGGCGTGACTATATTAATCACTTGCGTACCACCATTAACAGCAGAGACATCCGGCCCTTGATGGCCTGCATCGGGCACGATGCCATTGCTATAAGCATTAAGAGAGACAAAAATTATTGCTAAAGACGCAGCAAGTCGCCCGGAGGGTGAAAGTTTAAAGTTTTTTGATTTCATAGAGTTATCTCCATTTGTTGCTATGAATGTAGATCAAAATAAGTATGAAAATTTAACCAGTAGTTGAGTAGGATCTTTGGTTTTATTGGAATTTGTTTGGTGATACAGTAACTCGCCTTTTGCAACTTCAAGGTCGAGTTGTGCTTGTTGATATTGAATATTTAAGCCGGAGCTTAGGCCGTAACCACCTTGCCATCCTTTGTAGTTACCATGTTGTTTTACTTGACCGATATCTATCCCTATACGAGGTGTGATAGAAAAGTGGTTAAGTCGATAGGGATAGGAGAGGGTATTGCGTAAATAGCCACCGTTATCACCAGAAAGTGTGCTTTGATCAAAACCACGAATAGCGTTTTTGTCTGTTAAACTTAGCCATTCAACGCCGGGGAGTGTGTCGTGGCTGTATTGGCCTAAAAAAGTACTATTGAATAAAAATGTAGAATGCCATAGAGAAAAGCGTTGATACCAATTGGCAAATAGCTTAACTTTTGTAAAGCGATAGTCGTTACCATTACCGTTAGCGATATAGGGTGTTTCCTCTGCGCCAAACCAGCCGACCGCTTTTTCAACACTTAAATTAGTGCTCAATACGCCATTTGGAATAATCTGCAAATGATTAATCCCTAATTCAACCGTGGTTAATTTAGGGCTACTGAGATCTAAACGAATTTGGCTAAAGTAGTTGCGTATACGTTTATGAGTGACTTGAATATTTAAGGTATCAATTTGTTTTTGGCTACGGCTAAAAGCATAATCGCCTCTAATACCTACTTGAGTGGTATCGCCATATAAGCTGACAGTACGTGTTTGTAATTTTTGGTGAAATTGGTACTCCGAATAACTACCAAAAGAGCTAAAAGTAAAACCACCATAAGGAATTGAATAGAGCAAAGTATAAGCGCGATTAAAACGGGTATTCGGGTTATCTGTTGTTATGTTGGCATTTAAGCTTACAAAATCAGATAAACCTAATGGGCTATCTAAACTAGCATTCGTTCGTATTAACCAGCGGCCTGAATTTTTCTGTCCATAATTATCACTAGCGATATTGAGATGCCAAGGTGATTTTCGTTGATTAGACAACTTAATGACAGATCCCCCCAATTCGGTACCGGGAAGAATATCCACTGTGACTTTATTTGATTGCAAGCGGTTAGCTTGATCTAAGCCTTGATCGAGTGTAGCGAGTTTTAATGGTTGCCCTTTGATTCGAGGAAATAGTAGTGTGGTGTTAACACCTCGATCACCTCCTTCAATACGTTCAACAAACCCTTCAATAGCATACAGACCTAATTCGCCATGTTGGTTAGGACGTAAGAATTGGATACGTGCAGTAATATAACCATGTTGAAGATAACGCTGAGTGAGTTCTTTCACGAGGCGATTAATATCAGCACTCTTAATACATTGATCTGGTAATGGAGATAATGAATTGAGATCCTTCTCAGTAAGTAAAGTAATACCTTGAATATAAACGCCTTTTATAGGCAAACAGTGTTCTGACTCAGTAATTAAAGTTGGGGTAGGTGAAATATTTACCGCTTTTTCTTGCAGTTGCTGATAGCGATTTTGTTCTATTAATTGATTAATTTCACGTTGGCTATCTTGCAATGCACGCCTTGATTCACTGATTGAGCCTAAATTTCCTGTTTCATTTGCGCTTAATCCACTGGTAGAAAAACAGCTTAATAGTGTTAATAAAACAACTTTTTTTTTCATTTTACCTCGAGATAAAGGTATTAATTCAAATATAATAATAGGGCTTTAATATATATAGATAATAAATAATGTTTTATTATTATATTGAAATTAAAAATAATAAATACCAGTTACTCTTTAATTGAATATATTTTTAAAATTGATGGATTTAAGTAAAACTTTTCCTTTTTTTAGTATTAACTATCAATAAACGTAAAATAATTAGTATGATTTTGTTAGAGAGAATAAGCGTTATCTACAAATAAAATCATTTGTTTAATTTTTATTGTTATTGTATTTGTTGTGATTTTTGCTATGTAAATTACCAGTTGGAAAAAATCAATTAACCAAAAAATAGGTTTTTTAGAGAAAAAAGAAGAATACTGAGAGCGGTTTTGAAAATATTTAATTAAGTTAAAAGCGACTTTTCATTTGTTGGCAGTGATTTATTTATTTCATTATATAAAATATTCATTCTGTGAATAATTATTTCATTTTAATAAATAAAATATAAAAGCATTTATACTTTTACTATTTATTTATCTTAATAAATAGTGATGATTGAGTTTAAACGAAAAGAGTCCAACTTTTGCGGGTCGTTCATCAGAGGGGAGCAGGTGCTGAATAGTGAAGAAAGAAAATCAACCTCATACTATTGGATCTACGGTATAATGGTGAAGTTTGTCAGTGAAACGTATGATCTAATAAGGCTGTTTATGATAGATAAAAAAAAACTACATATTGCTGCAGGTGTGATTTGTGATAAGCAAAATAATGTATTTATTACCCAACGCCCTTTGACATCTCATATGGGAGGATATTGGGAGTTTCCTGGTGGAAAACTAGAAGATAAAGAGACGCCAGAGCAGGCATTATACCGTGAGTTGCAAGAAGAAATAGGTATTAATGTGACGCAATGCCAGTTGCTTGAAACGGTAGAGCATGATTTTATTGATAGGCATATTACATTATCATTCTTTTTAGTCACAGAGTGGGAAAATAAACCTTACGGTAAAGAGGGGCAACTTTCCCGCTGGGTACCTATTATGTCCTTAAATGCCGAAGATTTTCCGCCAGCTAATCGCTCTATTGTTGCCTTATTGCAAAAATAATCAATACAGCCACTTCATGATTGTTGTGGCTGTATGAGTATGCTGTGGGCGTTTAATTAAACGGCTTAGGATCTTGCTCTGGCATTTCACTCCATTCATCGCTGTCATTGCTTTCGCTTTGACTTGGAATTCGCTTCTCTTCAGCCGCCCATTCGCCTAAATCGATTAACTGGCAACGCTTACAACAAAAAGGACGATAAGGGCTACTTTCATCCCATATTACCTCGGTTCGGCATGTTGGGCATTTCACTATTAATTTTTCGCTCATTATCTCTCCTGAATTTAATTGAGATGATTTCTGTTGTTGATATTAAGCTATATTAACAACATGAAATCTCAAAAGGTAGCTCAGAAGGGATTGTGCCATGCTCACTATCAAGAGGCAAAAAGCGAATAGCATAACGGTTTTTGTGTCCTGAGACTTGAGGGTAAATTTGCTGGCTGGCAAGTAGCTTGATCCGTAATAATTCACCTTCTTCCGTACTGTCTTGATAAAAACCATTATGGCTTAATACCGATTTAAATGTATCTGATTGACGAATAAGTGTTAATAGGGCATTTAATGCATTTTGTAGAGGATATAACCCTTCCTGCCAACAAGTTAACTTTTCAGTACGCACCGTTTGAGGAAGATTTAACCACAAATGCAAAGTAGGGACATCAAAGCTACAACATCCTCCCGGAATGCTGAGGCGTTGTTTTACTAAGCTGATGATTTTATCTTGTTTTAAATGTTGTCCAATACGTGGTGCTTTACTTAATGCGCAAGCACTTTCTGATAACTCATTAATAATATGACTGACAATCTCTTTATCGACATTAGGAAAGGATAACCACTGTTGCAGTTTTTTTTGTCTTTTTTCTAACTCTTTAAGTAGCTCTGCGCGGATCTCTCCGCGATCTAAAACTTCAATAAATTCTGAAACGGCACGAAAAAAAGATAATGCAGAAGATAATGAATTAATAGATTGAAAACTATTTAATTGAATTAATGAGTTTTCAATTCTAAGCCATGAACGCATTTTCTCATTAAGCGGGTGTTCAAAAATAATTGTTGAGGTTTCTTCACTCATGGCTATTGTCCTGTATTGCTTTTTTGAGCTAATTCTAAGTAATGCTGATGAAGTTGTTTTATTTGTTCATCTTGATTTAAGCTATTATCGTGATTTTCAATAATATCATCAGCAACGGCTAATCGTTGTTCTCTTTTAGCTTGGGCTTGTAAAATTTTGAGTACATGATCTCGGCTTACACCATCACGTTGCATAGTTCTGGTAATTTGTTCTTCTTCAGTCACATCAACCACAAGAATACGATCGGCTAAATGTGTTAGTTTATTTTCAACTAATAAAGGAACAACCCAAATAAAATAAGGGGCGCGAATTTGTTGAATTTGTTTTTGCGTCTCTTGTTGTATAAGTGGATGGAGTAACTGGTTTACCCACGCTTTTTCTTGTTGATTTTGAAAAATAATATGACGTAATTGCGCTCTATTTAACTTGCCATCAGGCAATAAAATTGTGTCACCGAAGTGTTGCTGTAAGGCTTTTAATCCCGGCGAATCTGGCTCTACCACTAATCGTGCAATGACATCCGCATCCACAAGAGGGACGCCGAGTGAGGCAAAACCATTAGCGATGGTCGTTTTACCACTACCAATACCACCTGTAAGAGCAACTGTATAAGTCATTGCGTTCGTCTATTTTTAATTAATCAAAATTTACTGTTGATTGCGATATTCTAAAGCTTAAACTGATTTTTATCACAAGATAATAACCGCAATATTTGGGTTTTATTCAGTTATTATGATAAGCGATTTTCTGCTACCCTGACAGCCTAGCTTACAGTAAGTGGCTAAATCTTCGCTTAATCGGCTATTAATATATCAAAATGTAATGATGATGCATTGTATCACTGATGTTTTGATTATTAGACGCATTGTTAATGACTTTAGGATATTGCTAGCATCAATGTATGGTATCACCTAGTTGTAACACCGGAAGATACATCGCAATAATAAGCGTGCCAGTAATCAATGCGATCAGTGTCATTAAAATAGGCTCAAGCCATGTTTTTACACTATCAAGGCGTTCTTCTAATTGATGATAAAACCAGTGGGTAAGTTGCTGGCAAAAAAACTGTAGTTGTCCAGAATTTTCTGCTGAAGAGATAAATTGATAACAGATTGGCGGGAATAGAGGATTATGTCGCATAAATGAGCTAAGTGATTTTCCTTGAGTAATATGCGCTATCATATCAGTGAGTGCTCGTTGATACAGTGAATGCGTTAATTGCTCTGTAATAATTTTTAATCCCTGTAATAGTGGTAATCCAGCTTGTTGTGTAATCGTCATTATCTGAAAAATAATATGTAGCTGGTGATATCTTAATAAGATGCCCAAGTAAGGAAGATTAAGCCAACATCGTTGTTCAATGTCGCGAAATTTAGCATTGTGATGTTTAATAGTGTAATAGCTATAAGAAATTATTAATATAAACAGCAGGATAATTAAACTATATTGAGAAAACCATTGAGAACATCTAATTAAGGTTAATGTTAGTGTCGGTAGCTCAGTATTAAATGCACTGTATAAAGATTGATATTCAGGTAAAACATAGCTCAACATAGATATTGTAATAACGATTAATGTTAATAATAAGAATAGAGGATACTGAAAAGCTTTTATTATTTTTTTTATTAAATCCCGCTGGTTTTTTAATTGTGTTGTTTGTAATAAGAGAACTTCATCAAGCTTACCACTCTCTTCACCAATATAAATAAAATGGGTTAAATTAGCAGGAAAATAGAGTGGATAACGACTTAACTGTTTAGACAGCGCGCCTCCTTGATTTAGGTGAAAAATAATATCATTTAAAACACATTGCCAATGTAAATAACGACATTCTTCTTTAAGCAGTGTTAATGCGGGCAAAAGTGCTAAGCCTGAATGAAGTAATAACGCTAACTGTTCAAGAAGTTGAATGCGGTATTGTTTATCACTATTTTGAAAGATTATTACCCTATATAGGCGAATTTTTACTGGTAATTTTTGTTGTTGAATAAGTTGATCAATAACTTCATGTTTAGATTGAGCGACAACGTTGCCACTTAGCCATTTTCCTTGATAAGTTAATGCATTATAGCGATAGATAAAATGTAATTTCATTCAATATCTCCGACTACTTGATAAACTTCATCTAAAGACGTGATCCCCTTTTTTATCAGTTCAATACCTGAGTTAAATAGTGCGTAAGGTGAGGGGAGTGATTGCTTGGCAAGTTCAAAACAATCATAAATAGCTGTTCTGCCTTTGTAGCCGGAATAACAAAATTGACAACCTGTTGCTTGCCAATTGGGTAATATAATTTGTTGATTATTAATAATGAAATTTTTCTGTTCCGGTGATGGGTATTTACAGTTGCTACATAAGCAACGAACTAAACGTTGAGAAATAATTAATTTTACACAAGAGTCGATTAAATCTTTTGCGATGCCTAAATTAGCCAAACGGGCGAGTGTTGCTTGGGTAGAGTTAGTATGCAGTGTTGATAAAACTAGGTGGCCTGTTTGTGCCGCTTTTATTGCTATTTCTGCTGTTTGTTGATCACGTATTTCACCTATCATAATAACATCGGGATCTTGGCGTAATAGTGCCCGTAATATTGTTGCAAAAGTAATACCAGCTTTTTCTGTTATTTGTGTTTGATTAATGCCATGGATAGGTAACTCAATAGGATCTTCAATACTATTAATATTACGATTATCTTTATTTAAATATTGTAAACAACTATAGAGTGTTAAAGTTTTACCACTCCCTGTGGGGCCGGTGACTAAAATCATTCCCTGAGGTTGAGTAAGATATTTTTTTAATAGTGTTAGGTGAATTGTTTGAAAACCTAACTGTGCTAATTGTGGCTGTTGCAGATTATTCATGAGCCGTAAAACTATTTTTTCTCCATATAAAGTAGGAAGTGTCGCAACACGTATTGAATAATTGTTTTTCTGGTAAGACCAATTAAATTGACCATCTTGTGGTAGGCGTTTTTCGGCAATATTAATATTCGCGAGGATTTTTAAACGTGTCAGGATCTCGTTAGCTAATTGATTGTCAGGGGGAGAAAACAACACTAGATGATTATCAATTCTCGCGCGAATTCTCAGGCTATTTTGTTGTGGCTCTAAATGAAGATCAGAAACACGTTGAGCAAGGCTGTGACGTAACAATTGCTCAATAAACTCTGTTGCTGTATGGATAGTATTATTCATGAAAGCTCTTTTTTACGATAAATGATTTATGGATGGTAAGGGCTAGAAACAGAGCCTATTGGCTTTTCCACCTTGGTTGAGGTTGTCGTTAGATTGGTTTAATGAGATTTAAAAACCTTATGGCATAGCTTTTGTAACGCGGTGTTAGTTGATGTGCAGTTAATTTGCCAATGGGGAAGTGTCTCTTTACTGTTTGTTGCAGGAGTCATTACGATGGTTAGCCCTTCTAGTTGAGCCTTACCTTTTGCACTAATAACGCCATTGGCAACATGAATATCAGTAAGGTATCGACTACGAAATTGTTGAGGCATAAAACTGGCATCAGCATGGCATTGGTTATATTGATGTTCATAGTGACAAAGTTCCACTGCAGAACGATAAGGCGACAGGGTTTGTAATACATCAGTTAAGGCGGCCTTTTGGATATAACCATGATAAGCAGGGATCGCCACTGAGCTTAAAATTGAGATAATGGCAATCACAATCATCAATTCCATTAGCGTGAATCCATTCTCTGTTGAGTGATAATTTAATGTATTCATTTTTCTCTCCTTGATAAATAACCTGTTGAAGTATGAGAAAAAAGCGTTTTATTGGCGAATAGAGAAGCTAAGAATTGAGTAAAATATCGAAAAGAAAAAGGCGTGATACAAAATTAACCACTATTATTGAGAGCAAGTTCGCATTAATTGGCGGATATTATTAATAAAAATAGCTAATATGATTTTAAATGTAGAAAAAAGAGGGGTGTTGTGGAGATTAAGCAAGGCTGGCTAACGGGAGTAAAGCACGTTCCATCGCCAAATTATGACAATAGACCTGAAGGTGAAATCCCTTCATTGTTGATTATCCACAATATCAGTCTTCCTCCTGGGCAATTTGGTGGACCTTATATTGATCAACTGTTTACCAATACGCTTGCTGTTGATGATCATCCTTTTTTTAATGAGATTGCACATCTGCGTGTTTCTGCGCACTGTTTAATTCGCCGTGATGGTGAAATTGTGCAATATGTGCCTTTTACGGCACGAGCGTGGCATGCTGGGGTTTCCTTCTATAAAGGGCGAGAGAAATGCAATGATTTCTCGATTGGTATTGAGCTAGAAGGAACCGATGAGTGTGACTTTACGCCGCAGCAATATCAGCAATTATCGACACTCACTCAGCAACTTATTGAACACTATCCGGGCATTAAAGAAAATATTACCGGACATAGTGATGTCGCACCTGGTCGGAAAACAGATCCAGGACCTCATTTTAATTGGTCATATTACCGAGCACTATTAGCAAAATAACACAACAAAATGCATTAATAATTGATATTTTTGCATTGATAATCAATATATGAATGCTGTCACGCTTCAGTGTGACTGTTTATGTGTTTAATCAATGTTAAAAAATAGTGTTTTTAATCTTTTCTAATAATGCGATCTAGTTATCAAATTTGATGAATTTATCAAATAATTTGTTAAAATTTGCAGGTTTTTATGATTTCGCTCAACAACTGTATGGACAGTTAGTAAATACTTTGTTACTTTATTATCCATTACATTAAATTGGTATTACCAATTGACATTTCAATAACCAAGGTAATAGTTATCCAATAATGGCTTCTAGCAATATGGCTTACACAAAGATCCGCCAACCAAAGCTTTCTGATGTGATAGAACAACAACTTGAGCATCTTATTTTAGAAGGCACCCTACGTCCGGGGGAAAAACTCCTGCCTGAACGTGAGCTGGCAAAGCAATTTGATGTATCGCGTCCTTCATTGCGTGAAGCAATCCAAAAATTGGAAGCAAAAGGTTTTTTATTACGCCGCCAAGGTGGTGGAACTTTTGTGCAAGATAACCTTTGGCAAAGCTTTAGCGATCCTCTCGCTCAACTCCTCAGTGGGCATCCAGAATCTCAATTTGATCTGTTAGAAACACGCCATGCCCTTGAAGGTATTGCGGCTTATTATGCTGCATTACGCGGTACTGATGATGATCTTGAGCGTATTAAAGCCAGTCATGCTCGCATTATTGATGCTCATGATAAAGGGGATATCGCGGCGGAGTCGGATGCGGTATTGCAATACCAATTAATCGTTACGGAAGCTGCTCATAATGTCGTTTTGCTACACTTATTAAGGTGTATGGTGCCAATGCTTGAGCAGAATATCCGACAAAATTTTGAGTTTCTTTATACACGTAAAGAGATGTTAACTGCTGTAAGTGAGCATCGCACACAGATTTATCAGGCGATTATTAATAGAGAGCCAGAAGCAGCCCGTGAAGCTTCACACCGCCATCTGGCCTTTATTGAAGATGTTTTGTTGGATATGAGTCGTGAACATACTCGTCGTGAGCGTTCTTTACGCCGGCTCCAACAACATCCTGATTTATTTTAGTAGCACAGATCCTGACCGCTGAGTCTGTACTACCTATCTCCCTGCAATATTCAGGGGTAGCGGTAATAACAGCAGGGCCTATCTTCCCGTCATATCCCCGTGGTATCACGGGAAGATAGGCTCCTATAACCATTAGAAACAGATAACAGATAAGGAATACACCATGTCAGATATGCTGAAAAATGACGTGGATCCGATCGAAACTCGCGATTGGTTACAAGCGATCGACTCGGTCATCCGTGAAGAAGGTGTTGAGCGTGCACAGTTCCTGATTGATCAGGTATTAAAACAAGCCCGTAATGGCGGTCTTGATATTGCTTTAGGTGGCTCTGTACACAGTGATTATATCAATACTATTCCTGTTGAAGATGAACCCGCTTACCCTGGCAATCTGGAATTGGAACGTCGTATCCGTTCTGCTATTCGCTGGAACGCAGTAATGATGGTTCTGCGCGCGTCCAAAAAAGATTTGGAACTCGGCGGGCACATGGCGTCATACCAGTCTTCTGCAACTTTATATGAAGTTTGCTTTAACCACTTCTTCCGTGCTCATAATGACAATGATGGCGGTGACTTAGTTTACTTCCAAGGTCATATCTCTCCGGGGATCTACGCACGTGCATTCTTAGAAGGGCGTCTGACTGAAGAGCAATTAAATAACTTCCGTCAAGAAATTGGTGGTAAAGGTTTATCCTCTTATCCACACCCTAAATTAATGCCTGAATTCTGGCAGTTCCCAACCGTTTCAATGGGCTTGGGGCCACTATCTGCGATTTATCAAGCAAAATTCTTGAAATACTTAGATCACCGTGGCTTAAAAGATACCACTAAGCAACGTGTTTATGCGTTCTTAGGTGATGGTGAAATGGACGAGCCAGAATCTAAAGGTGCTATCACTATCGCTGTACGCGAAAAATTAGATAACCTGTGCTTCGTGGTTAACTGTAACTTACAGCGTCTTGATGGCCCAGTTACAGGTAACGGCAAAATTGTTAACGAATTAGAAGGTATCTTCGCCGGTGCTGGCTGGAACGTGATCAAAGTGATGTGGGGCGACCGTTGGGATGCACTACTACGTAAAGACACTTCCGGTAAACTGATCCAGTTAATGAATGAAACACTGGATGGTGACTACCAGACTTTCAAATCTCGCGACGGTGCTTATGTTCGTGAGCATTTCTTCAATCGTTACCCAGAAACTGCCGCATTAGTTAAAGATATGACTGATGACGAAATTTGGGCGTTAAACCGTGGTGGTCACGATCCGAAGAAAGTTTTTGCGGCATTCCAAAAAGCCAAAGAAACCAAAGATAAACCAACCGTTATTTTAGCTCAGACCATCAAAGGTTATGGTATGGGTGAAACGGCAGAAGGTAAAAACATCGCTCACCAAGTGAAAAAAATGAACATGGACGGTGTGAAACATTTCCGTGATCGTTTCAATATCCCTGTTAGCGATGAGAAAGTAGCAGAACTGCCTTATATCACTTTTGATAAAGATTCAGAAGAGTACAAATATCTGCATGCTCGCCGTCAGGAACTAGAAGGTTACTTACCTGCTCGTCGTACTCGTTTTGATGAAAAATTAGAAATTCCTACACTGGAAGATTTCAGCCAGTTATTAGAAGAACAATCTAAAGAGATTTCTACTACTATCGCATTCGTTCGTGCGTTGAACGTAATGTTGAAAAACAAATCTATTAAAGATCGTTTAGTCCCTATTATTGCTGATGAAGCACGTACTTTCGGTATGGAAGGTCTGTTCCGTCAAATCGGTATCTACAGTCCGAATGGCCAGCAATATACGCCTCAAGATCGTGAGCAAGTTGCTTACTATAAAGAAGACGTTAAAGGTCAGATCCTGCAAGAAGGTATTAACGAATTGGGTGCGGGTGCATCTTGGTTAGCGGCTGCAACATCTTACAGCACTAACAATTTGCCAATGATCCCATTCTATATCTACTACTCAATGTTTGGTTTCCAACGTATTGGTGACCTATGTTGGGCTGCGGGTGACCAACAAGCACGCGGTTTCTTAATTGGTGGTACTTCAGGTCGTACAACGCTAAACGGTGAAGGTTTACAACACGAAGATGGTCATAGCCATATTCAATCACTGACTATTCCTAACTGTATCTCTTACGATCCGGCCTTCGCGTATGAAGTTGCTGTCATTATGCAAGATGGTTTAGAGCGTATGTATGGTGATAAACAAGAAAACGTTTATTACTACATCACAACGTTAAACGAAAACTATCATATGCCAGCAATGCCAGCTGGAGCAGAAGAGGGTATCCGTAAAGGTATCTATAAACTGGAATCTCTGGAAGGCGCGAAAGGTAAAGTTCAGTTACTGGGTTCTGGCTCTATTTTACGTCACGTATGTGAAGCGGCACAAATTCTGTCAACTGAATATGGTATTGGTTCCGATGTGTACAGTGTAACATCATTCACTGAATTGGCTCGTGATGGTCAAGATTGTGAACGTTGGAACATGCTACATCCATCAGAAGAGCCTCGTGTACCATACATTGCTCAAATCATGAATGATGCACCCGCTGTTGCTTCAACAGACTATATGAAACTGTTTGCAGAACAAGTTCGCACTTATGTGCCAGCTGACGACTATCGTGTCTTAGGTACAGATGGTTTCGGTCGTTCAGATAGCCGTGAAAATCTGCGTCACCACTTTGAAGTTGATACTTCTTATGTGATTGTTGCTGCATTAGGCGAATTAGCTAAACGTGGTGAGATTGATGTGAAGGTTGTTGAAGAAGCAATCAAAAAATACAACATCAACCCTGAAAAAGTAAACCCACGTCTGGCGTAAGAGGTAAAGTGAATGTCTATTGAAATTAAAGTCCCTGATATCGGTGCAGATGAAGTTGAAGTCACCGAAGTGATGGTGAAAGTCGGTGATCATATTGAGGAAGAACAATCCTTGATCACTGTAGAAGGCGATAAAGCGTCTATGGAAGTGCCATCACCACAAGCGGGTATTGTTAAAGAGATCAAAATTGCCGTGGGCGACAAAGTCGAAACTGGCTCTCTTATCATGATCTTTGATACTGAAGAGGGTGCTCAGGCACCCGCTCAAGAAGCCGCTCCTGCGCCTTCTGCTGCCGCACCTGCTGCGAGCGAACTGAAAGAAGTTCATGTACCGGATATCGGTGGTGATGAAGTTGAAGTCACCGAGGTGATGGTGAAAGTGGGTGATACCATTTCAGAAGAGCAATCTCTGATCACGGTTGAAGGTGACAAGGCTTCAATGGAAGTCCCAGCACCTTTTGCTGGCGTAGTAAAAGAGATCAAAATTGCTGTCGGTGATAAAGTGAGCACAGGCTCTCTTATCATGGTATTTGAAGTAGCAGGTAGCGCGCCAGCACCTTCTGCATCAGCTCCGGCTCCTGCAGCATCAGCACCAGCAGCCTCTGCTATTAAAGATGTTAATGTACCAGATATCGGTGGTGATGAAGTTGAAGTCACCGAAGTGATGGTGAAAGTGGGTGATACCATTGCTGAAGAGCAATCTCTGATCACGGTTGAAGGTGATAAAGCTTCTATGGAAGTTCCAGCACCTTTTGCCGGTGTAGTAAAAGAGATCAAAATTGCTGTCGGTGATA